>DASQND010000115.1:0-63083 GCA_035645215.1 Allosphingosinicella sp.
CCATTCGATCGTCAGGCTCCCGCCCGGAAGCCGCACCTCGACGGGACTTGCGACCAGCTTGCGGCGGATCGCGGCGACGGCCGTCGCGCAGGCGCCGGTGCCGCAGGCCTGCGTCAGGCCCGCGCCGCGTTCCCAGACGCGGAGGCGGAGGGCGCCGCCTTCGAGCGAGGCGACGTTGACGTTGACGCGATCGGGGAAGAGCGGGTCGTTTTCGATCAGCGGGCCAAAGCGGGCGAGGTCCGCGGCGTTCGCGTCGTCCACGAAGAAGACGGCGTGCGGGTTGCCGACATTGACCGCGGCGGGGCTTTGCAGCGCTTCCCAGCCGACCGGCATTGCCGCCGTGTCCATCGGATATGCGAGAGGAATCTCGTCCCAGCCGAATCGGGGCGCGCCCATGTCGACGCTCGCGCCGGCGCCGTTCGCCACCCCGCGAATGATCCCGCCCTTCGTCTCGATCGTGCTCTCGCCGCCGACCAGCATTGCCACGCAGCGCGCGGCATTGCCGCACGCCTCCACTTCGCCGCCGTCGGCGTTCCAGATGCGCATGCGCACGTCCGCCGTGTCGGACGGCTCGACGACGATGAGCTGGTCGCACCCCACGCCGGTCTTGCGGTCGGCGATCGCGCGCGCCCGCGCCGCGTCAATCTCCACGGGTGCCTCGCGTGCGTCGAAGACGACGAAGTCGTTCCCGAGACCGTGCATTTTACGAAAGGGGCGGCGCATGGCCGCGATCTAGGGCGCGGCACCTCGTTCGTCCACCTTGGGAGGCTCAGGCGCGGCGGCGCTGCGGCTCCGTGTTGCGCTGCTCCTCGGCCAGCTCCTCGGCCTCGGCCTGCGCTTCTTCGCTGAAGACCGTGTCGGTCTTGCGCGCGCCCCAGGAAAGGCCGCGCTGGGCGAGGAGCTTGACGACTCCCGATGCCGGGGTCGGCTTGCCGAAGAGCCAGCCCTGGCCTTTGAAGGTGCCTATTGAGCGAAGACGCGCTTCGATGACTTCGTCTTCGATTCCTTCGGCGGTGACGGCGAGGCCGAGGCTTTCGGCGAGGCGCGTGATGGCGGTGACGATGGTGACCGAATCGCTCGCCTCGTTGATCGAGGAGACGAAGCTGCGGTCGATCTTGATCCGGTCGAAGGGAAGGGCGCGCAGATGCGCCAGCGAGGAATAGCCGGTGCCGAAATCGTCGAGGGCGAGCTTCACGCCCTGGTTCTTGAGGCTCCCGACAATGGTCTGGGCGAGGCCAAGGCATTCGAACAGCGAGCTTTCGGTGATTTCGATCTCGAGCCGCTCGGCCGGGAAGCCGGTTTCGACGAGCAATTTGGTGATCTTCTGCGCCAGCCACGGGTCTTTCAGCTGGATGGGCGAGATGTTGACCGACAGCGACAGCGAGGGATCCCAATGCTTCGCGACCTCGAAGGCCTGGCGCATCACCGACATGGAAAGGTCGCCGATCAGGCCGCATTCCTCGGCGATCGAGATGAACTCGTCGGGCCCGACGATACCGCGCTCGGGATGCTCCCAGCGCGCCAGCATCTCGAAGCCGTGGAGGCTTCCGCTGACGAGATCGATCTGCTGCTCGAAGAAGGGGACGAACTCGCCCGCGGGAACGCCGCGGCGAAGGCCCATCTCGATGTCGTTCCGGATTTCGAGTTCGCGCTGCATGGAGGCGTCGAACCAGGCATAGCGGCCGCGGCCGAGCTTCTTCGCCGCATGCATGGCGATGTCCGCGCGCCGCGTCAGCATCTCGACCGAATCGCAATCGTCGCCCGAGCTCGCCACCCCGACGGACGCCGAGACGTGGGTATGGACGCCGGCGAGATCGAAGGGTTTCCCGAGCCGGTCGACGATGAAGTCGGCGATCCGGTCCGCCTCCGAAGGCGTCGACGTGTCGTAGAGAAAGGCGGCGGCGAACTCGTCGCCGCCGAGCCGGGCGGTGACCGCGCCGCGGGGGAGAGCCTTGGTCATGACGTCCGCGGTCATGCGCAGCAGGTTGTCGCCGGTGAGGTGGCCGTGGAGGTCGTTCACCGTCTTGAAGCTGTCGAGATCGACGACGAGCATGGCGAGGCTCTGCTTGCGCTTGGCGGCCATGGCGAGGAGGTCGTTCGCCGCCTGCCCGTAGGAGCGGCGGTTGAGGAAGCCGGTCAGCGGGTCGGTCGAAGCCAGGCTGTTGGCGCGCTTCTCGGCGGCGGTGCGCTCCACCACTTCGCGCGCGGCGTCCCGGTAGCGGCGCCAGCCGTAGATGGTGAGTGCGACATTCAGGAGGAGCAGGCCGACGATGATGTTGCCGTTGTTCGATCCCATGCGCGCGAGCTGGCGGCCGAGCTCGATCACATAGCGATCGCTCATCTTGAGGAAGAGGAGGAGGACGGTCAGGGCGACGCTGAGAGCGACGATGTCCCTCGCGGCCCCGGTTCCCTCCTTCGGCCGCTGATGCGCAAACAGGCCCGCCATTCGTCCCTCACGTCGCCTTCGAAACCCGGCCGGGATAAGGGGGCGGGGGTGAAGATCGGGTTAAGTGATCTTGGCTGCCGTGCGGTATCGAGACACGTTCGTCCCGAGCGAAGTCGAGGGGCGCTGGCTCTGACTCGGTGCAGCGCCCCTCGACTGCGCTCGGGACGAACGAAAACTGTGCGCTCGCCCAACCAGCAAAGTCCGGCACCGCCGCTTGCCCTTTCCCGCCCCTTTCGCTATGCGCCGCCTCATCCCTTCGGGGGAGTGTTGCGCCCAAGCGCGCGCGCTGGCCGGCGAGTTTCGCCCGCCGGCGCTTTTGCGTTTGGTGCGAAACTGGATGGAGTGAGCGCATGTTCGACAGCCTGAGCGACCGCCTTGCCGGCGTGTTCGACCGCCTGCGCGGCCGCGGTGCGCTGACGGAAGCCGACGTTCGCGCGGCGATGCGCGAAGTCCGGATCGCGCTCCTCGAAGCCGACGTCGCCCTCCCCGTGGTCCGCGAGTTCGTCGACAAGGCGACCGAGCAGGCGGTCGGCCAGCAGGTCCTGAAATCGGTGACGCCGGGCCAGCAAGTCGTGAAGATCGTCCACGACGCGCTGGTCGAGATGCTCGGCGGCGATGCGTCCGAATTGAACGTTTCGGTCACTCCGCCCGCCGTCGTCATGATGGTCGGCCTCCAGGGCTCCGGTAAGACGACGACGACGGCCAAGCTCGCCCGCCGCCTCACCGAAAAGGATCGCAAGAAGGTTCTGATGGCCTCCTTGGACGTCAATCGTCCGGCGGCGCAGGAGCAGCTCCGAGTGCTCGGCGAGCAGGCCAAGGTCGCGACGCTCCCCATCGTCCCCGGCCAGCAGCCGGTCGAGATCGCGCGGCGCGCCATGCAGGCGGCGAAGCTCCAGGGCTATGACGTCCTGATGCTCGACACGGCGGGGCGCCTCCACGTCGACCAGCAATTGATGGACGAGATGAAGGCGATCGCCGGCGTCTCCACGCCCGACGAAGTGCTGCTCGTCGTCGACGCGCTGACCGGGCAGGACGCGGTCAACGTCGCGCGCAACTTCTCCGAGCAGGTCGCGCTTTCCGGCGTGGTCCTGACCCGCATGGACGGCGATGCGCGCGGCGGCGCGGCGCTTTCGATGCGCGCCGTGACGGGCAAGCCGATCAAATTCGCCGGCGTCGGCGAAGCGATCGATGCGATCGAGCCTTTTCACCCGAGCCGGGTCGCCGGCCGCATCCTCGGCATGGGCGACGTCGTCAGCCTCGTCGAGCGCGCGCAGGAGACGATCAAGGCCGACGAGGCCGAAGCGCTCGCCAAAAGGATGGCCAAGGGCCAGTTCGACTTGAACGACCTTCGGGGCCAGCTTCAGCAGATGCAGCGCATGGGCGGCCTCGGCGCGCTCGCCGGCATGCTTCCGGGCATGAAGAAGATGCAGAGTGCGGTGAGCTCGAGCGGCATGGACGGCAAGATCCTCGTCCACTTGGACGCGATCATCGGTTCGATGACGGTCAAGGAGCGCGCCAAGCCGGAGCTCCTCAACGCCAAGCGCAAGATCCGGGTCGCCAAGGGTTCGGGAACCACGGTGCAGGAGGTGAACCGTCTTCTCAAGATGCACCAGGAAATGGCGAACGCCATGAAGAAGATCAGGAAGATGGGCGGCCTAGGCAAGCTCGGCGCCCTGTTCGGCGGCGGCGGGGGGGCAGGAGGCCTCGGCGGCATGCTGGGCGGCATGGGCGGCGGAGCCGGCGGCGGCATGCCTCCCGGCGGCCTTCCCGGCCTTCCCGGCGGCGGCGGCAAGGGATCTCAGGGCCTCCCGCCCGGTTTCGAGAATTTTTTGAAAAAGTGATTTCGGTTTAAAGAAAGGAACGTTTGAGATGGCAGTTGCAATCAGGCTTTCGCGCGGCGGTGCGAAGAAGCGCCCTTATTACAAGATCGTCGTCGCCGACTCGCGCACGGGGCGCGACGGCAAGTTCATCGAGCGCATCGGCAGCTACAATCCGATGCTCCCGCGCGACAATCCCGAGCGCGTGAAGCTCGACGCCGACCGTGCGCGTCACTGGCTCTCCGTCGGCGCCCAGCCGACCGACCGGGTCGCGCGCTTCCTCGACCAGATCGGTGTCGCCGAGCGCGCCGCCCGCCAGAACCTCAAGAAGGGCGAGCCGGGCGACAAGGCCAAGGAGCGCGCCGAGGAGCGCGCCACCCGCGACGCCGCCGCCGCTGAAGCCGCGGCCGCTGCGACCGCCGAAGCGGAAGCGGCTCCGGCTGCCGAAGAGCCTGCCGTGGAGGAAGCGCCTGCTGCGGACGCAGCCCCTGCCGCCGACGAAGCGCCTGCCGCCGCTGACGAAGCGCCTGCCGCCGACGAAGCGCCTGCCGCTGCTGACGAAGCGCCTGCCGCTGCCGGCGGCGAGGGTGAAGCGACCCCGGCCGACCAAGCCCCGAACGAGGGCGAGTCGACCAGCGCACCGGCCGAAGGCGGCGAAGACGCCGCTCCCGCCGACGGCGCCGACAAGGCGGAATAATCACCGCCTTGTTCAATGACCGAAGCCTGACTCCCTCCCCCTCGGGGTTCCCACGAAAGTACTACTTTCGTGGGGTCCCTTTGGGGGAGGGGCCTGCTGCCGGCGTGCCGCGATGAGCGAGGAGCCCAAAGTTACGCTCGCCGCCGTCGCCGGTGCGCACGGCATTGCGGGCGACGTGCGCCTCAAGCTGTTTGCGCAGTCCGTCGAAAGCCTGAAGCGCTACACCAAGGTCGAGGTCGGTGGCCGCATGCTCACGCTCACCTCGGTGAAGCCGGGCGGCGGCGGGGCGATCGCGCGTTTCGCGGAAATCCCGGACCGGACCGCCGCCGAGGGCCTGCGCGGCCGGACGCTCAGCGTCCCGCGCTCAGCTTTGCCTCCGCTGGAGGAGGGCGAATATTACCACGCCGACCTGCTCGGCCTTCCCTGCGTTTCCGCGTCGGGAGCGCCGCTCGGCACGGTGGTCTTCATCGAGGATTTCGGCGCCGGCGACATCGTCGAGATCGAACGGCCGGCCGGCGGGCGCTTCATGGTCCCCGTCGCCCGGGCCGTCACGATCGAGCCCGGCCGCCTCGTCATCGACGACGATTTCGCCGCCGCCTGAGCCTCAGCCCGAGCTTCAGGCGCGCCTCAGCGCTCGCCGACCAGTTTCTCGAGCTTGGCCTTCACCGCCTTGATGCGATCCGCTGCTTCCGTGAAGGTCTGGACGTCCGTGCGGTTGCCGTTCGCGCGCGCGTCGTTCGCGGCGTCGATATAGCCTTCGAGATCGGTGTCGAGGGCGTCGAGAATGATCTCGGCTTCGTCCTGGTCGAGCTTCAGTTCGATGGTCTTGGGCATGGTTCCTCCGGTTGCCGCCCCTCTAGGGTCCGCGCCCGGGAGCGGCAAGGCCCCGGGAGGGCGCGGGGCGGCGATCATCGGCATTTCATCGGCATTTCATCGGCTCCCCGCGCTTTCCCGGCTCCCCGCCTCCTGCCATTCTCCGCCAGGGGAAAAGGGGGCAACACCATGCAGCCATCGACGACGAACCGTTGTTTGCGGCGTCCGGCATTCGGGCGCCGGGCCGGAGTCAGCGCCGCCGCGCTCGGCGCCGCTCTCGCCGCCGTCGCCCTCACTCCGGCCACGGCCGCCGCCCAGGCGACGCCCGGCAGCCCGCAATGCCCGGTCGTCAACAACATCGTCACCTGCTCGGGGCTCCTCCCGGACGGCGTCGCCGTGACCTCGGGCGCCTACCAGGGCCTGACCGTCACCAACGTCGCCGGCGACATGGCCGCGGCCCAGCGCCCCGTCATCCTCTACCGCTCCGACCAGCCCAACACGATCATCGCGCTCGACGATCCGGATTCGACGATCCGGCTCACCACCAGCGAGACCCTGACCGGGACGGATCGGCTGGTCGGCGCGGTCACCGCCACCATTACCGCGCCGAACACGAGCTTCTCGCTCACCAACAACATCGCGATCATGGCGACGGAGCTGGAGGGCGGCCCCACGGCCTCTTCCTACCTCGAGGCGGTCGGCCTCCTCGTCGAAGGGACGGGCGGCACCTTTTCGCTCACCAACAGCGGCGACATCTCGCTGACCGGCTACGACCGTATCTCCGGCGTGGCCGGAATCGCCATGGCGGTGTCCAACGCCGATCTGGTGCGGGTGGTGAACAGCGGCGACATCCGCTTCATTTCGCTGCCCCCCGAGACGAGCGCCGCCGGCTCCGGAATCGCCGTCCAGGCCGACAACAAAAGGATCGAGATCGACAATTCGGGCGACATGGTCGTTCCGACCGGGAGCGGGGTCTTCGGCATCTTCATCAGCGCGCGGGCGGTCGGGCTGACGTCGACCCCGGGCGTGCTCCGGCCGCCGCCGGCGCGGAACCTCGAAAGCTACCGCATCGTCAATTCCGGCAGGATCGAAGCCGACGACCGCGGCATCCACGTCAGCGATTTCCTCGGGTCGTTCGGCACGCCGTCCGGCGAAATCGTCAACAACGGGACGATCAGGAGCGACTTCGCGATCCTGGTGCGGCATCGCGGCGCCAAGTCCATCGTCAACAACGGCATCCTGGAGGCGCGCACCCTCGCCGAGGGCGAATTCGGAACCTTCTTCGGCATCGACGTCGGGGCGAACGGCGGAAGCGCGCCCGAAAACCCCGCCGACGCCGTCAGGGTGGAGAATGCGGCAGGCGGGATCATCCGCTCGCCGCTCCAGTTTTCCCGCGGCATCAGCGCCCTCATCACGCCCGCCACGGGTGGCGCTGGGCGGCGACTACGATCTCGGCGGCGGCTGGTCGCTGGGAGGAGACGTCCGCGCCGGCTTCGGCTCCAGCGAACGCGACCTCGCCGGCTCGCTGGTCCTCCGCCTGGGCTTCTGAAGCGGCTCGCCGCCGCGGCTCAGGCGATGAAGACCGGGCCGCCGCGCGGTTGATGGTTGCACTCGAGAGCGAAGTTGCGAGTCATGGCTTCCGACCTGAGCATGGCGGCGTCCAGGGCCGCGCGCCCGCGTGCGAACAGGCCCGGGTCGATCAGGACCCGGGCGGCGACGTTCCCTGCGTGGTCGAGGAGGAGGATTTCGAGCCGCCGCCCGGCCGCGTCGAGCACCTCCATCGTCTCGAGCGGCGGCACGAGGGTGAAACCGCCGGCAGGGACGTTGCCGCGAAAGCGCCAGTCGTCCGGCCGGAACGGCACGCCTTCGTCTCCCAGCACGGCGGCGCCGTATCGCCGCCGCGCGCGCTCCGGAATGTCCACGACGATCACGACTCTGTCCGGCGCGCCGGGGTGCTCTTGAAACCGCCCGGTCAGGCCGACGCGGAGCTCCGGACCGATCACCGTCCACGACCATATGTGCGACGCGCTGACCGGGCTTCCGTCGGTGCGCAGGAAGCGCGTGCTCTCGGCGGCGATGCCCCCTTCGTTCGCGCCGTGGGTACAGACCCAGGCCGGATAGTCCCTTCCGACGGCGACGCAGCCGGCGACCAGCGGCAGCGCGAACGAAAGGAGGAGCGGGCGCAAGGTCACGCCGGCGGTTCCTCCGCGTCGCCCAAGTCGAAGATGTCGACCGCGCGGCCCTCGATCGGCTCGCCGCCCTCGCGCGTCGGCTGCGGCGCTTCGTAGCCGCGCCACGCGCCGGAGCGGTAGGCTTCCGGCACCTCCTCGTGCAGCGGAAAAACGCCTTCGGCTTCCAGCGCGTCGAACCAGGCGTCGCGCTGCGACGGCGGCAGCCTTTCGCCGCACCACGGGCAGAAGAAGAGGCATTGGCGGGCGCTTCCGGCGCGCACCCAATATTCGTCGAAGCGCGCGTCGTAGCGCACCGACCCCCAATCGTTCTGCGGGTGCCGGTCCATATGCCCGGCGCTGACGATCGGCCTTTTCATCGCACCCAGGATAGGCCCGCCGTCGCTGCGGTCAAACCGGCGCCGCAACTGCTGGACGGGGTCAGGCGCCCGCCTTGGCGGCGATGCTTCCCGAAAGGTGCTCGCGCTTGATCGGCCGTTCCTTGGCGAGGTCGTTGCGGATCGTCGTCGCCGCGACTCCGCCCTCGCCCATGGCGTGGCTGATCTGGTCGAGCCCGAGGACCACGTCGCCCGCCGCATAGACGCCGGGGATGCTGGTTCGCTGGTGCGAATCGACGCGGATGTTCTCGTCCTTGAGCGCGCAGCCGAGCTGCTCGGCGAGTTCGGTGCGCGTGTCGGAGCCGAGCGCGGGATAGACGCTGTCGAACGTATGGTGGCCGTCCACCGTGTCGACCACGATGCAGCTGTCGTGGGCTGCGACGGCGTGGCACGGGCCGTCCACCGTCTTGATGCCGAATTCCCTGAGCTTCGCCTGGTCGTCCTCCGACAGGCAATGCGCCTCGTGCGGCGCGATCAACGTCACGTCTTCCGTAAATCCGCGGATGAACACGGCTTCCGCCACGCCGTGCTCGCCGCTGCCGATCACGCCGACCTTCTTGTCGGTGACTTCGTAGCCGTCGCAGACCGGGCAGTAGCGGATGAGACCGCGGGCGAGCGCCTCGTCGTGGAGATCGAGATCCATGGGCGGGCGGCGATTGACGACGCCGGTGGCGAGAAGGACGGTCCGCGTCGTCACGGACCCGGCGCCCCATTCGGCACGGAAACCGCCGTCGATCCGGTCGATGCGGGTGACTCGCCCCTGGACGATGGACGCGCCGTATTTCTGCGCCTGCTCCCGCATTCGCGCGAGCAATTCCTTGCCGTTGATCCCCTCGGGGTAGCCGGCATGATTGTGGGTGCAGGGTATCCAGGACGCCCTGCTTTCGCCTGAATCGAGCACCTTCGATTTCAAGTGATAGCGGGTGAGATAGATGGCGGCGGTCAGGCCGGCGGGGCCGCCGCCGATGATCAGGCAGTCGATGTCGGGCTCGCTCATGGCCGGGACAGCGCTGGCGAACGCCCTTGGTTCCGCCGGATTCTTCGCGTCCCGCTGGTGCCGCTCCATCCCCTCGGATATGCCCTCCGCACGGCGAGGGAGGAATAAAGATGCGGATGGTGAAGTGGGCGGCGGCGGCGGGGCTGATGGCGATGGCGCAGCCGGCCTTGGCGCAGCAGCCTGCCGCAGCGGCGGCGTCTCCGCGGTCCATGGAAGCGCTGGCGCCGGAGCTCGACGGCATCTTCCAGCGCTACATGGCGGACGCGCACGTGCCCGGCCTCGTCTACGGCGTCGTCCAGGGCGGGCGCATCGTCCATCTCGGCACCTTCGGCGTGCAGGACGATGAGCGCCGCCGGCCGGTCACGCCCCGAAGCCTCTTCCGCATCGCGTCCATGTCCAAGGCGTTCACCGCCCTGGCCATCCTGAAGCTGCGCGACGAGGGAAGGCTTTCGCTCGATGCGCTCGCCGAGACGTACGTGCCGGAACTCCGGGCGTGGCGCTATCCGACATCGGACAGCCCGCGCATTCGAGTCCGCGATCTCCTCAACCACACCGGCGGCTTCGTCACCGACGATCCCTGGGGCGACCGGCAGCAGCCGATGAGCGAAGCGGACTTCACCCGCATGCTGAGGGACGGCGTGCCCTTCACCCGCGCGCCGGGCCTCCAGATGGAATATTCGAACTTCGGCTACGCGTTGCTGGGGCGGATCGTTACCAACGTCTCCGGAAGGCCCTACAATCGCTATATCGAGGCGGAGATCATGCGGCCCCTCGGCATGGCCTCGAGCGGCTACGACGTCTTCGCGGCCCCGCAGGAGCGCCGGGCGCTAGGCTATCGCTGGGAGGACGAGCGCTGGACCCGCGAGCCGGACATGGCGCACGGCGTTTTCGGCGCCATGGGCGGCGTCCAGACCAGCGCCGAGGATTATGCCCGCTACGCCGCCTGGCTGCTCTCCGCCTGGCCGGCCCGGGACGGCGCGGAAACCGGCCCGCTCCGCCGCGCCACAATCCGCGAACTCGCCACCGGCTCCAACTTCGCCTCGGTGCGGCCGCTTCCCGGGCGGGGCAGCGCGGACGGCTGCCCGATGGCGGTCGCTTACGGAATGGGTTTCATCGCCGGCAGCCAGTGCGAGCTCGGCCGCGTGATGTTCCACGGCGGCGGCTATCCAGGCTACGGCTCGTTCCTGCTCCTCCTGCCCGACCACGACACGGCCATCTTCGCCATGGCCAACCGCACCTATGCCGGCCCGACCCCGCCCGTTTTCGCCGTCGCCGAAGCCCTGCACCGAGCCGGGCACCTGCGGGGCAGCCGGTTGCCCGTCAGCCCCGCGCTCGCCGCGGCCTACGGCGCGGCGGGTTCGATCTACCGCACCGGCGCGTTGACAGGGCAGGAACGCGTCCTCGCGATGAACTTCCTGATGGATCGCTCGGCAGAGCACTGGCGCCGCCAGCTCGCGGACATGCGCGGAAAGGTCGGCGAGTGCGAAACCGCCGCCCCCGTCACCGCCACCGGCGTCCTTGCGGGCACCTTCACCTGGACCTGCGAGCGCGGCCGCATCGACGGCAACCTCCTCCTCGCGCCCACCGCCACGCCGCAGATCCAGGCTCTGCGACTCAACCCGGTGGTTAACCCGGCCCAGTGACATCCGTATATACAGCCTGTATATACGAGGCGTCATGAAGAGCACGAAGACGTTCAAGTCCGGCAACTCCGTCGCCGTCCGCCTGCCCAAGGCGCTCAACGTTGAGCCCGGCGTGGAGATGACGGTGCGCGAGGAGCGCGGCCGCTATATCGTCGAGCCCGTGGAGCGCCCCGCCGACAGGATCGACCTTTCCGGCATCTTCGGCTCCTGTCCGTGGCTGAAGCCGCTCACGCCCGAAGAGCGCATCATGGAGCCGCGGGAGCTGGACTGGGAAGGAAAGCTCCTCCGGGGTGAGTGAGGCAGCCTATCTGCTGGACAGCAACATCCTCATCTATCTTCTTGAGGGGACATCGCCATCCGCGCGCGGCGATCGAACGCTGCCGCCCCGGAGAAGTCGTGACCTCCGCCGTTGCCTATGCCGAGCTGATGCGCAAGGTGCCGGATGACGATCCTGAGAAGGAGGCCGCGGTCGAGGCATTGTTCTCGCTCGTCTCCGTGCTGCCGTTCGATGCGGCGGCCGCACGGTCCTACCGCCAAGTGACGTTCAAGCGCGGCACGTTCGACCGGCTCATAGTGGCCCACGCCCTGCAGCTCGGGCTGACCTTCGTCACGAACAACGTGCGAGATTTTGCCGATGTGCCGGGTTTGCGCATCGAGAATTGGGCGCAGGGATGAGCTGGGCCGCCACGATCCTCACCCTCTACCCGGACATGTTCCCGGGGCCGCTCGGGCAGAGCCTTGCCGGGCGCGCGCTGGGGCAGGGGATATGGTCGCTCGACGCTGTGCAGATTCGCGACTTCGCGACCGACAAGCACCGCTCGGTGGACGACACGCCGGCGGGGGGAGGGGCGGGGATGGTGATGCGGGCGGACATCCTCGCCGCGGCCGTGGACCACGCATTGCAGCGCCAGCCGCAGGCGCCGCTCGTCGCCATGACGCCGCGCGGGCGGCCGCTGACCCAGGAGCTCGTCCGGAGCCTCGCCGGCGGACCCGGCGTCTCGATCCTGTGCGGGCGCTTCGAAGGGATGGACGAGCGCCTGTTCGAAGCGCGTCCGATCCTTCCGGTCTCGATCGGCGACTATGTGCTTTCCGGCGGCGAGGTCGCCGCCATGGTCCTCCTCGATGCTTGCGTTCGGCTGCTGCCCGGGGTAATGGGCGCGCCGACGAGCGGTGAGGAGGAAAGCTTCGAAGCGGACCTTCTCGAATACCCTCATTATACCCGGCCTGTTCTATGGGAAGGGCGCACGATCCCTGAAGTGCTGCGATCGGGGGATCATGCGAAAATTGCCGCCTGGCGCAAGCAAAGGGCGGTCGAGGATACACGGTCAAGGCGGCCGGACCTGATGGAGCGCCGCGGTGGCGCGCCCAGGCTGTCGCCCTCTGGCGCGCGGCACAAAGACGAAGGCGAAGACACATGAACCTTATCCAGCAGCTCGAAGCCGAGCAGATCCAGTCGCTGACCGCGAACAAGACGATCCCCGAATTCCGTCCGGGCGACACGCTCCGCGTCGGCGTCCGCGTCGTCGAAGGCGAGCGCACCCGCGTCCAGAATTTCGAAGGCGTCTGCATCGCCCGCGCCAACCGCGGCATCGGCAGCTCCTTCACCGTCCGCAAGATCAGCTTCGGCGAAGGCGTCGAGCGCGTCTTCCCGCTCTATTCGCCGAACGTCGACACGATCGAAGTCGTGCGCCGCGGCGCCGTCCGCCGCGCCAAGCTCTATTACCTGCGCGGCCGCACCGGCAAGGCCGCCCGCATCGCCGAGCGCCGCGACCCCCGCCCGGCCAAGGCCGAAGCGGCGACCGCCACGCCCCAGACGGAAACCGCCGAAGGCTAACGCCAGCGGGCGTCCGCATTTTTTAGAAAAGAGGAGGGCGGTCGCGCGAAGGTGCGGTCGCCCTTTTCTCGTCAGATGGGGGTGCGGCCGATCGCGTAGGTCGCGTCTGGGGAATATTGCGGCTGGGCGTGGGTTGGGCGGGCTTCGACCAGCGGGCGCGCTTCGGCGGGAAGGCCGGGGCGCATGCCGATCGTCGTCGTCGCGACGGGCGCGGGCGAGCCGGCGTGCAGCTCCAGGACGAGGCCGTCGCAGCTCCTGCCGTGGCAGCGGAAGACGTAATCCTCGTCCTCCTTGCCGCGGCCGAAACGCTGCACGTCGCCGCCGGCGACCCTGACAGCGCGCCACTGCGCTTCGGGCGGTGCGCGCAGGCGGATCACGTCGGCGCCGCGGCTGCGCAGGCGCAGCGTCACGACGCGGCCGTCGGCGGTCCGCCGTTCCGCGATGCGCTCGGCCGTCGGCGGCTCGACCGCGGGTCCGCGCGCCGGGGCCGACCAGCGCTTCCAGCTCGCCCAGGGCATTTCGACGCCGCGCTCGAACGGGCCCGCCGCCATGATCGCGGCGGGGAGGGGGCCGCGATCGTGATAGACGAGCCACCGCGCTTTTCGCTCCGCGGCGTCCCAGACATATTCAATCGTCATGCGCTGCTTGCGGTCGGCCGAGTAGGCAGGCGCGAACGCCGCTGGAAGCCAGGCGAGAACCGCGACGGCGGCAAGCGCGGCGCTCAGCCGCGCTCGGTCGATGCGGCCGAGGAGCGGCTTCAGCTCGATCAACGCCGGGAGGAGCAGCAGCGCGGAGATCGGCGCGTAGATCCAGCCCGAGTCGAAATCGAGCAGCACCTGGCTCAGGTGAAGGAGCGGCGCCCAGGTGAGGAACAAAGCCGCCCAGGCGAGGAGCGCCAGCGCCTTGCCCCAGCGCGGAAAGAGCAGGCCTGCCCCGGCGATGAGGGGCGGGGCGAGAAAGTAGATGGAGGCACCGGGCGCGATGAGGCTGACGAGGGCGCCGAGCAGCAGGAACAGGAGCCAGAAGGCGGTCCGCAGCCGCTCGGTCTCGACGGGCCGCACGAGCCAGATCAGGGCGACGGCGGCCGAGGCGAGCGCCACGCCGTCGATGCCGGCCGAGATCCAGTCCGGATGCGCGCGCCACCATTCGCCGCCGCCCCGCGCCCAGCCGGTCACCGCGTGGAGGATCCAGACGGTCGCGGCCGCATCGGCGAGCGCGAGGAGGATCGCTCCTTCGCTGCGCGCCACTCCCCCGCGGCGGCGCCAGGCGAGGAGAGCGAAAGCCGCGAGGAGCGCCCAGAGCAGCGCGATCCCGACCCAGGCCGGAAAGGCGACGAGGGTGCGCCCGAGGAGGTCCGCATAGACGAGTTCGCCGCTCCGCCGCACCGGCTCGCGGCCCGTGAAATCCTGCGCCAATGCAAGGGCCTGAGCGCCCATGTGGCCGACGCTGCGCGGGTCGAGCGCGTCGAGCCGGTCGCCGGGGCTGTGGTAGCGGGTCTCGTTGCCGATGACGGCGATGTTGAGGATGGTCCAGTCCCGCTCCTTGAAGACCGTCACGTCGCTCCGGTTCGGCACCATCCGGTAGAAGTCGGTGGTGAGCGAGTTCGCGACCGGATCGGCGACGGCGCGGTCGAAGCGGGCGAGGGCGGAGGCGTTTGGCCGGCTCGTCTCGAACATGATCGCCGGGCCGCTGACGCCGCGCGATTCGAGGTTCACCAGCGCGTCCACCCGCGCCGCCAGCGGATCGCGCTCCAAGAAGGCGCGCGCGCCGATCAGCCCGGCTTCCTCGCCTTCGTTGAAAAGAAAAGTGACGGGGCGGCTGAGCCTCCGCCCCCGCAGGTTCGCGGCCGTCTCCAGCATGGCGGCCATGCCGATGCCGTCGTCCGCCGCGCCGGGGCCGGCCGGCGTCGAATCATAATGCGAGACCATCATCAGGTGGCGGCCTTCGCCAGGCCCCATCGTCGCCGTGAGGTTGCGGATGCGGGCGCAGGAGATGGTCCGGTCGTCCGGGTCGCCGTTGCAGGTCATGCCGTCCGTCACCACCGGCGCCAGGCCGAGCGTACGCAGCTCGGCCGCGAGCCGCTCCCGCACAGCGTCGCCCTCGGCGCTGTCGACGGGGTGCGGCCGCTCGGGCCCGAGTACCCGCCCCAAGCGCGCCATCGCCCGCTGCGTGTCGAACGCACCGGCCTCCGTTTGTGCGGGAACGCCGGGCACCCCGATCAGCGCGCCCTTGAGCGCCATCGCCGCCAGGATCAGCAGCAGGAGCGCGGCGGCGGCGCCGGCGGCGCGTGTCATCTTGTTCTCCGCATCGGCGGTGCCATATCGCTTTCTTCCGGCGCTTGCGATAGCGCCGCGCCTTCTGCGTTCTTGGAGAATATCATGGGTTACCGGGTGGTGGTCGTAGGCGCGACCGGCAATGTCGGGCGCGAGATGCTCAACATCCTCGCCGAGCGCGAATTCCCGCTCGACGAGATCGCAGCCGTCGCCTCCGCGCGTTCCACCGGCGACGTCATCGATTTCGGCGACTCGGGGCGCGAGCTCAAGGTCCGCAACATCGAGCATTTCGATTTCGCCGGCTACGACATGGCGCTCTTCGCCGCCGGCTCCGAAGCCTCCCGGACCTACGCCCCGCGCGCCGCCGCGGCCGGCTGCACGGTGATCGACAACAGCTCGCTCTACCGCATGGACCCGGACGTGCCGCTCATCGTCCCGGAGGTGAACCCCGAAGCGATCGACATCTACCGGCGCAAGAACATCATCGCCAACCCGAATTGCTCCACCGCCCAGATGGTCGTCGCCCTCAAGCCGCTCCACGATTACGCTAGGATCAGGCGCGTCGTCGTCTCGACCTACCAGTCCGTCTCCGGCGCCGGAAAGGCGGGCATGGACGAGCTGTTCGAGCAGAGCCGCAACATCTTCGTCGGCGACAGCAGCGAGGCGACCAAGTTCACCAAGCAGATCGCCTTCAACGTCATCCCCCATATCGACGACTTCCTCGACGACGGCTCCACCAAGGAAGAGTGGAAGATGGTCGTCGAGACCAAGAAGATCCTCGATCCCAAGATCAAGGTGACCGCGACCTGCGTCCGCGTCCCCGTGTTCGTCGGCCATTCGGAATCGATCAACATCGAGTTCGAGAACGACATCTCCGCCGCGAAGGCGCAGTCGATCCTGCGCGAATCGCCGGGCATCATGCTCGTCGACAAGCGCGAGGACGGCGGATACGTGACCCCCGTCGAATGCGTCGGCGAATACGCGACCTACATCAGCCGCGTCCGCGAGGATTCGACGGTGGAGAACGGCCTCAGCCTCTGGTGCGTGTCGGACAATCTCAGGAAGGGCGCGGCGCTGAACGCGGTGCAGATCGCCGAGCTCCTCGGCCGCAAGCACCTCAAGAAGGCGGCCTGAGCTTCGTTCGGCCGGAGACGCGCGTGGGTTGGCTGACGAAGGGCTGGCGGGACATTCCGCCACCGCAGCGCTGGATGATCGGCGCGCTCGCCGCCTTCCTGCTCCTGATGCAGATCGAGCCGCCTTTTCCCGAGACCGGGCTGCTCCACCACGCGCCGACCTTCGCGCTCCTCCTCTTCCTTCCGGGGACGCTGCGCCGCTGGCCGCTCCCGAACGGCGCGGTGTTCTGCCTTGTCCTCTTCTTCGCGCTGCACACCATCGGCGGCCGCTGGACCTATACGGACGTGCCCTACGACGCCTGGGCGCGGGCGCTGACGGGCACCACGGTCAGCGAGATGTTCGGAGCCTCCCGCAACCATTACGACCGGATGGTCCATCTCTCCTACGGCCTGCTCGCGGTCCTGCCCGTCTACGAAGCCCTGCGCTGCCATTTCGGCCTGACGCACCGCGTCTCGCTCTACATCGCGGTGGAGAGCGTGCTGGCGGTGAGCGCGCTTTACGAAGTGTTCGAATGGGGCCTTTCGGTCGCCGCAGCGGGCGACCTCGCCGAGCGCTACAACGGGCAGCAGGGCGACATCTGGGACGCGCAGAAGGACATTGGCCTGGCATTCGTCGGCTCGCTTGCCGCGGCCGTCTGGATAATGCGGCGGAGAAGGAGCGATCAAGATGGCTGAGGCGATGACCGGCGGCTGCGCCTGCGGGCGGGTGCGCTTCACGGCGCGGATCGAGAATGACGACGCCTATCTGTGCCACTGCCGCATGTGTCAGCGGGCGACCGGCTCCATCTCCATCGCCTTCAAGGGCATCCGCCAGGACGCGGTCTCCTGGGAGCGGGAGCCGGACTGGTACCGCTCCTCGCCCATCGCGCGGCGGCCGTTCTGCCGGGAATGCGGCACCTCGCTCGGCTTCGCCTTTCCGGACAGCGAGACGATGGACCTGACCGTCGCCGCGTTCGACGATCCGTCGCGCTTCGTGCCGACCCATCATTTCGGCACGGAGAGCATGCACCGCGCGTGGCTCAACACCGAAGGCCTGCGGGAGATACGCACGGAGGAGAATGCGAACGTGGTGGACCGCTGGTTGAAGGCGACGGGCAGGGTGCCGGAGTAAGGTGCGGGAACGCCTGAGACCCCTCAAACGTCATCGCGAGCGAAGCGAAGCAATCCAGCGGGAGGCCGTGCGGGTCTCCGGCTCCCGCTGGATTGCTTCGTCGCTCCGCTCCTCGCAATGACGGTCCTATGAGCACCACCATCACCCACCGCTTCACCGCCTCCGACGGCGTGTCCCTCGCCTATCACACCCTTGGCGCAGGGGAGGGCGCGCGACCCGTTCTCCTCCTCCACGGCCTTTTCTCCAATTCCGAGACCAACTGGCTGAAGTTCGGCCATGCCGAAGCACTCGCCGCCCGGGGTCTCCGCGTCATCATGATGGACCTTCGCGGCCACGGGCAGAGCGATGCGCCGCACGAGGCGCGCTTCTACCCGCCGGATGTCCTCGCCCACAACGGGATGGAGCTTGCCGCCCATCTCGGCCTCACCGATTACGATCTCGGCGGCTATTCGCTCGGAGCGCGCACGGCGGCGCGCATGGCGATCCTCGGCGCCTCGCCGCGGCGGCTGATCGTCAGCGGCATGGGCCTTCGCGGCATGCTCGACGTCCACCGCCGCGCCGCTCATTTCCGCAAGATCCTGACCGGAATGGGCACGCACACGCGCGGCTCCCCCGAATGGCTCGCCGAGGCATTCTTGAAGACCACGGGCGGCGACGCGCAGGCGATGCTTCCGCTGCTCGGCAGCTTCGTCGATTCGACCGAGGACGAGCTGCGCGGCATCGCCATGCCGACCCTCGTCCTTTCGGGCGCCGAGGACGACGACAACGGCCCGGCGGAAGCCCTCGCCGACCTCCTGCCGCAGGGCCGCTACGCCGAAGTGCCGGGCAACCACATGAGCGCCGTCACCCGGCCGGAGCTGGGGCAGGCCATGGCCGAATTTCTCGCATCTTGACCGGCGCGCCGGGGGAGGCGCAAAGGCGGAGGTGGGGGGCAGTGCTATTCGAGGATGCGCCGCGCATGAAATCCACCGTCTCCCTCCTCGCACTTGCCGCAGCGAGCCTGCTCGCCAGCGGCTGCACCACCGCTTCCGCCGACACGAGTGGCGCGACGTCCGCGCGAAACGATGCTCCCGCTGCCATGGCCGCAGCGCCGACGGCAACCGCGCCGACCGTCGCCGACGCCGACGCGTTCGTCGCCAGGGCCGAGCGCGAACTCGGCGAATTCTCCGTTCTCGCCAGCCGCGCCCAATGGGTGAACGCCACCTACATCACGGACGACACGGACGCGCTCGCCGCTCATTTCGGAACGGTTGGCACCGAAATGCAGGTCCGCCTCGCCAACGAAGCGGCGCGCTTCGCCAATGTCCAGGGGCTGAGCTACGACACAAGGCGCAAGCTCGACATGCTGCGCTCCTCCATCACCCTGCCGGCGCCGACCAGCGGCGGCCAGGCGGCCGAGCTCAACCAGATATCGACCCGGCTGCAGTCGCTCTACGGCCGCGGCCGCGGCACGATGAACGGTGAGACGCTGACCGGGAACGAGATCGAGGCGCGGATGGGCACGGTCCGCAACCCGGCCCAGCTCCAGGAAATGTGGGTCAGCTGGAACAACAATGTCGGCGGCCCGATGCGCGCAGATTATCAGCGCCTCACCCAGATCGCCAATGCGGGCGCGACCGAGCTCGGCTTCCGCGACACCGGCGCGATGTGGCGCTCCCTCTACGACATGCCGCCCGATCAGTTCGCGGCGCTGACCGACCGCCTCTGGGGCGAAGTCCGGCCGCTCTACGAGCAGCTCCACTGCTTCACTCGCGCCGGTCTCAACCGCCAGTACGGCAACGCCGTCCAGCCGACGACCGGCCCGATCAAGGCGCATCTCCTCGGCAATCTCTGGGCGCAGGAATGGGGCAACATCTACGACATCGTCGCGCCGCGCGGCGCGCGCCCGTCCTACGACCTCACCCAGCTCCTCGAGCGCAACAATTACACGCCCGAGAAGATCGTGCGCACCGGAGAGAGCTTCTTCAGCTCGTTGGGCTTCGCGCCGCTGCCGGAGACCTTCTGGACCCGATCGATGATCACTCAGCCGCGCGACCGCGAGGTCCAGTGCCATGCCTCCGCGTGGGACGTCGACAACGTCGAGGATCTGCGCATCAAGATGTGCACCCGCGTCAACGCCGACGACTTCGTCACCGTCCACCACGAGCTCGGCCATAATTATTATCAGCGCGCCTATAACCGGCAGCCGTTCCTGTACCTGAACAGCGCGAACGACGGCTTCCACGAAGCGATCGGCGACACGATCGCGCTGTCGATCACGCCGGAATATCTCCAGCAGATCGGGCTTCTGCGTGCCAACCAGATGCCGACGGCGGAGCAGGACCGCGACCTGCTCCTTCGCCAGGCGATGGACAAGATCGCGTTCCTGCCCTTCGGCCTGCTCGTCGACCGCTGGCGCTGGGGCGTCTTCTCGGGCGAGATCGCGCCGGACCGCTACCAGGCGGCATGGGACGAGATGCGCCTTCGCTACCAGGGCATCGTGCCGCCAGTGCAGCGGACCGAAGCGAATTTCGATCCGGGCGCCAAATATCACGTGCCAGCGAGCGTCCCCTACACGCGCTACTTTCTCGCCCGCATCCTCCAGTTCCAATTCTACCAGGCGGCCTGCCAGCAGGCGGGCTGGACCGGGCCGCTCCACCGCTGCTCCTTCTACGGCAACCGCGAGGTCGGACGGCGTCTCAACGCCATGCTGGAGATGGGCGCGTCCAAGCCCTGGCCGGATGCGCTGGAAGCCTTCACCGGCACCCGCGAAATGTCGGGCCGCGCGATGATCGACTATTTCCGCCCGCTGCTCGGCTGGCTGGAAGAGCAGAATCGCGGCCGCCAGTGCGGCTGGTCGGCCCCTGGCGCAAGCTAGGCGCCGTGCTATGATCCCCCCCGTGCCGCGCGCAGCAACGCGCGGCGCGGGATGAGGGGGATGAGAATGCGCAAGATCGTGGTCGCGGCCTGGCTGGCCTTGAGCTCCGTCGTCGCGGCGGTGCCCGCTGCCGCCGACAGTCCGGTTTCGCTGCCGCCGCTTGGCCCCGGCGAAGTCCTCCTCGAAGTCAGCGCCGCCGGAACGGTTCACACGCCCGCGACTAACGCGGCGATCGACGTCGAACTTTCGGGGCACGGGGATGACGACGCGGCGGCCCGCCGCATGCTCGACGAGCAGATCCGGCAGGTGAGCGCGGCCGCGCGGGCGGCCGGAGTCGCGGCCGGCGACATACGGGTCGGGACCGTACGCACGGGCGGTGGGGAGGCGGACATCTTGAACGACCTGGCGAGCGGGACGAGCACCACGACCTCCGGAGGCCGGGCGAGCACCACCGTCACGATCTGCCTGCGCAGCCTCGGCGGCCTCGAGCGCCTGCGCGAACGGCTCGGCCTCATCGAGGGCGTGAGCGTGGGCGAGCCCGCCTATTCGCTGGACGACGACAGCGTCGCGCGCCGCCAGGCCCGCGCCGATGCGATCCGCCGCGCCCGCGCCGATGCCGACGCTTATGCCGCGACGATGAACATGCGCATCGTGCGCGTTCTTCGAGTGACCGAGCGCGGCGGGTTCGATTTCATGTCGGCCATGTTCGGGAACGAAAACCTGCTGGTGCGGCAGATGGAAGGAAGAATGGGAGGGCGCGGAAGCTCCGGCAGCCAGATCGAGACGGTGGCGCTGATCGGCGTGGATTTCGCCCTCGCGCCGCGCTGAAGCGACGTTGCGGCTCATTTGTCCATGACAACACCAAGATAACGCTCCGCAGGCAAAAAGCGGGGAGAAAAAGGGGATGCAGATGCGGATCGTTCTTTGCGCGGCCTTGATGGCCGCTTCGACCACCATGGCCGCCGCGCCGGCGGCGGCGGCCGACAGCCCCACATCGCTGCCGCAGCTGCGCGAAGGGGAGGTCCTTCTGGAGGTGGACGGCTTCGCCTTCGTCCGGACGCCCGCCACCTCGGCGACGCTCAGCACGACGCTCTGGGGCCGCGGCGCGACCGAAGCGGCGGCGCGCAGCAGCCTCGATGCCGAAATCCGCCGTGTTCGCGAGGCCGCGCGCGGCGCGGGCGCGACGGCCGCGGATATTTCAGCCGGTTCCGCGATCCGCAGCCACGGCAACACCATCTACGATTTCGATCCCGAGCTCGCGCCCGAGGCCGCCGGGGAGACGCCTGCCGCCTACGCGTTCCGCAGCATGGTCGTCATTCGGCTGCGCGACCCTTCGCGCGCCATGGAGCTCCACGGTCAGATCGGCAGCGGCGACGTGACTGCGCCGAACACGCCCACCTACGAGATTGCGGATCATAGCGGCCCCCGGCGGGAAGCGCGGCGCCAAGCCATCGCCGCCGCGCGGGCCGACGCGGACTCCCTGGCGGAGGCCGTGGGGATGCGGATCGTGCGCACGCTGCGCATCACCGAGCGTGCCGGCCTCGACTTCTCCGGCATGTTCCTGACCGAGCAGCACGCAATGGAGCGCTTCGGCCCCGGCCCCGGACGCGCCGCCCGTGCCGGCGACGCCGCAGCGGTAGACACGATCGCGGTCGTCGGCGTCGATTACGTGCTCGCGCCGCGCTAGGCGGCGGAAGAAGCGCTCAGTCCTCGCCGACGCGGGTTCTGCGCGCTTCGTCTGATGCGGCGGTGCCGTGGGACAGCTCGCATGCGGTCGCCGCGGTCTTCATCACCGCGTTCATGCCTTCGCAGCCCTGGGCGGCGCCGTTGCGGCGCGCGATCGCGCGTGCGCTCCACACGCCGGCGGCGCCGACCGCCGCGGCCGCGCCCACCGCTCCGCCGAGGAGGGCGGCGGTCATCGCGTGGCTGCGCGGCTCCTTGCCCGGTCCGCTCATCTTCTCGTCACCTCCGGCTGAAATTCCAAGCGGATTCAATGCCGGAGGATGACGGAAGGTTGCGCGGTTCGCCGAGGTCTACAGGCGGGAGATCATGTAATCCGCGCTCGAGACGTTGAAGGCGCCGGGCTCCTCGACGTTCAGGTCCTTGACCACGCCGTCCTCGACGATCGCCGACCAGCGCTGGCCGCGCCTGCCCATGCCGAACTTGGAGCCGTCCATGGTGAGGCCGATCGCTTCGGCGAAGTCGCCGTTGCCGTCGGCGAGCATCGTCACCTTGTCGCCGGCGCCCGCGCTCTCCGCCCAGGCCTGGAGCACGAAGGCGTCGTTCACCGCCGTGCAGGCGACCTCGTCCACGCCCTTAGCTTTCAATTCGTCGATTCGCTCCACGAAGCCGGGCAGGTGCCGCGCGGAACAGGTCGGCGTGAACGCGCCCGGCACCGAGAAGATGGCGACCCGGCGGCCGCGGAAATACTCTTCGCCGTCGACCGGCTGGGGGCCATCGGGCGTCGCTTTGACGAAGTTTGCCTTGGGGAGCTTATCGCCGACCTGGATCGTCATGAGTGGTGGTCCTTTCTTTGGATCGTTTCGCCGGTCGCCCTAGCAGCGCCGCGCGGCGCCTTCTATAGGGCCCGGGATGGATCAGCCCCGGTTCCTCAGCGGCCAATTCCTTCTCGCCATGCCCGGCATCGGCGATCCGCGCTTCGAAAAAGCGGTGATCGCCATGTGCGTCCACGACGAGGACGGCGCGCTCGGCATCGGCCTCGGGCGGATCGTCCCGCGAATCGGCTTCCACAGTCTGCTCAAGCAGCTCGACATCGAGCCCGGCGAGTCGCCCGACGCGGCCATCCACCTCGGCGGACCGGTCGAGCCTTCGCGCGGCTTCATCATCCATTCGCCCGACTGGGGCGGGCAGGGGAGCGTCGACGTGGCCGGCCGCTGGCAGCTTTCCGCGACGCTCGACATCTTGAAGGCGATTGCGGAGGGGCGGGGCCCGACGCGCTGGATCGCGGCTTTGGGCTATGCCGGCTGGGGCGCCGGCCAGCTCGAGGAGGAGATGGGCCGCCACGGCTGGTTCGTCACGCCCGGCACCGAGGACCTCCTCTACGATGCCGACGTCGAGACCCGCTGGTCCGCCGCCTTCATGAGCGCCGGCGTCGACACCCGCCTCCTCGCCGCGCAGAGCGGAACCGCCTGAAACTCACATATAAAGACATCTTTATATTTGCATTCCCGGCCCGCCGCGGCTAGGGAAGGGGCATGCGGCCGCCTGGCAACAAGGCGGTCTTTTTCATGCCCATGCATTCAGACTCAATCAGGAGACCCGCCTTGGCCACTCAGGCAAAGCCCGATTTCAACGACTATGTGATCGCCGACATCGCCCTCGCCGGCTACGGCCGCAAGGAGATCGAGATCGCCGAGACCGAGATGCCGGGCCTGATGGCGCTCCGCTCCGAATATGGCCAAGCGCAGCCGCTCGCCGGCGCCCGCATCACCGGCTCGCTGCACATGACGATCCAGACCGCTGTCCTGATCGAGACGCTGACGGCACTCGGCGCCGAAGTCCGCTGGGCCTCGTGCAACATCTTCTCGACCCAGGATCATGCCGCAGCCGCGATCGCCGCGACTGGCGTTCCCGTGTTCGCCGTCAAGGGCGAGACGCTCGAGGAATATTGGGACTATATCGACCGCATCTTCGCCTGGGGCCCGGGCGGCACGCAGTCCGAGACCGCGAACCTGATCCTCGACGACGGCGGCGACGCCACCATGTTCGCGCTCTGGGGCGCACGCATCGAGGCCGGCGAGGAATTCCCGGCGCCGGAGAATGAGGAAGAGGAGATCTTCCAGAAGGTCGTGCGCGCCCGCATCGCGGCGTCGCCCGGCTTCCTCACCAGGACGGTGCAGGCGATCAAGGGCGTCTCCGAAGAGACGACCACCGGCGTCCACCGCCTTTACGAGCTCGCCAAGCAGGGCAAGCTTCCCTTCCCCGCGATCAACGTCAACGACTCGGTGACCAAGTCCAAGTTCGACAACCTCTACGGCTGCAAGGAGTCGCTGGTCGATGCCATCCGCCGCGGCACGGACGTCATGCTCGCCGGCAAGGTCGCGGTCGTCGCCGGCTTCGGCGATGTCGGCAAGGGCTCGGCCGCTTCGCTCCGCAACGGCGGCGCCCGCGTCCTCGTGACGGAAGTCGATCCGATCTGCGCGCTCCAGGCCGCGATGGAAGGCTATGAAGTCGTGACGATGGAAGAGGCCGCCCCGCGCGCCGACATCTTCGTCACCGCGACCGGCAATGCCGACATCATCACCGTCGATCACATGCGCGCGATGAAGAACATGGCGATCGTGTGCAACATCGGCCACTTCGACAGCGAGATCCAGATCGGCGCGCTTCAGAACATGAAGTGGACCGAGATCAAGCCGCAGGTTGACGAGGTCGAGTTCGCCGACGGCAAGAAGATCATCGTCCTTTCCAAGGGCCGCCTCGTCAACCTCGGCAACGCCACCGGCCATCCGAGCTTCGTCATGTCGGCGAGCTTCACCAACCAGACGCTCGCCCAGATCGAGCTCTGGACCGGCGCCGACAAGTATAAGAACGACGTCTACGTGCTTCCCAAGCACCTCGACGAAAAGGTCGCCGCGCTCCACCTCGACAAGCTCGGCGTCAAGCTCTCGAAGCTGACCGAGAAGCAGGCGGGCTATATCGGCGTTCCGGTGACCGGGCCCTTCAAGCCCGACCACTACCGCTACTAATCCGCCCGCTGAGGCAAACGACAGGGGCGCTCCACCTTCGGGTGGGGCGCCCTTTTCCTTTGCGATTCCGTCTCTTGCCGACGCGCCAGGCCCGCGGGCCGCGCGGCGGCGGTGCCGCAAGTGGCGCCCGAGCCGCGTCTCGCGTCAGGGCCGCGGCGCTGCGCGGTAGCGCGCCTCGAGCTCGCGGCGCCGTACCTCCTGCTGCGCCAGCGTCGGCACGCCCATCGCTTCGCGAAGGGCATCGGATACCAGCGTGCGGTCGTAAGGTTCCTGAGTCGTGTTCTGCCGATCGGGCGTTCGAAATTGCGTGCCGAAGATCTGCGCATGCCCGACCGACTGGAGATAGCGGTCCATCGAAGCCGCCGCGATCCATGCGGCATCCGAGCGACCGCGGGCCGCGGCGATCACGGCGACGGTATGGGCCAGCATATAGTCCGCCGGCGTGCTACCGTGCTGGAAGATGAAGGCGGCGCGGTAGAAGTCGTTGCCGGTGCGCAGTGCGCCGGCATCGAGCAACATCCGGGTCCGCGCGAGCCGCGCCTCGTCCGCGGCGGCGACCACCGCCCAGTCGACCGCCGCCGCGGTGTCGCCGCGCGGGGCCTGGTCGGCCGCGAACATGGCCGCCATCTCGGAATTGTCGGCGGGTGCCGCGACCGCCGCGGGCGCCTGCGCCGAAGCCGGGGTCGCCGCGCCGAGCAGAGCGGCGAAAAGGAGCGGCGCCCCGAGCATCCAGAACTTCATTGCGCTTCTCCGTTTCGAACCGCTCGAGCGCACAGGCGCGACTCACCCGCCATCTGATTGCACTTTCGCGCGGCAAGCAAGCGCGCGCGGGGAAAGTGCATCGGCATCGAGCCACCCGCCGCCGACCGGGGAGGGCGGGGGCAACCCGCTTCGGCCTCGCCTCGCCGGGAGTTCCTTGGAGCAGGCATGGCGCGGGCTTTCCGCAGGTCGGACATAAAAAAGCGGCGGAGCATTTCTGCCCCGCCGCCAGGTACTGGTTTTGCCAGGAGTTATTTAGAAGCGCAGGCTCGCCTGGACGCGGAAGCGGCGACCGATGTCGTCGATGCGGCCCGAGCCCAGCGCGAACACCGACGCGAACGGACCGGCGAAGCGCTTGTCGAACACGTTGGCGGCGGTGACCTGGAAGCCGAAGCGGCCACCCTCACCCAGACGCCAGCCGATCGTCGCATCGTGGATACCGAACGCCGGGTTGCCGAGCAGGTCCTGCACCTCATTGGCGTTTTCCGTGCCCGGGATGGGCGCGCCGCCGCTGAAGATCTGCGTCTTGGGCTGCCAGTTCCACGTCCACTGACCGAAGAAGCCGTTCGGCGACTCGTAGCGGCCGCGCAGCTGAACTTCCCAATCAGGCCGCGAGAAGGTGCCCGCGGACTGGGTTGCGCCGCCGTCCGAGAAGTTCCCGGAAGAGGAGCTGAGGAAGTCGATCAGGTGATAGGCGTTGGCGGAAAGCTCGAGCCGGCCGATATCGCCGCCGCCGATCAGGCTGTTGATGTTGAAGTTGTACTGGGCGTTCATGTTGATCGCCTTCACCCGCAGCGCACCCAGGTTGATGAAGCCCGAGGTGAAGCCGTTGGCGACTTCGAAGGGACGGATGTCAGCCGCGCCCTGACGCGTGAAGAAGTTGCAGACGTTGACGCCGACCTCATCGCTGGTGTCGGGGAACTGCGGGCTGTCGAAGCAGGTCACGATCGCCGTCGTAAGGCTGGTCGGGATGATCTGATCCTGGACCTCGACGTTGATGTAGTCCGCACCGAACTGCAGGCCCGGGATGAAGCGGGGCGTGAACGTCCCGCCCACGGTGTAGCTCTTGCCGCGCTCCGGCTGCAGCGTCGGCGATCCGGTGAACGAACCCGTCACCGAAGCACCCGACGGCACGAAGGTCGACAGGAACTGCTCCGCCGTCTGGCCGCCCGTGAGAATGCCCGAAGCGTTGACCGCCGCGATGCAGTTCGCTCGGCGCGTCGCCGGACGCGGACCGAGGCCGATATTGGCCGTCGAGCAGGGCTCGGTGAACGCGTTGATGAAGGACGGCTGGCCGCCGAGGAACAGCTCCACGATGGACGGCTGGCGCACCGAGCGGGTGACGTTGGCGCGGAACGTGATGTCCCGAACCGGCCGCCACGAGCCCGCGAGCGAGTAGATGGTGTTCCAGTCGGCCGGCGCTTCGTTGGTGACCGTCTGGCCCGAGATCAGCCGCACGTCCGGAGCGTCGCCGCCCTGGCGGACGAAGCGGATGCCCGGCGTGAAGTCGAGGTTGCGGAACAGCGGGATGTTGAAGTCGTCTCCGAAGATCGGAACGCGGACTTCGGCGCCGAATTCGTAGTTCTTGATGAAGCCGGCCGTTTCCGCGATCGCGACGAAGCGGCTCTCGCCGAACCGGGTCTGGCGGTCCGGGGTGAAGAGCGTGTCCTCGCGGCGATATTCGCCCACGAGAGCGTAGCGGAGCGGGCCCGCCGGCAGGTCGAAGACCGAACCGGAAAGCGACGCCTGCAGGAAGCGCTGCTCGTTGACGTTCTCGAGTTGGATGTTGGCGATGACGAAGTCGCGGGCCTCCTGGCTCGACTGGCCGAAGCCGAACACGTTGAGCGGCCGGCAGTTCGCGATCTGCTCCGGGGTCGGCGCGCGGGTGACGAGACGCTCGACGACGACGCCGTCCGGTCCGGTCTCACGCACGATTTCGATCGCGTTGATACCGCGCGGAATGCCGCGGGCATTGGGATCGATCTGCGCGCGGCAGACGATGTTGCCCGTGGCGGGATCCCGGACCGCGTCCACCGCCAGCGCGAATTCGATGTCGCGAATGTTGCGCTGGAAGGCCACCGACTCGCTCCGGCCGTAGGTGAACGAGACGTCGAACGTCTGCTCGCGGCCGAACACGCCGAAGTCCGCCTTGGCGCCCAGGGTGCCGCGGTAGGTGTCGGAGTTGTTCGTGAACGGGTTCCGGCCCGGCGCGAGATCCTGGTTGGTGCGCGAAAGCAGGAAGTTGTTGGTGATGCCCGCCGCCCGGAGGTTGGCGCGGTCGGCGTCGTCCAGGAACGGGTTGTTGATGTTCAGCACCAGCACCGCGTTCTCGGTCGTGTTGCCCGTGATCGCGTTGGAGCTGAGGCCGTTGGCAAGCGCCGTGTTCTCGATGCGCGCGTAGAGGCCTTCGGTGTAGACGGTGATGTTGTCCGTGACGTCGAAGTGGGCGAACACGTTCGCGATGTGGCGCTGCTGCTCGGCACGCAGAACCGTGTTGTTCGCCGGGTTGAAGAACGGGGTGGCCCCAACGGCGCCGCCGGTCGTGCTCGGCTGGCGGGCCGGGTCGGTGATCTCCGTCGCGGTGAACTGAACGACGTTGCCGTTCGCATCGAACATGAGCGGCACGGCGCGGCGCGGGAAGAGAGCCGCGGTGGCCGGATCGGTGTTCGCCACCGTCGGGAAGTTCTGCTGGCCCGTGCCGCCGACGCCGGAGGTTCCGAACTGCGCCAGGAACAGGTTCTCGTCTACGTTCGGGTTCGCGATGAAAAACTCGCGCGGCGTCTGGCGGTTGGCTGCGAGGAGCTGCACGGCGAGCGTGTTGCGCTGCGCCTGCGTGCCCTGGCCCGCGAGGGTCGGCGCGAAGGTCGCGACGACCGTATTCGCGAACGTCGCCTGCTGAGCGGCGGTGCCGGCCGGCAGCGCGTTCGGCGCGAAGTTACAGAAGGTCGTCAGGTTGGTGACGGAGCAGCCCGCCGCCGCCGGAGCGACCGGGGCGCCCGGAATGATGTTGACGTTGCCGGCCTGCACGGCGTTCAGAACCGGCGGGCGAGAATTGCCGACGGTGAGGTTCGCCGGAACCGCGGCGGTCGCGATGCCCTGGAAGGTCACCGTGCCCGTGGTGCCGGTCGGCTGGAAGATGATGCCGGTGTTGGAGTTCAGGATCGAACCGCCGAAGAAGCCGAGGTTGCGGTCGCCGAAGAAGCCCGGACCCGCGATGTTGTTCGGGATGAGATCCGAACCGGCCGGGATGAAGGCGCCCGTTCCCTGGGCGGCGTTCACCGTCAGGCTCGGGACGAAGTTCGGGTTGCGCAGGCCGCCGTTCATGAAGTTGGTCGGCGCGACCGGGTTCAGGAAGAACTCGCGGCGCTGATTGCCCTGCACGCCCTGGTCGAACACGGTCTCGAGCGACACGGCGATGTTGCCGCGATCGCCCATGAAGTTCATGCCGATGATGCCCGACAGGCGGTAGTTGAAGGCGTCGCCCTGCTCGGAGATGCCCGAAAGCGCAGTGAACTGCATGCCGTCGTAATCGTCGCGCAGGATGAGGTTGACGACGCCGGCGACGGCGTCCGAACCGTAGGCGACGGCGCCGCCGACGGTCAGCACGTCCGCGCGATTCACGAGCGCGGTCGGGATGACGTTCAAGTCGACCTGCGCGCCCGTGACGTTGCCGGCGACGAACAGGGTGGCCTGGTTGCCGCCGACGAAACGGCGGCCGTTGAGCAGGGTCAGCGTGCGGTTGGTGCCGAGATCGAGAAGATCGACGAAGGCGACGCCGAGGCTGGACGGCTGGCCGCCGTTGGTGCCGAACGGGCTGGCGCCCGGGCCGACGAGCGGAATGTCGTTCAGCACGTCGAGCACGTTGGTAAACGCGCGGGTCTCGATCTGCTCCGCGGTCACCTGGGCGCCCGGGATCGTGCCTTCGAACTGCGGACGCGGGATGCGCGAACCGGTGACGAGGATGGCTTCGTCTTCGCCCGCGTCCGGATCGAGCTCGCTCATCGTGGGCGTCTCATCGGACGGAACCGTGCCGGGGTTGGTGCCCGGAGCGGTCTGCCCCGCAGTGCCCTCGTTGGGCTGCGTGCAGTTGCGCGTGTTCGGGTCGTAGCTCGGGCTGTTGGGCGTGCACTCTTCGGGAGTGCCCGTCGCCTGGGCGAAGGCCGGCGTGGCGAAGATCATCGACGCGCCGAAAAGCGCGGAACCGACGGCGGTGGTATTCAACAGACGAAGCTTATTCATCCCCAGAGCTCCTTTACGGTACCGGCCCTTATCCGGCATCAAAGACGAGTGCCGGCATCGATCCAGCATCAGCCAGCGACCGTTGGCAGATTAGCAAGAGCGATCAAGTGGATACTGAATCGCGTTAATCGGAAGTTCAGCGGGTGTAGCGGTTCTGCAACATGTTTGAACCGCCCGGCGGCGCGGCTCGTCGGGCGTCCGCCGCGGCGGCCGGCGCGAAGCCGCCTCCTTCCGCGCTTCCGCTGCCGCCGCCGCCCGTCTATCAGGGCGCCATGAGCCTTCCTGCGCCGCAGCGGCCGTTTCCGGCCTGATGATCGTCCTTTCGCAGGGCATGCTGGCGCTCGTTGCGCTCGTCTGCGGCGCCTGGCTGGCGTTCGCCGTCCATGCCGCGGTGCACGGCCTTCGCCGGAGCCGCGAGGCGGGGCTGGCGCGGCAGGACGCCGCGGCCGCCGAGTCGCTGATGCTGGCGTCCCCGTCCGTTCCGCTGCTCGTCGCGAGGAACGGCGCGCTCGAGGGATCGCAGCGCGCCGCCGCCGCGCTCGGCCTCGACACTCTTCCCGCGACTCTCGACGCGCTGCTTGCTTGCGGCGTCCTCGCCGACGCCGGGGAACTGCGCGCCCTCATCGCCGACGCCTCCGGCTCCGGGGCCGGGTTCGCGGCGGCCGTTCGTCTCGAAGGGTCGGGGCGGACGCTTCGCATCGCCGGCGGACCGGCTCCGGCGCCGTGGCCGCCGGGAACCGCGCTCCTCTGGATCTCCGATGCGAGCGAAGCGGCCGAAGAAGGAACGTCGCTGCGCGCCGAAGTTCTTCGCCTCGGCGCCGCGCTCGAATCGCTCTCCGCCCTGATCGAAGGCGCGCCTTTCCCGGTCTGGCACCGCGGCCCCGATCTGCGCCTCGCCATGGTCAACGCCGCCTACGTCGCGGCCGTGGAGGCCGCGGACGCGCAGGAGGTGATCGACGGCAATATCGAGCTGGTGGAAGACGGCGCCCCGGCGGGCTGGGAGCGGCGCGAGCCCCTGATGCGCACGCTCCCCGCGACGGTGGCGGGCGAGCGGCGGACGATGCAGGTCGTCGAAGTGCCGGTGGGCGCCGGAGTCGCAGGCTTCGCGATCGACGTCGACGAGCGGGAGCAGGCGCGGGCCGAGCTCGCCCGGTTCGTGCGCGCGCAGCGGGACATGCTCGACCGCCTCTCGGCGGGCGTCGCCCATTTCGGGCGGGACCGGAGCCTCATCTTCTTCAACCAGCCCTTCGCGCGGCTCTTTTCATTGAGCGCCGAATTCCTCGGCGACCGGCCCGAGTTCGACCGGGTGATCGACGCGATGCGCGAAAGCGGAAACCTCCCCGAGGTGCGCGACTTCCCCGACTGGAAGGAAGAGCGCCGCGGCTGGTTCACCGCCGGCCTTTCGCCTGCGGAAGAAGACTGGCTTCTCCCCGGCGGCAAGCATCTTCGAGTCGTCGCCCAGCCGCTTCCCGACGGCGGCCTCCTCGCCATCTTCGAGGACCGGACCGAGCAGATCCAGCTCGCCTCGGCGCGCGACACCCTGCTTCGCGTGCGCACCGCCACCTTCGACAATTTGTTCGAAGCCGTCGGCGTCTTCGCCTCGGACGGGCGCCTCCACCTCTGGAACAACCGCTTCCGCGAGCTTTGGGAGTTCGAGGAAGAGCAGCTCGCCGCCCATCCGCGAGTCGACGCGCTCGCCCGCCATATCGCCGCCAAATTGAAGGACCCCAAGCACGGCACGACAGTGCGCGAGATGGTGCGGAGCGCCACGGTCGAGCGCAAGCAAAGGAGCGGCCGCCTGTCGCTCACCGACGGACGCGAGTTCGAATTCGCCGCCGTGCCGCTCCCGGACGGCAACGCGCTCTTCACGATGCTGGACGTCACCGACAGCCGCCGCGTCGAAGCGGCGCTGCGCGACCGCAACGAAGCGCTGGAACAGGCCGACCGGGTCAAGACCGGCTTCGTCTCCAACATGAGCTATGAGCTCCGGACCCCGCTGACCTCGATCGGCGGCTTCGCGGAAATGCTGGCGGGCGGCTATGCGGGCGAACTGCCCGACCCGGCGCGCGACTATGTCGGCGCCATCCTCGAAAGCGTCGCCCGCCTGGGCGCGCTGATCGACAATGTCCTCGACCTCACGCAGAGCGACACGGGAAGCCTGCTCCTCGCCGAGGAGGAGGTCGATCTCGCCATCCTGTGCCGCGAGGCGGCGGCCGAGCAGCAGGCCCGCGCCCTTCGCAAGGGGATCGACTTCGCCGTCGAGGTGGACGCGTCCGTCGGCAACGTCACCGGCGACCGCAAGCGGCTCGGCCAGGCGCTCGGCAACGTCCTGTCCAACGCCTTCGCCTATACCGAGGAAGGCGGCCGCGTCCTTCTCCACGCCGACGGCGAGGACAAGGAGGCGCGGATCGTCGTCTCCGACAACGGCCGCGGCATCGCGCCCGCCGAGCAGGCCCGAGTCTTCGACCGCTTCCACCGCACGGCCGAAGGCGGGGAGGGCGAAACCGCCGTCGGCCTCGGCCTGCCGCTCGCCCGTCAGTTCGTCGAAGCCCACCAGGGCGCGATCGAGCTGCACTCGGAACTGGGGCAGGGGACGGCGGTGATCATCCGATTGCCGCGGACGGTTGGGTGAGCACCGCCCTGATGGTTGCCGCTGCAGGTCTCCAAGCCCCGTTCGTCCCGAGTGTAGTCGAGGGGCGCAAGCTCGGACTCTGTGCCAGCGCCCCTCGACTTCGCTCGGGACGAACGGGGCCTGTTCAATGATATTCCTCACCGGCCCCGAAGAAACGGAAGCGCTCGGCGCGCGCATCGCCGCGCTGCTTCGCCCCGGCGACGTCCTCGCCCTTTACGGCGATCTCGGCGCCGGCAAGACCACGCTCGCGCGGGGCCTGCTGCGGGGGCTGGGCTTCGAGGGAGACGTTCAGAGCCCCACCTTTCCGATCGTGATCGCCTACGATCCCCCGGACACCCGGCTCCCGCTCGCCCATGTCGACCTTTACCGGATCGAAGACCCGGACGAGATCGAGGAGCTCGCCCTCGACGAAGCGCTGGAGGACGGCGCGCTGGTGATCGAATGGCCCGAACGGCTCGGCGCGCGCCTGTGGCCCTCGGCCCTGAAGCTCCGGATCGTGGCCGACGGGGAGGGCGGCCGCGCCTTGACAGCCGAGGTGCCGCCCGCTTGGGGGGAGCGATGGCCTCCCCGATGATTCCGCCGGCTGCGGCGCCGGACTTTCTCGCCGCGCACGGCTGGGACGGCGCCGAGATCCTGCCGCTCGCCGGCGACGCGAGCTTCCGCCGCTACTTCCGCGTCGTGCGCGGCGGCGAGACCGCCGTCCTCATGGACGCGCCGCCCGCCGAGGAGGATATCGGCCCGTTCCTGACGGTCGCCGGCCACCTCCTCGACCGAGGCTTCGCCCCGCCGCGCCCGCTCGCCGTCGACCGCGAGAAGGGGCTCCTCCTCCTCGAGGATTTCGGCGACGACCGCGTCGGCCCCTATCTCGCCGAGCATCCGGAGCGGACGGAGGAGATCTACGCGGCGGCCGTCGACATCCTAGCCCGCCTCGCGGCCGAGCGCGCGCCGGACGATCTCCCGCCCTACGACGAAGCGGCCATGACTCGCGAAGTCATGCTCTTTCCGGAATGGTACGGCCCGGCGCTCGGCATCGGGACGGAGGACGGCGCCTATATGGACGCGTGGCGCGCGGTCTGGGGCGGCGTGCTGGAGATCGTGCGTGCGAACCCGGTCATGGTGCTTCGCGACTACCACGCCGACAATCTGATGGTGCTCCCCGGCCGCAGCGAACTCGGCCTGCTCGATTTCCAGGACGCGCTCGCGGGCCACCCCGCCTACGACCTTGAGTCGCTCCTCCAGGGAAGCGGCCGCTACGACGTGCCGGCGCAGCTCGAGCAAAAGATGCTGGAGCGTTATTGCGAGCGCGCCAACGTGGCCGACCCGGCGCTTTTCCGCGCGCATTACGAGATCCTCGGCGCGCAGCGGAACACCAAGATCCTCGGCATCTTCACGCGCCTGTGGAAGCGCGACGGCAAGGCGCATTATCTCGCCCTCCAGCCCCGCGTCTGGCGCTATCTGGAACGCAACCTCGCGCACCCTGCCTTGGCGCCAGTGAAAGCCTGGTTCGACGCGAACGTATCCGCGGAGAAGCGCGCCGCCGCCTGGGCAGAGCATTCGTCATGAGCGGCGCCCCGCTCGCGCTTCGCCCGGATCCGGACGCGGCCGTCCCCGAAGTCGCGATGGTGATGGCGGCCGGTCTCGGCAAGCGGATGCGCCCGCTCACCGCGACGCGCCCGAAGCCCCTCGTCGAAGTCGCCGGCAAGCCGCTCCTCGATCACTGCCTCGATCGCCTCAAGGCAGCGGGCGTGAAGAAGGCGGTGGTCAACGTCCATTACCTCGCCGACGCGCTCGAAACCCATCTCAGGAACCGGGTGCAAGGCCTTGAAATCGCTGTATCGGACGAGCGCGAGCAGCTTCTCGAGACGGGCGGCGGCCTAGTCAAGGCGCTGCCCCTGATCGACGCCGATCCGTTCCTCGCCGTCAATTCCGACAACCTCTGGATCGACGGCCCGGTCGACACGCTCCGCCTCCTCGCCTCCGGCTGGGACGATGCGCGGATGGACGCGCTTCTCCTCCTCGTTCCGCTGTCGCGCGCGCACTGCCACAAGGGCCAGGGCGACTTCCACATGACCGCGTCCGGCAAGCTGCGCCGCCGCAAGGCCGGCGGCGTCGCGCCCTTCGTCTACACCGGCATCCAGATGATCTCGAAGCGCCTCCTCCAAGGCGAGCATCCCGACGGCCCTTTTTCCACCAACATCTTCTGGGACCGCGCCATGGCTGAGGGCCGCTGCTTCGGCACCGTCCACCAGGGCCTCTGGTTCGACGTCGGCGCCCCGCCCAACATCAAGGCGGCGGAAGAGATACTGGCGCAGGCGTAACGCGAGGGTTCTACAAGCGGCTTTCCGATTCGCTCGGCTCCCAGAGACCCGTTCGGTCCGAGCGAAGTCGAGGACCGCTGCCGAGCGAAGTCGAGGCAACTTCTTCCTGCCGCGCCCGCCCTATTCTCGCTCCGCTCGAAGGCGGTTCTCGACTTCGCTCGAACCGAACGGGTAACGTGCTCCGCGTGAACTCTCATCAGCACCCCTCCGTCTACACCATCCCGCCGCACCGCTCCTTCGCCGACGCGCTTGCCGCAGGCCTTGCCGCGCGCTTCGGGAGGGGCCGGGCCGACCTCGCCCAGGGCCTCGTCCTCGTCCCGAACAGCCGCGCGGCGCGGGCCGTGCAGGAGGCGTTCGTGCGGCGTTCTGGCGGGGGGCTTCTCCTTCCGCGTATCGTCACGATCGGCGATCCCGAGCTCGACGAGCGGATCGGCGGCGCGCTGGAGCCGCTCGGGCAGGGCGAGGACATTCCGCCGGCGATCGAACCCGTCGAGCGGCTGATGCTCCTCTCCCGCCTCGTCCAGCGCCACCGCGACGTGGATGCGGCCGAAGCGCTGCGCCTCGCCGAGGATCTCGCCCGCACCCTCGACCAGCTCCTGTTCGAGGAGATCGATCCGGCGCGCCTGCGCACCTTTGCGAGTGAGACGGCCGAGCTTTCCGCCCACTGGCAAAGCTCGCTCGAACAGCTCGAGCTGATCCTTCGCGACTGGCCCGCCTTGCTGCGCGACAAAGGCAAGATCGACCTCGCCGAGCGCCGCAACCGCCTCCTCGCCGCGGTCGCCAGGCATTGGCGGGAGCAGCCGCCGAGGGGCTTCGTCGCCGCAGCCGGGATCACCATCGCCGTGCCCGCCGTCGCCCGCCTGCTGCGCACCGTTTCGCGGCTGCCCCAGGGCCTCGTCGTTTTCCCGGGTCTAGACCTCGCCATGCCCGAGCATGAATGGGCGGCGCTCGGCCCCCACGATCCCGATCCGGAAACCGGCCGCCGCCGCCCACCGATCGAGACTCACCCGCAGTTCAACCTGAAGGTGCTGCTCGACCGGATGGACGTCGCACGCGGGGAGGTCGAGCGCTGGCGCTGGGGCGGGGGCAGGGACGCGCCCGCCGTGCGCAGCCGCGCCATCGCCAATGCGATGACGCCGGCTGCCTTTTCCGCCAAGTGGCAGACGTTGCCGCCCGCCGAGCGGCGCCTCACGGGCGTTCGCGCCGCAGAACTCGCCAGCCCGGCGGAGGAAGCGCAGGCCATCGCCATCGCCCTTCGCGAGGCGCTGGAAACCCCCGGCCGCACCGCCGCCCTCGTCACGCCCGACCGCAGCCTCGCCCGCCGGGTCTCCGCGCATTTGCGGCGCTGGGGCGTCGAGGCCGACGACAGCGCCGGGCGCCCGCTTGCGCTCACCCCGCCCGGCACCCTGATCGTCGCCGCCGCCAACGCCGCCGCCGAACGCTTCGCCCCGGTGCCGCTCCTCACCCTCCTCAAGCACCCGCTGGTCATGCGCGGCGAGCGCCGCCTCGAATGGCTGGGCGGCGTCCGCCAGCTCGACCTTGCCCTCCGCGGCCCGCGTCCGCCCGCCGGGCTGGACGGCGTCACCGAACACCTTTCGGACTTGAGCGGCCGCGCCCTCGAGCGCGAACGCCGCCGCGCCGCCGGCGCCTGGTGGCGCCAAATCGTCCCGCTGCTCCGCACCCTTGAACAGGGTTTCGCGGAAAGCACACCGGGAACACCGTTCGGGCTGAGCCTGTCGAAGCCCTGTCCTTCTCCTTCCCCAGAGCCCGAAGAAAAAGCAGGGCTTCGACAAGCTCAGCCCGAACGGGTGGCGAGGCTCGGGCCTTATCTGGCGGTGCTGCGCGAGACCCTCTCCACCCTGACCGGCGACCACGTCTGGGTCGGCCCCGCCGGCCGCGCCGCCGCCGAGCTGTTCGCGAGCCTCGAGGAGCATGCGGGGGAGGGCCCGGGCCGCCTCACCCCCGCCAACCTCCCGGCCATGCTCGAGCAGCTCATGGCCACGACCGCCGTCCGTCCGCCCTACGGCCAGCATCCGCGCATCTTCATCTGGGGCCTCATCGAAGCGCGGCTCCAGCAGGCGGACCTGGTGATCCTCGGCGGTCTCAACGAAGGCGTCTGGCCGCAGCTTCCAAGCCCCGATCCCTGGCTCGCGCCGCGCCTGCGCCACGATCTCGGCCTGCCCAGCCTCGAGCGCCGCATCGGCCTCGCCGCCCACGATTTCGCGAGCGCGCTCGGCGGACGGCAGGTGCTCGTCACCCGCGCCCGCCGCGACGCCCGCTCGCCCGCAATCCCGTCCCGCTTCTGGCTGCGGCTCGAGGCAATGACCGGCGGCCTCACCCGCGCGCCCTTTCACAAGAGCTGGGCCCGCGCGATCGACCGCCCGGCGGACTATGCGCCCGCCAAGCAGCCGCGCCCGTCGCCGCCGCTCTCCGCCCGCCCGAAGCGAATCGCCGTCACCGACGTCGACCGGCTCAAGGCCGATCCCTTCGCTTTCTACGCCCGCTCGATCCTGAAGCTCGGCGTGCTCGACGCCGCCGACGCCGATCCGAGCGCCGCCTGGCGCGGGAGCGCGGTCCACAAGGTGCTCGAAGCCTGGGCGAAGGAGGACAAATGCGATCCCTCAAAGCTCCGCCCGCGCGCCGAAGCCCTGCTCCAGGACACCGCCGCCCACCCGCTGATGCGGGCGCTCTGGCAGCCCCGCCTCCTCGAAGCGATCGACTGGATCGCCTGCAAGGTGGCCGAGAACGAAGCGCTCGGGCGGGTGCCGGTGGCGGCGGAAAGCAAGGGGGAGTGCGTCCTTGCCGATGTCACCCTTTACGGCGAGGCGGACCGGATCGACCGGCTCGCCGACGGCCGCCTCGCCATCGTCGACTACAAGACAGGGTCGCCGCCGGGCTCCAAGGCGGTGGCGGCGGGCTATTCAATGCAATTGGGCCTGCTCGGGATCATCGCCGAGAATGGCGGCTTCAAGGAGGCCGAGGGCGTGCCCTCCTGCTTCGAATATTGGTCGCTCGCCCGCTCCACCTCGGGCAGCCTCGGCTATGTGAAGAGCCCGGTGGGCGGCCGGACGAACATCGATCCCGAGGATTTCACCAGCATGGCGGCTTCCAACTTCGTGGCCGCGGCCGCGGCGTGGCTGACCGGCACGGAGCCGTTCACCGCCAAGCTCCACCCGGAGCATGCGCCCTACGGCGAATACGACCAGCTCATGCGGCTCGACGAATGGTACGGACGGGACGCGCCGCCGGCCCCTCCGGCCTGAGCTTCCGCGCCCTGAGCCTCAAAGACCGGGCGTGTTCTCGTCGCCTTTGGCCGCCGCGGGCCGGCGCGTCGGAGCGGCGCGGCGCGTCGTCGCCGCCCGATAGGGCGTCCGGTCGAAATACTGGATGCATTCGTCGGTGATCACCCGCGAGCAGTGCGGGTAGGCGGCGGGTCCTTCGATCGGGCCGCCGATCGCCGGGCGGGCGGCGCCGCGCGGCGCGTAGGCGGCGCGGACCCGGCTTTCGTAGAGCTGGATGCAATTGTCGTCGCCGCGGCCGGGGCGGCAGGGGCGGTAGGCCGGCGCTGCCGGGGAGGCCGCGACGGCGGGAGCCTGCGCATAGGCGCTCCCGGCGCCCGGGCCGAAGACGGAGCTGTCGTAATCGAGCTTCCGGACGCCGGGCTTGGCCGCGACCGCGAGCGTCAGGCAGGCGGCGAAAAGGATGAGCGGCTTCTTCATGTCCGAAAGCTCCGGCAGGGGGAAATGGGAAGCGGGAACAGGCGGCCGACTCGTCCGCGATCGAACAAGGTTAACGCCTCCGAAACCAAGTTTCTCCGCAAATCTCGCTTTTACGTCCCGAACCGGGATCGAACCGCCAGATAATCCGATCCAGCCGAACGGTCTCACTCCCCGATGGTGAGCCGCGCCCTGATCGCGTCGGTGATTTTCCCGGTCAGCCCCGGCACCTCCTCGAGGTGCCTGAGCTCCGTGAAGCCGCCGCGTTCGTCGCGGTAGCGGACGATCTCGGGGCCGTGGCCCTCCAGCCCTTCCACGGCGTCGAGCGCATCCTTGTCGGCGCTGTTCAAGTCTACGGCGCTCATATGATCGGCTTGCCGCCGGTGACCGCGATCGTCGCGCCCGAAACGTAGCTCGCTTCGTCCGCGGCGAGCATCACATAGACCGGCGCGAGTTCGGCCGGCTGGCCCGGCCGCTCCATCGGCACCTGCTTGCCGAAATTCTGCACCTTCTCGCTCGGCATGGTGGCCGGGATGAGCGGCGTCCAGATCGGGCCGGGCGCGACGCAATTGGCGCGGATGCCGCGGCTCGCCAGCATCTGGGCGAGGCCGCCGGTGAAATTCTGGATCGCGCCCTTGGTGGAAGCGTAGGCGAGCAGCTCCTCGGACGGGCTGTCGGCCTGGATCGACGTCGTGTTGATGATCGATCCGCCGCGCCCCATGTGCGCCATCGCCGCCTTGGTGATGTAGAACATCGCATGGATGTTGGTGCGGAAGGTATAGTCCCACTCCTCGTCCTTGATCTCCTCGATTTCCGAGAAGGTGTCCTGGTGGGCGGCGTTGTTGACGAGGATGTCGATTCGTCCGAGCTCTTCCGCCGCTCTGGCGACCAGCGCGCGGCAATGGTCCGCGTCCGCGATGTCGCCGGGGAAGAGCACGCATTTGCGGCCCGCTTTCTCGACCCAGCGTTTGGTGTCCTGCGCATCCTCATGCTCGGAAAGATAGGAGATGAAGACGTCCGCGCCTTCGCGGGCATAAGCGATGGCGACGGCGCGGCCGATGCCGCTGTCGCCGCCGGTGATCACCGCCTTCTTTCCTTCGAGACGTCCCGAGCCCTTGTAGCTTTCCTCGCCGTGGTCGGGGCGCGGCTCCATCCGCTCGGTAAAACCGGGCTGCGGCTGGGGCTGGTCGGGGAAGGGGGGCTTGCGGTCGTCGTCGGCCAAGGTCGGGCTCCATCAGCAAAGAAGGGCAGGGGGTTGCCCCGCCAATGCTTCGCCCCGGAGCCGGTTCCTCAATCGCCGCGCTTGTCGCCCTTCTTCGATCGGCTGGCGTAGAGGAGAGCCGCAACGAGCGCCGCCGAACCGATGCCGAGCGCCGCGCCGGCGACGATCTGCTTGGTCCGGTGCGGGTTCGAAGCCTTGGCCGCCGCCGCCGCTTCGGCCGCTTCGCTCTGCGCCGGAGCGGGGCCGCCTGCGCCGCCGCCGTCAGAAACGTCGCTCGCGGGGGTGTCGGAAGGTTGGTCGGCCATGTCTTTCCTCTCGCGAATAAGCGTCGGCCGCTCCTTAGCGGGCGCGGCGGAGGTTCGGCAATCGGTAGGTGAGGGCGGCGCGCTCGGTGCACCCCCGCATATTTTCCTATGTTAATGCGACGGATAGGCAGCCGGCGCGTTCTTGCACCGCACCATCGCTTCAGGGCCGATACATCGGATTTGTTGCACCAGGCCTCATTCGGCTTTGCGCTTCCGCCGCCTTGGGGTAGCGGGATCGCAGACCGAGCCCATCTCGAAAGTCCCTGCTTGAACGCCTTTTCTCCGCGCCCGGCCGCCGCCACCGCCCCGGACCCCCGCATCCTCGTTCGCGAACTCGGCAGCTATCGCGAACCCAGCATGTCCCGCAGTGTGATCGAGCTCGTCATCACCGTCGTGCCGTTCGTGGCTCTCTGGGCGCTGATGCTCTTCACCTTGAAGGCCGGCTACATGGCGGGGCTGCTCCTCGCGCTTCCGGCGGGGCTGTTCCTGCTGCGCCTTTTCCTCATCCAGCACGACTGCGGGCACGGCGCCTTCTTCGCGAAGCGCGCCGCCAACGACTGGACCGGGCGGATCCTGGGCGTCCTGACCTGCACCCCTTACGAATCCTGGCGCCGCGCCCATGCGCTTCACCATGCCGGCACCGGCAAATTGGAAGCCCGCGGCATCGGCGACATCGATACGCTGACCGTCGCGGAATACCGCGCGCTCACCCCCGCGCGCCGCGCCCTGTACCGGCTGTATCGCCACCCGCTCGTCCTGTTCGGGATCGGCCCGGCCTACATGTTCCTGCTTCGCCAGCGCCTGCCGCTCGGCAGCCTCAAGTGCAGCCGGAGCCTCTGGGTCAGCGCGCTCGGCACCAATCTCGCCATCGCCGCTTCGGCGGGCCTGCTCGGCTGGCTGGTCGGCTTCAAGCTTCTCCTCCTGGTCCACCTCCCGATCACTTTGGTGGCGGCGGTGATCGGAGTCTGGCTCTTCTACGTCCAGCATCAGTTCGAGCATACGGTGTGGGACGGCGAGGAGAAATGGAGCTTCCACGAAGCGGCGCTCTACGGCAGCTCGCACTACGAATTGCCGCCCGTGCTGCGCTGGTTCAGCGCCAATATCGGCATCCACCATGTCCACCATCTGGTGAGCCGAATTCCCTTCTATCGCCTGAGCGAAGTGGTGCGCGACCTGCCGGAACTCGGCGAGATGAGCCGCATCACCCTGCGGGACGGCTTCCGCTGCGTCGGCCTGGTGCTCTGGGACGAGGACAAGAGGCGCCTCGTCTCCTTCGCGCAGGCGCGGGCCTGAGCCGCTCCGCTTAGGCTTCGAGCGCCCGGCGCTCCGGCTCGACGCGCAGGCACTGGCCGTCGGCGCCGGTGATGCGGACCTGGGCGCCTTCCGGAGCGTCGGGCCCGCGCGCCGTCCAGATGCTGTCGCCGACCCTGACCCGTCCTTCGCCATTCTCGATCGCGCCGACGACCGTGACGACCTGGCCGGCGAGGCGCGCGGTGCGGTCGTTGAGGAGCGGGTCGCTGCTGTCCACCGGGTTGCGCTCGTACCAGCGCCGGCCGCCGTACACGGCCGCGATGCAGAGCAGGGCGAAGAGCGCGAGCTGGAAGGCGATCGGGATGCCGAACGCGATGACGGCAACGCCCGTCGCAGCCGCTGCCGCCGCGATCCAGATCGAAAAGATGCCCGGAACGAGCAGCTCGACGAGCGCCAGCACGGCGGCGGCGAGCAGCCACCACCAGTGGATTTCAAGACCGCCAGGGCTCATTGCCCCGGCCCCTCGAACGGTCCGCGGCGACGGACCGGGGCTGGCTGGCTGGGCTGGGGCGGGGACGTGTCCCCGCCGCCGCGTCCGAGCGCGTCCCGCGCCAGCTCGCCGATCCCGCCAAGCGTGCCGATCAGCGCCGTCGCCTCGACCGGGAACAGGATCGTCTTGGCATTGGGGGAAGTCGCGAACAGGCCGATCGCGTCGACATATTTCTGCGCCACGAAATAGTTGATCGCCTGCGTGTTGCCGCCGGCGATCGCTTCGGAAACGACCTGGGTGGCCTTGGCTTCGGCCTCGGCGCCGCGCTCGCGGGCTTCGGCGTCGCGGAAGGCGGCTTCGCGCCGGCCTTCCGCTTCGAGGATCTGGCCCTGCTTCTCGCCCTCGGCGCGGAGGATCGCCGAAGCGCGGCTGCCCTCCGCTTCGAGGATCACCGCGCGCTTCTCGCGCTCCGCCTTCATCTGGCGGCCCATGGCGTTGACGATGTCGGCGGGCGGGCGGATGTCCTTGATCTCGACGCGGGTGATCTTGACGCCCCAGCTCTCCGTCGCCTGGTCGACGACCGAAAGGAGCCGCGCGTTGATCTCATCGCGCTTGGAGAGGGTCTCGTCGAGGTCCATCGAGCCCATGACGGTGCGAAGGTTCGTGGTCGTGAGCTGCATGATGGCGAGGTAGAGGTCGGAGACTTCATAGGCGGCCTTGGCGGCGTCCAGCACCTGGAAGAAGACGACGCCATCGGTCGAGACCATGGCATTGTCCTTGGTGATGATCTCCTGGCCCGGAATATCGAGCACCTGCTCCATCATGTTCACCTTGCGGCCCACCCGGTAGAAAAAGGCCGGGTAGAAGTTGAGGCCCGGCCGGGCGACGGCGGTGAAGCGGCCGAAATATTCGATCGTATACTGATAGCCCTGTCGCACGATCTTGATGCTGGCGAACAGGAACAGCAGCACCACGGCGACGACGACGCCGATCACGGTCTCGATCATGTGTCTGAACTCCCTCCCGGATCCGGCCTCCATCATGTAGAGGGACGGGCCCATCGCCAAGCGGAATCGAACAAAGATGAACCCCGCCGACCTTCGCCTGTGCCGCACGATCCTCTTCCTCCCCGCGTCCAACCCCCGCGCGATCGAAAAGGCGAGGAGCCTCGATGCCGACATGGTAATCCTCGATCTCGAGGACGCGGTGAAGGAGGAGGACAAGCCCGAGGCGCGGGAAATGGCGATCGCGGCGACGGCGCAAGGCTTCGGCGAGCGCTTCTCGGCGATCCGGATGAACGCGGCGACGACGCGGCACTATGGCGACGACGTCGTGTCGGTGCGCCGGAGCGCGGCGGACTTCGTCATCCTCGCCAAGGTCGAGAGCGCCGGCGAGGCCGCGGATGCCGCGCAGGCGACGGGCAAGCCGGTCCTCGCCATGATCGAGACTCCGCGCGGCGTGCTCGGCGCCGCCGCCATCGCCCCGGCGACACACGCGCTGATCGCCGGAACCAACGATCTTTCCGCCGAGCTCGGCATCCAGCCCGGCGGCGGTCGGCCCGGCCTCGTCCACGCGCTGCAGCACATCGTGCTCGCGGCGCGCGCGGCGGGCGTGGCCGCTTTCGACGGCGTCTATAACGGCCTCGACGACGAGGACGGCCTCGCGGCGGAATGCCGCCAGGGCCGCGCCTACGGCTTCGACGGCAAGTCCCTCATTCATCCCGGCCAGATCGCCACCGCCAACCGCCTGTTCGGCCCGTCAGACGAGGAGGTCGCCGCCGCCGAGCGCCTCATCGCCGCGGCGACCGGCGGCGCCGAGCGCTTCGAAGGCAAGATGATCGAAGCGATGCACATCGCTTCGGCGCGCGGGATCCTCGCCAAGGCGCGGCGCGGCTGAGCTTGCCAGCGGCGGCGCGCCCCTCCTAAGCAGGACCATGTTCCAGCGCCTCACAGTCGCCGCGGCGCTCGCCGCGCTCTTCATCTCCGCATCGGCCTCGGCAAGCGTTCCCGGCCCGCCGCCCATCACCGAAGCCCAGCTGATGCGCCACATCGAGGTGCTGGCGAGCGATGCATTCGAAGGCCGCGCCCCCGGCACCGAGGGCGAGCGCCGCACCACCGCCTATATCGTCGCCGAGCTTGAGAAGTGGAAGGTCCGCCCGGGAGCCGCGGACGGTTCCTGGTTGCAGCCGGTCGCGATGGTCGAACGGCGCCCGCTGCGCCAGCGCGTCTCGTGGCGGGCGGGCGGGCGGCGGATCGCGGCGGACGGGGCGAAGATCGGCCTCGTCGCCCGCGAGGGGCTGCACCGGATCGCCGACGCGCCGGTGGTCTTCGTCGGCCACGGCCTCGTCGACCGCGCGCGCGGTATCGACCAGCTCGCCGGCGCCGACCTCAGCGGTGCCGTCGCGCTCCTCCTCGTCGAGCCTCCGGTGGAAGGCTTCCCGAGCTTCGACGAGCGCGCCCGGGCCGTTGCCGCCGCCGGCGCTTCGGCGGTGATCGGCATCGTTTCCGACGAAGTGCCGTTCGCGGCCGTGCTCCGCTACGCGCAGAGGGGCCACACCCGCCTCGCCGCGCAAACCGGTCCGGCGATCGAAGGCGTGATGCCGGCGTCCGAAGCGGCGCGGCTCATCGCGCTTTCCGGCGGCAGCTTCGCCTCCATGCTGGACGAGCAGCCCGGCCCCGCCTTCCGTGCGGTGCCGCTGACGCTCCGCGCGACGCTGGAAGCGCGGAGCATGGTCCGGCGCTTCACATCGCACAACGTGATCGGCCGCATCCCCGGCCTCGGCACCGCGCCGGCGGCGGCCGGCGGGATCAACGAAAGCATCCTCCTTCTCGGCCACTGGGACCATCTCGGCATCTGCGGCAATCCGGGCGACGCAGACCGGATCTGCAACGGCGCCGTCGACAATGCGAGCGGCATCGCGGCGCTGATCGAGATTGCAGGCCGCCTTTCCGCCGATCTGCCGTCTCCCCGCGACATCCTCATCCTCGCCACCACGGCCGAAGAGATGGGCCTGCTCGGCGCCGAGCATTTCGCCGCCAACCCGCCGGTGCCGCTCGCGAGCATCGTCGCGGCGGTGAACTTCGATACGGTCGCCATTCACGAGGCGGGGCAGCCGCTCGCGGTGATCGGCCGGGGGCTCGCCCCGCTCGACGCGGTCATCGCCGGCACGGCGCGCGACCTGAGGCGTGCAATGGACACGACCTATGCGGCCGACGCCTTCGTCCAGCGGCAGGACGGCTGGCCACTGGCACGGGCCGGCATTCCGGCCGTGATGGTCGGCGGCGCCTTCGCCGACATGGCGGCGCTACAGCGCTTCCTCGGCGGCAACTATCACGGGCCGGGCGACAATGTGCGGCCCGACCTGCCGCTGGCGGGTGCGGCGGAGGATGCGAACTTTGCCGTCCTGCTCGCCCGCCGCCTGGCCGATCCCACGCACTACCAGCGATCGCAGCCGTGACTTGCAGCGGCCGGGCGGACTAAGGACGGCCGAACGACACACGCGAATCCACCGGAGCATCACATGGACATCCGCCTCGGCCTCACCTTCGACGACGTGCTGCTCCAGCCGGCCGAATCGAGCGTGCTCCCGAGCGCGGCCGACACGCGTACCCGCATCACGCGCGAAATCGCCCTCAACATCCCGGTCGTCTCCTCGGCGATGGACACGGTGACCGAAGCCGACATGGCGATCGTCATGGCGCAGCTTGGCGGCCTCGGGGTCCTCCACCGCAACCTTGGCGTCGAGGAGCAGGCGGCGGCGGTCCGCGCCGTGAAACGCTACGAAAGCGGCATGGTGGTCAATCCGATCACCGTCCGGCCCGATGCGACACTTGCCGACGCGCTCGAGCTCATGGCGCGACACAGAATCTCCGGCATTCCCGTAACCGAACCCGACGGCCGCCTCGTCGGCATCATCACCAACCGCGACGTCCGTTTCGCCGGCAATCCGCGCCAGCCGGTCTCCGAATTGATGACTCGCGGCGATCTCGTCACGGTCGGCCCGGGCGTCAGCCAGGAGGAAGCGCGCCGCCAGCTCCACCAGAACCGGATCGAGAAGCTCCTCGTCGTCGATGATGCGGGCCGCTGCATCGGCCTCATCACGGTCAAGGACATCGAAAAGGCGGTGACCTATCCGAACGCGACGAAGGATGCCGCCGGGCGCCTCCGCGTCGCCGCCGCGACCACGGTCGGCGACAAGGGGTTTGAGCGCAGCGAAGCCCTGATCGACGCCGAATGCGACCTCATCGTCATCGACACCGCCCACGGCCACAACCGGGACGTCGCCGCGGCGGTGGAGCGGATCAAGAAGCTTTCCAACAACGTCCAGATCGTAGCCGGCAACGTCGCCACCGCCGAAGCGACCCGAGCGCTGATCGGCGCGGGGGCGGACGCGGTGAAGGTGGGGATCGGCCCGGGCTCGATCTGCACGACGCGGATCGTCGCCGGCGTGGGCGTGCCGCAGCTTACCGCCATCATGGATTCGGCCGGAGAAGCGGCGAAGTCCGGCGTCCCCGTCATCGCCGACGGCGGCATCCGGACCAGCGGCGACGTCGCCAAGGCCCTGGCTGCGGGCGCGTCCACCGTGATGATCGGCTCGCTCCTCGCCGGCACGGAGGAAGCGCCGGGCGAGACCTTCCTCTACCAGGGCCGCTCCTACAAATCCTATCGCGGCATGGGCTCAGTCGGCGCGATGGCGCGCGGCTCCGCCGACCGCTACTTCCAGCAGGACATCAAGGACCAGTTGAAGCTCGTCCCCGAAGGCATCGAAGGCCAGGTTCCCTACAAAGGCCACGCCCGCGACGTCGTCCACCAGCTCGTCGGCGGCGTGAAGGCGGCGATGGGCTATACCGGGTCCCAGACGATCGCCGATCTCCAGGCCCGCGCCCAGTTCGTGCGCATCACCAATGCCGGCCTCCGCGAAAGCCACGTCCACGACGTCGCCATAACCCGCGAAGCTCCCAATTACCCGACGCGCGGATGAGAGTATTCCCGACGCGAGACCTCCAGCCGTCATTGCGAGGAGCGAAGCGACGAAGCAATCCAGCGGGCCTCCGAAGCTGCTCTGGATTGCTTCGCTCCGCTCGCAATGACGTGGTGGCTCCATGACGCCTTCAGCGCGCGTAGAAGCGGCCATAGAGTTGCTCGACTCCATCATCGAAGCCGCGCGCACTGCCGGCCCGGCAGCGGACAGCCTCATCGCCGGCTACTTCAAGACGCGGCGCTATGCGGGATCCAAGGACCGAAGGGCGGTGCGCGAGCTCGTCTACCGCGCGATACGGCGGTCGGGTGAGCGCCCGGCATCCGGCTGCGCGGCCATGCTCGGGCTTGCCGCGGACGATCCCGAGCTCCTCGCCCTCTTCGACGGCGGCCCGCACGCCCCCGCTGCGCCGCGGCCGGAGGAGGAAAGGGCGCCCGCCTCCCTCGCGCCCCGCTGGCTCGCCGGCCGGATCGAGGAAAGCGACCTCGCAGCCCTGCTCGAACGCGCGCCCCTCGACCTGCGCGTCAACCTGCTCAAAGGCACGCGCGAAGACGCGCTGGCGCAGCTTCCCGAGGCCGCGCCGACGCCGCTCTCGCCGATGGGCCTCCGCCTCCCCGAAGGCTTTCGCGCCGAAGAGACGGACGCCTGGCGCTCCGGCCTCGTCGAAGTGCAGGACGAAGGAAGCCAGCTCCTGACCCTCGCCTGCGCGCCGCTGCCGGGTCAGCTCACGATCGACCTCTGCGCCGGGGCAGGGGGCAAGACCCTGGCCCTCGCCGCCGAGATGGGAGACCAGGGCCGCCTCGTGGCTTGCGATACGGATCGCGGCCGCCTTTCCCGAATGCGTCCGCGCCTGGAGCGCGCCGGAGTCACGATCGTCGAGACTCTGCTCCTGAACCCGAACCGGGAGATGCAGGCGCTTGGCGAGCTTGCCGGCACCGCCGACCTCGTCCTCGTCGACGCGCCCTGCTCGGGCACCGGCACATGGCGCCGCAACCCCGAAACGCGCTGGCGGCTGACGCCGGAGCGGCTGGCGGCGCTGACGAAGCTCCAATCCCACCTGCTCGACGTCGCCGCGCAGCTCGTCCGTCCCGGCGGCGCGCTCGTCTACGCCGTCTGCTCGCTGCTTGCTGAAGAGGGGCGCGAACAGGCCGAAGCCTTCACCCGCCGTTCAGCGCTGCTGCCCGAAGCTCTCCCCATGGACGCCGGCAGGCCGTCCGGCACGGGACGGGTCCTTTCCCCCGCTTATGACGGCACGGACGGCTTTTTCGTCGCGCGCTGGCGGGCGCCATGTTAGACCGCCGGCAAGACAGATTGGAGACGATGATGCGCCTCACCCCGATTGCCCTCACCGCCGCCATCGCGCTCGCGACCTTCGCCAGCGCCGGCCAGGGGCAGCGGCCCGACGACCAGATCGACCCGCGCTCGGTCGCGCTCGTCCAGCAGGCCGCCGGCCACAGCGCGGCCGGACGTCACAACGAAGCCATCGACTTCCTCGAAAGCGCGCTGGCCGTCGATCCGAAGAACCGCACGGCTCTGATCGCCCTTGCCCGCGTCGCGCAGGCGCAGCGCCTTCCGGGGAAGGCGATCCGCTATTACGCCGCCGCGCTCGCGCTCGAGCCGAACGACGTCGCCGCGCTTGCCGGCCAGGGCGAAGCCTATGTCCAGCGCGGCGCCGTCGACCGCGCGCGCCAGAACCTCGCCCGTGTCCGGACGCTGTGCGGCTCGAGCTGCGCCCAGGCCGATACGCTCGCCGCCTCCATCCAGCGCGGACCCCCCGCCGATCTCGCCGCGCAGCGCGCGCCGGTTACGACTCCGACGCCTGCGCCTACTCCGCAGAACTGACGCGGGACGAATTGAAGGCGTCACCCCGGACTTGATCCGGGGTCCACCTTCTTTGTCCGACGCTTGAGAAGAAGAAGGTGGATGCCGGATCAAGTCCGGCATGACGGCTTAGGGTGGTGAGAGCGCCCGCGCGATCGCGACGAACTCGTCCACCGACAGCGTCTCCGCCCGCCGTTCGGAGTCGATCCCCAGCATCTCCAGCGCGCCCAGCGCACCCGGCAGGCTCTTCAGGCTTTGCCGCAGCATCTTCCTGCGCTGCCCGAACGCCGCCGCCGTCACGCTCTCCAGCACCCGCGCCGAAACCCCCTCCGGCGCCGTCTTGGGCACGATGTGCACCACCGCCGACATCACCTTCGGCGCCGGCACGAACGCCGAGCGATGCACCTTCATCGCGAGCTTCGGCTCCGACCGCCACTGGGCGAGGACCGCAAGGCGCCCGTAAGCCCCGCCGCCCGGCTTCGCGACGATGCGCTCGGCGACTTCGAGCTGGAACATGAGCGTCAGGCTCTTCCACCAGGGCGGCCAGGCCTCGCCGCCGAGCCAGCGCACGAGAAGGGCGGTGCCGACATTGTAGGGAAGGTTGGCCGCGACATGCGCGCCGGCGCCTGCCTCGGCGGCCGCGTCGATCTCGAGCGCGTCGCCTTCGAGGACGCGCAGGCGCCCCTCGAAATGCGCGGCGACTTCGGCGAGCGGCGGCAGGCACCGCCGGTCGCGCTCCACGGCGGTGACGCTGGCCCCGGCGCGGAGCAGGGCGCGGGTGAGGCCGCCGGGGCCGGGCCCGACTTCGTAGACGCGCTCGCCCTCCAGCGCACCCGGCACGCGCGCGATCCGGTCGAGGAGCTGCTCGTCGAGGAGAAAGTTCTGGCCGAGCGATTTCGCCGCGCTGAGGCCGAAGCGCGCGATGACTTCGCGCAGCGGCGGCAGCGCCCCGCCGCTCACGCCGCCGCCATGCGCCGCGCGCAGGCGGCGGCGAGCGCGATCGCGGCGATCGTCGCATCGGGCGCGGCGAGGTTCCGGCCGGCAATGTCGAAGGCGGTGCCGTGGTCCGGCGAGGTGCGCACGATCGGGAGGCCGAGCGTGATGTTGACGCCTTCGTCGAAGTGGAGCGCCTTCAAGGGGATCAAAGCCTGGTCGTGATACATGCAGAGCGCCGCGTCGTAGCCGGCGCGCGCGCGGGCATGGAACATCGTGTCGGCGGGGAGGGGCCCGAACACGTCCGCATCCTCCTCGGCCTGCAGCCGCTCGACGGCGGGCGCGATCAATTCGATATCCTCGCGCCCGAGCGCGCCCTTCTCCCCGGCATGAGGGTTGAGCCCGGCGACCGCGAGGCGCGGCCGGGCGATCCCGAACTGGCGGCGCAGGCCCCGGATCACGGTGCGGCCGCGGGTGACGATCAGCTCGGTGCTGAGCTTCGAGGGGACGTCTGCGAGCGGGATATGGGTGGTGACCGGAACGGTGCGCAGCGTCGGCCCGGCGAGCATCATCGCGACCGTGCTCGCCGCGATCCCGCAGCGTTCGGCGACGAATTCGGTCTGGCCCGGGTGGACGAAGCCGATATCGTAGAGCTGCGACTTGGAGACCGGCCCGGTCACCACCGCCGCCGCCGCGCCCGAGCGGGTGAGGCCGACGGCGAGCTCCAGCGAGTCGAGCGCGATCCGGGCGCCGGCGGGCGTCGGCCGCCCCGGCTCCACCGATGCGCCGTCGCCGACCCGCAGCACTGGAAGCGCATGCGCGAAGGCCGCAGCGGCTTCGTCCGGCGACGCGATGATCGCGACGGGGCCGCTCCATACCGCGGAAATCGACGAAATCTCGCCGACGACGAAGAAAGGCGGCAGAGCGTGGCTCTCCCGCCTTTCCCAGCTTTTCGCAATGATTTCAGCGCCGATCCCCGCCGGATCCCCCAGCGAAACGGCCAGCGGCAAGGTCAAGCCCGAAGCGTCCTCAACGATATTCGATCACCGCGTCGCGGCGAAGATCGCGCAGGAAGCGCTGGGCACGCCGCGCGATCCGCTCCTCGACGAGCTGGTCCTGCACCGCCTCGAAGGTGGGCGCATTGGCCTGCTGCGGATCGTCGCGGCCGCACAGGACGAGGATGCTGACTTCCCGGTCGAGCGCGCCGAACGGCCGCGTCGCCTGGCCGACGGCGAGGCTGAGCAGCATCTCCTGGAGCTGCGGCGGGAGGTCGCGCACGCGCATCTGGTCGTTGGCGACGACGCCGGCGCCGAGCTGCTGCGCCGCCGCCTGCGCGCCGCCGCAGCCGCCCATCGTCTGGGTCGTCTGGACGAAGCGCTCGATGTTCGTGCGCGCCTGCGCTTCGTTCGTGCCCGGCGGGAAGGTGATCGACAGCTGGATGAGGCTGAGCACCGCATCGCGCGCATCTGGCATCAGCACCTGACGGCTGTCGGCGAGTGCGACGATCGAATAACCGCCCGGCACCGGAATGGGCGGGCTGATCGCGCCCACCGGCATTTCGGCCACGGCCTGCGCGAGCACGTCGGGAAGCTGCTCGCCCCGGACCCAGCCGAGATCGCCGCCGACCGCCGCCGTCGAAGCTTCGGAGAACTGGCGGGCATAGGCCGTGAAGGAGGCGCCGGAGCGAAGCTGCTGGAAGATGCGCGCGACATTGGCCTGCGCCTCGGCCGCCGTGTCGGGCGTCGCCGAGATGAAGATCTCGCTGACCCGGAACTCGCGGCTGCCGCGCGACGCGTTCAGCCGGTTGAGGATCGACTGCACTTCGTCGTCGCTGACGTTGGCCGAAAGCGAGAAGTAGCGCGACTGGAGGCGCTGCCAGGCGAGCTCGCCGTGGATCTGGCGCTTCAGCGACCGCTCCGACGAGCCGATCGAGCGCAGATAGGCCGGGAAGTTGCGCGCCGCCGGGTTCGTGCCCGCGGTGCGGGTGCCGACCCGGGAGAAGGACTGGTCGATCTCGCGCTGCTCGACTTCGATGTCCCGCTGCCGGGCGGCCTGGATCTGCAGGGTCTCGTCGATGAGGTTCCTCAGGATCTGCGCGCGGATGCGCTGCATCTCCTCGGCCGGTATCTCGACGTTGTTGGAGGCGATGACGAGGGCGAGCCGGTGATCGATATCGGTCTCGGTGATGACCTCTCCGTTCACGATCGCGGTCGCCTTGCGCACGCCCGACGTGTCGCGTCCGAGGAACTGGACCTGGTCCGGAATCGTCAGCCCGCCGGCCGACGATGGCCGCTGCGTGGAGGAGGCCTGAGTGGAGGGCTGGGTGGCCTGGGCCGCCGCCATTGCGGACAGCAGCGGAACGGCCAGCACGAAAGCCGCCCTGGGAAGAGTACCGAGCTTCATCATTCCTCCAATAAAGACAGGCGCCTAAGATGCCCCGCGCTTGCTGAACGCCAGCTTAGCGTCCCAGATTGCGGAGCGCCACCCGGAACAGGAAGGTGTTGCCGCGCTGGACGTCGAACGTCGTCTCGTAATCGCGGCGCCAGGTGATGCCCAGTTCGATGCAATCGTCGTCGTAAAGCACGCCGAAACGGTGCCGCACCGGCGAAAAGCCGTCGGTGTTCGAAAGCGGGTCCTCTTCGCTCGACGTCAGGTCGACGACCGCGGATCCGAACAGCGACCAGTGCCGGGCGACCCTGACCCGACCGCCGAGACGAATTTCCTCGCGGTCGCGTAGATCCTCGATCGCGGAATCCACATTCCGGTCGAGCCGGAGATACCCGACGCTCGCATAGGAGCGGCGCCCGCCGAACGAAGCGTCGATTTCGTTGCGGCGCAGCGCATAGCTGTCCTTGTCGATCCGGAAGCGGTGCGTGAAGGCGATGTTGCGGCCGATGCGCAGGTTCGTGCGGCCGACGATGTCCGAGAAGCGGTCGGAAAGGCCCGTGCCGGGCGGAAGCAGGGTGGCGCGGTTGTTGAGCCGGTAGCTCTGCCCGATGTTGGAGCGCAAGGTGATGCCGGGAAGGTCGACCGCCCAGTCGGCGCCGAAGGTGATGCGCACGCCATCCTCCCAGCGGTCGTAGCCGGGAAAGCGGTTCAAGGCGAAGAGGTTCGAATCCTCCAGATCGACCGAGCGCGCGTCCTCGTTGGGGATGTCGAGATTCTCGGTGGGCGGCGAAGCGACGATCTGGACTCGCGGGGTGACGCGCTGGGTGCCGCCCATGAACGGGCCGACGAGCGGCCATTTCAAGTCGGCGGCGATGGCGGCGATGACTCGCGGCGTCCAGCCTTCCTCCCCGCGGTAGATGGCGGTGCTGGTGAGCTGGGTATCGTTCGCATGGTAGATATCGGCGCGCCCGTAGGCGGTCAGGACCAGCTCCTGGCCCAATGGCGTGATCGAGCGGCGGTCCCAGCGGGCGCTGGCGAAGGCGCGCTGGCTGTCCTGCCCTTCGGTCCTGAGGATCGAGAGGCTGTTCGCCTGCACTTCGACGCGGCCGTCCCAGATGGTGTCGTCCATGCGCCAGCGGGCGTCGACCGCCGGGAGGGCGACCGGCTGCTGGCCCGGCGTATCGGTGAGGCGCAGGCCCTGAAAGGCCCAGCCGGCGAGCGAGATATAGCTGTCCTGGGTAATCCGCTCGGCATCGATCATCGAGCGCAGGCGATCCTCGCGGCTGATGTCGTAGCGGCGCAGGAACGTGCGGTCGGTGACGTAGCGCAGCGATCCCGTCACGCTCCAGCGCGGGGTGAGCTGGAAGCGGCCGTTGGCGTCGAGATAGGCGCGAAGCCCGCTTTCGAAGCCGAGCGGCGGCGGGGTGTCCGGGTCGGGCCGGAGGCGCGAGCCCTGGGTCGCATAAGCGCGCACCTGATAGGCGCCGAGCCGGTTCAAGGCGCGGTAATGGCCTTCGAGCATGGGAAGGACGTCGCTGTAGACGTGCGGCGTCAGCGTCAGGTCGCGATTGGGCGCGAGGCGCATGAAATAGGGTGCGACGATCTCCACCCCGTTCGACCTTGTGAAGCGAAGATCGGGGACGAGGAAGCCGCTGCCGCTGCTCTCGCCGCTGCCGTCCGGGTGGGACAGGCCGGGCAGCGGCACGATCGGCGTGCCGAACAGGTTGAGGGTCGCGTTCCTGTAATAGATGCGGCGGCGGACGGGATCGTGGCGGACCTCGACGGCGGTGATGTGCCAGGTCGGGTCCTGCGGGCAGCCGTCGGTGCCGATGACGGCGCAGGGCGAATAGGAGGCGCGCGACAGCGTCGTGACGCCATTGTCCCGCCGCGCCTCGACCGCGGCGAGGCGGCCGCCGTCTTCGAGGACGAGAAGGAGGTTCGAGACGATGCCGTCGCGAAGCGTGTCGGTGAGCTCGATGGTGTCGCCGTAGGCGATGTCGCCTTCCGGGCTCACCACGCGGACGTTGCCGCGCGCCTGGACCTGGCCGGTGGGCCGCACCCAGACGACCTCGTCGGCGCTCAGCCAATAGCCGTCGCGCCGCATCCGGACCTGGCCGGTGGCGGTGACGGTGTCGCTTTCTTCCTCGAAGATCAGGCGGTCGGCGCTGAAATTGACTTCGGGCTCGGCCTCTTCGTCGTCGGTGGACGCCGTCACCGCCAGCGGCTCGGGGCCGGAGACGGGGGAGGGGGCGGGGGCGGGCGTCTCCTGCGCAGCCGCCATCGCCGTCCCGGGCGCGCACAGCAGCAGCGGGAGCGCCGTCCGGCTAAGCAATTCTAACGTCTTCATCCCCGCCGCTTCAGCCCAATCAAGGCTCCAGCCTATCGCACCGGACGCGCGGGGCTGCAATGGAGATAGATGTTCGGCTTTGCCTCGCGCGCGCCGAGCGCTTAAGGCTCACCGCCTGCCCTCCCACGCCTGGAGTTAGACGCCCGATGAAAGTCACGTTCGCCGACGCGCGCCCCGAAGGTTCCTATGCGCTGGCCCTCCTCGTCCGGGGGGACGACACTCTCGCCGATCGCCTGACCGGCTTCGACGAGGCCGCGCGCCGCCTCGCGCTCCGCTCCGCCGAAGCCCAGCGCTTCGAGCGCGAGCCCGCGGCGATTGCCGAAACCTTCGTCGCGGAAGGCGAAACCGTCCGCCGGCTGCTGCTGGTCGGCCTCGGCGCCCGCCGCGACGACGATGGGATCTGGGAGAAAGCCGGCGGCGCTTTGACGGCAAGGCTCCTGACCTCCGGCGAGACCCGCCTCGTCATCGACTTGACCGGCCTCGGCATCGACGGCCGCGCCGCCGCGCGCCTCGCCTTCGGTGCGTCGGCCCGCGGCTGGCGTCATGACGTCTACCGGACCAAGCTCACCCGCAAGCAGAAGCCGACCCTGGAAGAGATCGTGGTCGTCGGCGCACAAGGCGCGGACGATGCGTGGCGGGATGCCGAAGCTTTGCTCGAGGGCCTGCGCCTCACCCGCACCCTCGTCGCCGAGCCGGCGAACATCCTCTACCCCGAAAGCTTCGTGGAGCGTGTCAGTGCGGCGCTCGAAGGCACCGGCGTCGAAATAAACGTCCTCGACGAAGCGCAGATGCTGGAGCTCGGCATGGGCGCGCTGATCGGCGTCGGCCAGGGCTCGGTCCGCCCGCCGCGGCTCCTCGCCATGCGCTGGAACGGCGCCGCCGACGCGGGCAGCAAGCCCGTCGTCTTCATCGGCAAGGGCATCACCTTCGATACGGGCGGCATCTCGATCAAGCCCGCCGCCGGCATGGAAGGGATGAAGTGGGACATGGGCGGCGCCGGCGCGGTCGCCGGCACCATGCTCGCCCTCGCACGGCGCAAGGCGAAGGCGAACGTGGTCGGCGTCTGCGTCCTCGCCGAGAACATGCCGGACGGCGGCGCCCAGCGCCCGGGCGACATCGTCACCTCCATGTCCGGCCAGACGATCGAAGTCATCAACACCGACGCCGAAGGCCGCCTCGTCCTCTCCGACGCCATGACCTGGGCGCAGCGTGAATATCGCCCGGAAGTGATGGTCGATCTCGCCACCCTCACCGGCGCGATGATCATCTCATTGGGCCACGAATATGCCGGCCTGTTCTCGAACGACGACGGCCTGGCGGCGAACCTCACCGCCGCGGGCCTCGAAAGCGGCGACCGCCTGTGGCGCTTCCCGATGAACGACACGTACGACAAGATGATGGACTCGCCCATCGCCGACATGAAGAACAGCGGCGCCCGCGAAGCCGGGTCGATCACTGCGGCCTGCTTCCTCCAGCGCTTCGTCGAGGACGGCGTCAAATGGGCGCATCTCGACATTGCCGGCATGGTCTGGGCCGACAAGCCCGGCCACCTCTGGGACAAGGGCGCCACGGGCTACGGCGTGGCGCTCCTCGACAAGTTCGTCTCGAAGTATCACGAGGCCTGAAGAGCGCCCGGGGCGAGGTGAGGCGTCAACGATGCACGTCGATTTCTACCACCTCACCGCCTCGCCCCTGGAGCGCGTCCTCCCGAAGGTCGCCGAGAATGTCCTCGCCGCCGGCAACCGCCTGCTGATCGTCGCCGAAGAGCCGCTCCTCACCGCGCTCGATCGCCTGCTCTGGACCTACGCGCCCGACAGCTTCCTTCCGCACGGCCCGGCGGGCGCCGCCGCCGCCGAAGCCCAGCCCATCCTCCTCTCCACCGAGCCCGCGGCCCCAAACGGCGCCACCAACATCGCCCTCGCCGACGGCCGCTGGCGCCCCGAAGCGCTGCAGTATGAGCGCGCCTTCTACTTCTTCGACAGCGCCCACCTCGACGAAGCCCGCGGCGCCTGGCGCTCGCTCAATGGCGTGGAGGGAGTCGAGCCGCGCTACTGGAAGCAGGTCGACGGGCGCTGGGTCCAGGGCCCCTGATCTGCGCGCACGGTTGCGAAAGCGTCCGTCTCCCCCTAGAGACCCCGCCAAATCCACCACATCATCAGCAAATGGGAGCCTCACGGCCATGGCGACGCAACGCACCTTCTCGATCATCAAGCCCGACGCCACGCGCCGCAACCTGACGGGCGCCGTCACCGACATGCTGGAGAAAGCAGGCCTCCGCGTCGTCGCCTCCAAGCGCATCCTGATGACCCGCGAGCAGGCCGAAGGCTTTTACGGCGTCCACCGCGAGCGGCCCTTCTTCAACGACCTCGTCTCCTTCATGACTTCGGGCCCGGTCGTCGTGCAGGTCCTCGAGGGCGAGGATGCCGTGGCATTGAACCGCAAGGTCATGGGCGCGACCAACCCGGAGCAGGCCGAGCCGGGCACGATCCGGAAAGAGCTCGCCGAGTCGATCGAAGCGAACAGCGTCCACGGCTCGGACAGCGAAGAGAATGCCGCGATCGAGATCGAATTCTTCTTCTCGGCTGACGAAATCGTCGGCTGATCTGCCGCCGGATATGAAGCGCTGAGCGCGGCGGGCCACACAAAGCCGCCGCGCTCCGCACAAAGCCGGAAAACGCTGGAATCTTAGACACGAGCTCTTGTCATGGGGGCGCGTGCCGCGCAGCATCCAAGCATCGCCAACGCTCACAAAAGCGGCGGCACTTCAAAGGCTTGGAGGGCGTGGTTATGACCACGAAGCGGACGCTGCTGCTTGCGCTCGACCGGACGGCTGTGCTGTTCGTCGGCATTGCCGCCGGAGGCATTATCGGCGCCTCGATCTTTGCCGGAAGCGGCGCGGTCGAAGCCCAGGCGAGCACCGCCATTCCGAAATCCGCCGCGGCTGCCCCCGCCGCCGCCGGACCCGGCCGCCCCGGCCCACGCCTGCTACGCACGGCTGCCCAGGGCGGCACCGTCAACGTCGGCGTCTTCGGCGACAGCTTCGGCGACGGCCTCCACGCCGGCCTCTACCAGCAGCTCCCGACCCGCGCCGGCATCGCCGTCCACAAGGAAAGCCGGCAGGGGACGGGCTTCACCCGCTACCGCACCACCGATCTTCTCGAAGACACTCGGCGCCGCCTCGCCGCGCGGCCGGTCGACATCGCGGTGCTCTCCTTCGGCGCCAACGACACCCAGGGCATCTACCACGAAGGCCGCGGCGCGCCCTATATGAGCGCGCGCTGGAAGGAGATCGTCACCGACCGGGTCACCCGCATCGTCGCGCTGCTCCGCGACCACGGCGCCATGGTCTGGTGGGTCGGCCTCCCCACCATGCGCGACCCGGAATACAATGCGCAGATCGGGGAAATGAACGCCTTCTACGCCGAGCGTATGCGCACGCTCGCCGTCCCCTTCGTCGATACCGCGGCGCCGACGGCTGGCCCCGACGGCCGCTACGACCCTTCCATGCGCCGCCCCGGCAGCGGCGAACGCTTCACCGCCCGCGCCGGCGACGGCATCCACATGACGATCCCCGGCTACCTCGCGCTCACCCGCGGCCTCTCCACCGAGATCGAGCGCACCATCGCCGAGGCGCGCACCGCGAGCGGCCGCCCCGCCATCCGCAACGCCGCTCCGGCCGCCGCCCCCGCCCCGACCGCGCCCTGAGATGGGCTACGGCGCCACCGCCCTCCTTGCCGCTTTCTCGCTCCAGCCGGGCTGCACCGGCAATCTGTGCGGCGGCGAGGCGCTGGCGCCCGTGTTCGAGACGCTGGAGCAAAAGCAGGGCGTCCACATCCTCCAGCTCGGCGACAGCCACACGGCGGGCGACATGATCACCCAGCCCCTCCGCGCCGCACTCCAGGCGCGCTGGGGCCAAAGCGGCCGCGGCGTCCTGCCACCGGGACATCCCTATCCGGGCTATCTCACCTGGGGAGTCACCGCCTTCCAGCACGGCCCCTGGCGCGTCGCCTCGCTCACCCGCGGCGGCACCGTCGGCCTCTCCGGCTATACGCAGACCGCCGCGGCCGCGGGCGCAAGCCTCGGCGTCACCAGCGACGACGACGCTAACCGCTTCGACCGGATCACCGTCTGCGCGCTGACCGGCCCCGGCGCCGGCACCGTCACCCTGCGCATCGGCCAGCGGCGGGAGGATTGGCCGCTCGCCGCCCCCTCGCCGGGCGCGGAATGCCGGTCGATCGAGACTGCCGAGCCCGTCTCCGCCGCCTCGCTGACGACGAACGACACGCGTCCGGTCTCGATCACCTCCTTCGGCACCTTCCGCGAGACAGGCGGCGTGGCCCTTTCGAACCTTGGCGTCAGCGGCTCTCAGCTCGTCCACCAGGGGCGGCAGGACGACACCGTCGTCCGCGCCGAGCTCCAGGCCTACGCCCCCGATCTCGTGGTCCTTGCCTTCGGCACCAACGAAGGCTTCGCGCCCCGCTTCGACGCCGCTACCTACGAACGCGACCTGCGCGCACAGATCGCCCGCATCCGCCGCCTCGCCGGCCACGACGTGCCGATCCTGATCCTCGGCGCCCCGGACGCGGCGACGCGCAACGCCGCGCTCGCCAGCAACGCCGGTCCCGGCACGCCCTGCGGCGGCGGCGCCTACGTCCCCTCGGCCCTCGCCGCCGTCCGCGCCGTCCAGCGCCGCACCGCCCGCGACCTGCGCCTCGCCTACTGGGACTGGCACGCCGCGATGGGCGGCACCTGCGCCTCGGTCCGCTGGTCGCAGCGCGGCCTGATGCGCGGCGACCTCGTCCATTTCACCCGTGCCAGCGGCGAAACCATCGGCCGCGCCCTGTTCGACGACCTTACCCGCCACCCCCTCGCAAGGCCCTGACGCCATGCTGTTCCCGACCCTCACCTTCGGGATTTTCTTCCTCATCGTCTTCGCCGCCGCGTGGGCGCTGCGCGGCTCGAACGAGTGGCGCAAGATCGTCCTGCTCCTCGCCTCCTGGGTCTTCTACGGCTGGTGGGACGCCCGCTTCGTCGCCCTCCTCATCTTGAGCGGCGTCTTCAACTGGGCCGTCGGCCGCATGATCGGCGCCGCGGAAGGCGACAAACGCCGCCGCAAGCTTCTCGTCGCCCTCGGCGTCGCCGCCAATCTCGCCATACTGGGCTGGTTCAAATATTACGGCTTCTTCACCGAGCAGCTCGAAGCCTCGCTCCGTGCATTGGGTTGGAGCCGCGACTTCGCGATCATGCAGGTGATCCTGCCGGTCGGCATTTCCTTCTTCACCTTCCAGGGCATCAGCTACATCGTCGACGTCTACCGCCGGCACACGGGGGTCGCCGGCCTCCTCGACATGACCCTCCTGATGAGCTTCTTCCCGCATCTCGTCGCGGGGCCGATCGTCCGCGCTTCGCACCTCATCCCGCAGTTCCGCCAGGTGCCGGCGATCACCCGCGGCATGGTCGCGATGGCCCTGCTGCTCATCGTCTGGGGCCTGTTCAAGAAGGCGGTGATCGCGTCCGAGCTCGCGACCAATTTCGTCGATCCCGTCTTCTTCGATCCCGCCGCGCACAATGCGCTCGATCTCCTGCTCGCCGCCTACGGCTATGCCGTCCAGATCTACTGCGACTTTTCGGCCTATACCGACATGGCGATCGGCATCGCGGCCCTGCTCGGCTACCGCTTCCCCCACAATTTCAACCAGCCCTACCGCGCCGCCTCGCTCCAGGATTTCTGGCGGCGCTGGCACATCAGCCTGTCGAGCTGGCTCAGGGACTATCTCTACATCCCGCTCGGCGGCTCCCGCCACGGCCGCCTCCGCCTCTACGCGGCGCTCATGGCCACGATGCTGCTCGGCGGCCTCTGGCACGGCGCGAGCTGGAACTTCGTCATCTGGGGGCTGATCCACGGCGGCGTGCTCGCCGCGGAGCGGGCCTGGCGCGACGTCCGGCCCGCAGGCTGGCCGAAGCTCCCCGATGCACTCCGGATTGCCATCACCTTCCACATCGTCGTCCTGAGCTGGATCTTCTTCCGGGCCTCCACCTTCGAAGGCGCGCTCGCTTATCTCGGCGGCTTGGCGAGCGGGAGCTGGGAGACGACGGTGCTGACGCCGCTGGGCCTGTTCCTGATGTGCCTCGGCATGGCGCTCCACTTCCTGCCGCCGCGCGGCACGCAGCTCCTGGCGCTACGAGTCCGCGCCATGCCCGCCGCGCTCGCCGGCGCGGCGGCGGGCGCCGCGATCCTGATCGTCGACGCCATGCGGCCCGAAGGCGTCGCGCCGTTCATCTACTATCAGTTCTGAGGAGGCGAGACATGGCAGACGCCGAAGCTCCGAAGTCGCCGGTCGACCTTCCCGGTGACGCACCCGAGGGCACGTCGCTGCGCTGGTGCGTGCAGATCGTGGCGGTGATGGCGGCGCTGCTCGCAATCCTCAACACCACGGCGATCCGCTCCTGGGCGAGCGAGCTTGCGCCAGGCCCCGTAACCGAGCCGGTGATCGCCGCGGCGGACCGCCTGTACGAGGCCGCGTCCGGCCTCCGCCTCACCGACCCTGTCGAGACGATGCACGGCTGGTGGCAGGGCGCGCGCGCCGTCCGCTTCGCTTCACGCAAAGAAAAGGCGCCGGCGCCTCCCGAAGGTGCGCCGGCGCCCGAGCCCCACGCTCGAAACGAAATTCAGCGGTAGAAGACGTGGCCGCCGATCTGGGCGACGCGGGTCTGGGTCCGCGCAAAGGCGGGGCGAACCCGGCTCGCGTGGAAATAAAGGGCGCGGCCGACGACGGGGGCCGCTTCGCCGCTCGTCACTTCGCGGGCGAGCGCCATGGCGCGGTTCCAGCGGGCCCCGCGCGGCGGCGAATAGCTGCGGATCGCGGCGAATTGCCCGCGCTGGTAGATGACCCCGCAGACGGTGTTCGGGAAGCGCGGCGAGCGCACCCGGTTCATGACGACCTGCGCGACGGCGAGCTGGCCGGCGCGCGGCTCGCTCCCCGCTTCGTAGAGGACGACCTTGGCGAGGCAATCGAGCTCGGCGCTGCCGACGGCGCTCGCGGAAGCGGCGCGGCGGGCAGGGGCCGGATCGAGGGCGGGAATGGCTTTAGCGGCGGGTGCCGGCTCAGCGGCGGGCTGGGCTGCGGCGGGCTCGGAAACCTCGGCGGGCTGCGGCATAGGCGCCGGCGGCGAGGCGGGAAGAGCGATCTGGGTATCCGGAATCTCGACGACCGCTTCGGCGGTGAAGACTTCGGCCTGGGCGGCTGCAAAGCCGGTGACGGAAAGAAGGCAGGCTCCAACGGTGAGCGTGCGGAAAATCGACAATGGAAACTCCAAAACAGGCGCGAACAGGGAGACACGCCCGGGACCTGAAGAAGGTCGCGGTAAAAAACGGCTCGCTGTCTACGTCTTGTCAGGGGATCGTGTTACGCCCCACCCGCTGACCGGGGACCCGTCTGGTTTGTGCAGCGCAGCGAGTCCAGATCGTTACGGCGGGTTGAGCCTGGAACGGGATCAGCAGAGTAGCTGCTGCTGGAACCTTTTCGCCGTTCACCCGGCGTAAACCGCGGAAATGACAGGTTTTTTGCGGTTGGGCGATGTTTCGCCGGAGGAGTGGCCGAACGGCTCGTGGCGGGCGCCAACGCGTTTTCAGCGACGAATCGATTCGCTCTTAGCCTCTAAATGCTTGGAGTTCCGGCGTCGACGGCAGCCTCCCCGCGCCGCGCCAGCAGGATCGCGCGGCAATAATCCTCCAGCGCCTGCGGGTAGAGCCTGTGCTCTTCCTCCAGCACACGTTTTTCAAGCGCCTCGGGCGTCTCCTGCGGCCTGATCCTGAGCCGCGCCTGCGCCAGCACCGGACCGTCATCGAGTGCCGGGGTCACCAGATGCACCGAGCAGCCGGCCAGCGCGTCGCCCGCCTCGATCGCCCGGCGGTGCGTGTCCAGGCCCTTGTGCGCCGGGAGCAGGGAAGGGTGGATGTTGAGGATCCGCCCCGCCCAGGCGTTCACGAACTCGTCGGAGAGCAGGCGCATGTAGCCGGCCAGCGCCACGATCTCGACCTCGTGCGCCCGCAACTCCGCATCGATCAGGGAATCGAACTCTTCGCGCGAAATGCCTTTATGGCTCTTCGCCCAGATGGGAATGCCCAGCCGCCGCGCCAGGACGAGCCCGCGCGCGTCCGGCACATTGGAGGCGACCAGCACCAGATCGTACGGCCGTTCGGGATCGCGGCGCTTGTGTTCGGAAAGCGCGAGCATGTTCGAGCCGCGCCCGGAAAGCAGGACCGCGACCCGGATCCGCTCAGCCATCGTGGGTGGCGCTCCAGTCGTCCCGCGCGCTCCAAATGCCCTGCGCGCCGGACACGGTGCAGCCCCGCGGCCCGGCCTCGACGCGGCCGATCACGAAGGAAGTTTCTCCCGCCTGCTCAAGCGCTTGCGCAACGTCGTTCGCATCGTCTTGCGAGACGATGACCGCCATCCCGACCCCGCAGTTGAACGTCCGCGCCATTTCCTCGGGCTCGATATTCCCCTGCGCCTGAAGGAACGCCATCAGCCGCGGCTGCGGCCAGGCGTCGGCGTCAACCCTCGCGTGGAGCCCCTCGGGAAGGACGCGCGGGATGTTCTCGAGCAGCCCGCCGCCCGTAATATGCGCCAGCGCCTTGACCTTCCCGCCCCGCACCAGCGGCAGCAGCGATTTGACGTAGATGCGAGTCGGCGCGAGCAAAGCCTCGATCAGCAGCGTTTCGGGATCGAACAGGGAAGGGCGGTCGAGCTTCCAGCCCTTGTCCGCCGCCAGCCGCCGCACCAGC
>DASQND010000116.1:0-20988 GCA_035645215.1 Allosphingosinicella sp.
GAGGCGGTCGACGATCGTGCGCTGGGTGAGGACGGGGACGAGGCGGGCGGCGCCGAGTTCGGTGGCTTTTTCGATCAGCCAGTCGATGCGGCCGCGCTTGATCGGGGCGAAGAGGAGCCACACGTCCGGGACGGGCTCGCGGGGCCGCAGGTGGCGGGTGACGGCGAGGGTGACGCGCTTGCGGCCTGCCTCGGTGATTTGGGCGAGCCATTCGCCGGTGCGGTCGTCGAAGAGCTTCACCTCGGCGCCGGGGGCGAGGCGGAGGACGTTGGCGAGGTAGTTTGCGGGCGGGCCGTCGAGGGTGAGGGCGGCGCCTTCGGAAAGCGCCTGCTCGACGAACAGGCGCGGGAGGCTAGACGGCGGCCAGGCGGGGGTTGCGGGCATGTCTTCGGATGACCTGTCGGGGCTGAGCAGTCCTTCGAGACGCCGTTTCGACACGCTCAACGGCTCCTCAGGACGAGCGGATGATGTGTCACCCATACCGTTCGGGCTGAGCTTGTCGAAGCCCTGTCCTTCTTTGCGGCCGAAAGGGAAGGGCAGGGCTTCGACAGGCTCAGCCCGAACGGTTAGTGGGGGGCTCGTGAGCCTTGATCCGTCCCCTGACCCACTGACCACCACCCCCGACGACCACATCATGCCCGATTCGGAGCGGCGGGGGGTGATCGGAGCGTTGCCGTGCAGCGTCCGGCCCTACGCTTCGCTGATCCGCCTCGATCGGCCGATCGGGGCGTGGCTGCTTTACTGGCCCGGCGCCTGGAGCGTGGTGCTGGCGGGGCCGCGGGGCGGGGAGTGGTGGCTGCTTTTGTGGTTCGCGCTCGGGGCGTGGGCGATGCGGAGCGCCGGGTGCGTCTACAACGACATCTTGGACCGGGACCTCGATGCGAAGGTGGAGCGGACGCGGCTCCGGCCGCTGGCGAGCGGGCGGGCCTCGCTCGGGGGCGCCTGGGCGCTGCTCGTGGCGATGAGCCTGATCGGGCTCGTCGTGCTGCTGCGGCTCGACCGGACGGCGCAGATCGTGGCGCTCGCCAGCTTGGCGCCGGTCGCCGCCTATCCCTTCATGAAGCGGATCACATGGTGGCCGCAGGCGTGGCTGGGGCTGGTCTTCTCCTGGGCGGCGCTGGTCGGGTGGCCGGCGGTGACGGGGCGGATCGAGCTTCCGGCTTTGCTCCTCTACGCGGGGTCGATCTTCTGGGTCATAGGCTACGACACGATCTACGCGCTCCAGGACAAGGAGGACGACGCGCTGGTCGGGGTCAAATCCTCCGCACTCGCGCTCGGCGCCAAGGCGCCGCTCGGCATCGGCATCTGCTACGCCCTCGCCCTCGCGCTCTGGTGCGCCTCCATCTGGACCGTGCGCCCCGAAGGCCCCGCCATCATCGCGCTGGGCCCGCTGGCCCTTCACCTCCTCTGGCAGGTGGCGACGCTTCGGCAGGAGGAGGGGGCGGACGCGCTCGCCAAGTTCCGGTCGAACCGGTTCGCGGGGCTGCTCATGTTCCTCGCCTGCCTCGTCGTGGGCAATAGCTGAGGCTTTGCTTTTCCCGGCCGCTTCTTTAAGCGGCGGGCCATGCTGACAGTGGAAAAAGCCGAGGCGCGCGCCGCCGCTCTCGTGGAGCTTGCGCGCAAGGCGGGCGCCGACGCCGCCGACGTTATTTACTCGGGCGAAGCGTCGACGGGCATCCAGGTGCGCCTCGGCGAGCTGGACGAAGTGGGCCGCTCCGAGGGCGAGGAGATCGGCCTTCGCTTCTTCGTCGGGCAGCGTTCGGCGAGCGTGTCCTCGTCGGACCTCTCCGAAGACGCGCTTCGTGCGCTCGTCGAGCGCGCGTCCGCCATGGCCCGCGAAGCGCCGGAAGACCCTTATGCCGGCCTTGCGCCCGAGGAGCGCCTGCTGCGGGGCGAGGGCGTGGACGTCGACGGCGACGACGGCGCCGACCCCTCGCCCCTCGCTCTGAAGGAGCTTGCGCTCGCCATCGAGGATGCGGCGCGCGCCGTGCCGGGCGTGACGAACAGCGAAGGCGCCGGGGTCAGCGCGGGGCGCAGCGTCGTCGCGCTCGCGACCAGCGACGGCTTCTGCCGCGGCTATGCGACCACCGGCTATAGCGGCATGGCGAGCGTCATCGCCGGCGCGGGCGGGGCGATGCAGCGCGATTATGCCTATCACAGCGTCCGTCATTTCGCCGATCTCGAAGGACCCGAGACGCTGGGCCGGCGCGCCGGCGAGCGGGCCGTGGCGCGGCTCGATCCGGGCAAGCTCCAAAGCGGGCGGATGACGATTTTCTTCAGTCCGCGCGTGTCCGCCTCGCTCATCGGGCACCTCACCGGCGCGATCACCGGCTCGGCGATCACGCGGCGCACCAGCTTCCTGATCGGCAAGGAAGGCGAGCAGATATTCGCGCCCGGCATCGTCGTTCGGGACGATCCGCACCGGGCGCGCGGCCTTGCGTCAAAGCCATTCGACGGCGAGGGGCTCCCGACGCGGCCGAGCGACATCGTCTCGGGCGGTCGGCTCACCGGCTGGCTGCTCGACAGCGCATCGGCGCGCCAGCTCGGGCTCGAGCCGACCGGCCACGCCACGCGCGGCGCCGGTTCGCCGGGCGCCGGACCGACCAACGTCCACATGGAGCCGGGGCCGCTTTCGCCGGCCGAGCTGATGGCGGACGTCGGGCGCGGGCTCTACGTCACCGAGTTGATCGGGCAAGGCGTCAATCCGGTGACGGGCGACTACAGCCGGGGGGCGTCGGGCTTCATCGTCGAGAATGGCGAACTTGCCGGCGCGGTTGCCGAGATCACGATCGCGGGCAATCTCCTCGACATGTTCCGGGAAACGACGCCGGCGAGCGACCTCGACTTCCGCCGGAGCGTCAACGCGCCGACCCTGCGCATCGAAGGGATGATGGTGGCCGGTGCTTGAGAAGGTCGCCCGCATCGCCGAGGAAGCGGGGCGGATCGCCGACACGCGCTCCCATACGGCCTTCAATCAGTGGGAAAAGAAGCCGGGCGAACTCGTCTGCGACATCGATCTGGAGGTCGACGCCTTTTTGAGGAACGCGCTCCGGACGCTCGATCCGGAAGCGGGGTGGCTGTCCGAGGAGACGGTGGACGATTCGGACCGCTACGAGCGGCGGCGCGTCTGGGTCGTCGATCCGATCGACGGCACGCGCGATTACCTCCGGCGGCGGCCGGGCTGGTCCGTCTCCATCGCGCTCGTCGAGGACCGGGTGCCGCTGGTCGGCGTGCTTTCGGCGCCGCAGCGGGGCGAGCTTTGGACGGCGGCGCGCGGCGGCGGCGCCTGGCGCAACGGCGTGCGGCTGAAGGCGAGCGGCCGGAACGAGCTTGCCGGGGCGCGCGTGCCGGCGGACCAGCTTCCCGCCGCGGACGCAGACCTTGCGATGGTGCCGAAGCCCAATTCGATCGCGCTGCGCATCGCACTGGTCGCAGCCGGAGAGGCGGATCTCGTTGCGACGCTCAAATGGGGCTTCGAGTGGGACATCGCCGCCGCGGCGCTGATTGCCGAAGAAGCGGGCGCGGCTGTGACGGGCGCGCTCGGCCAGCCGCTCGCCTTCAACACGTCGGACGGCAAGGCCTTCGGAGTCCTCGCCGCCGCCCCCGGCATCCACGCCGCCGCGGTGGAGCGGCTTCGCGAACGGGCGCTCGCGGTCGTTTGATGACGTGATCAGCCTCGAAATCCTGATCGAAGATCCGCGCGAAACGCCCAATTTCTCGGACTTGAAGCTCGGCCTGGTCGTGGACACGAAGCTTGTCAGCGACAGAAGCCCGTCGCTTTGGCAGGCGCCGATTATCGACGGCAAGTCCGGCCTGTTGATCCACGTCATCGATCGCGGATTTGGCGGATCCGCCGGGTGCCGCTGGCTCTTCGAAGACGTGATCACCCATCAAGACTCGAGAGGATCTAGCTGGAAGCGCTTCTCCTTCCTCGAGCGCTCGAGAAGGACTTCATTGCGTTGATCGAGCGGTCCGTCAGTTGCAGTGGACCGGGCGCGGTATGGGTGATGACGGACGCCCAATTCGCTCCTGCTGCGGCGTTTCACCGGCCCAAGAGCCTGCCCAGGTTCTTCTCCCAATACCGCCGCTTCGGCCTGAAGCTGAATTCCGCCGCTTTGGTTTACGACAAGAAGGCAGGCGGCGACTAGGGAACTGCGTCAACCTGCGGGCATAACGCGCGGTACGCGCAGCCGCGGGATGTCGATGGCCGGGCAGCGGTCCATCACGACCTTGAGGCCCGCGGCTTCCGCGCGGGCGGCGGCTTCGTGGTTGATGACGCCGAGTTGCATCCAGACGGATTTCACGCCGACGGCGATCGCCTCGTCGACTGCTTCGCCCGCGGCCTGGGGGCGGCGGAAGATGTCGACCATGTCGATGGGCTCGCCGATCTGGGCGAGATCGCGCCAGACATATTCGCCGTGGACGTGCTCGCCGGTGATCTGCGGGTTGACCGGAATGACGCGGTAGCCGTGCTCCTGGAGCATGCGCATCACGCCCCAGCTCGGCCGCGTCGGCCGGTCGGACGCGCCGACGATCGCGATGGTGCGGGTCTCGGTGAGGAGCTGGCGGATGTCGTCTTCGGAAGTGAGGGGCATGAGTGGACAACCCTCAAGCGGCGGCGCGGTTCACTTGCTCCAGAAGGCGCCCCGCGATGGCGTGGAAGATCGCCGCCTCATCGCCGTCGCCCGCGGCGGGCGGGCGGCCTGCGTCGGAGGCTTGGCGGATCGGGAGGGTCAGGGGAATGCGGCCGAGGAACGGGATCGCCATCACCTTCGCCGCCGCCTCCGCGCCGCCGCTCCCGAACGGGTCGGACACTTCGCCGCAATGCGGGCAGGCATAGCCGGCCATGTTCTCGACGAGGCCGAGGAGGGGCACGTCCATCTTGCGGAACAGGTCGATCGCGCGGGTGGCGTCGATGAGCGCGAGGTCCTGCGGGGTCGAGACGATCACCGCGCCCGCCGGCTTCCATTTCTGCATCAAGGTCATCTGCACGTCGCCGGTGCCGGGCGGGAGATCGACGACCAGGATCTCGGTGTCGCCCCAATCGCCTTCCATGAGGTTGCCGAGCGCGCTTCCGGTCATCGGCCCGCGCCAGGCGACGGCGGTGCCGGGCTCGATGAGCTGGCCGATGGAAAGCATGCGGATGCCCCAGGCGCGGACCGGAACGATCTGCTTGTCGGCAAGCTCCGGCCGGTCGTCGTTTCCCATGATCCGCGTCTGGGACGGCCCGTATATGTCGGCGTCGACCAGCCCGACCTTCTTGCCCAGCCGCGCGAGGGAGATTGCGAGGTTGGCCGAGACGGTCGATTTGCCGACGCCGCCCTTGCCGCTTCCGACCGCGATGATCGTGCGCTGCGTCTTTTCCGCGGTCATTGCGATGCGGACGTCGGCGACTCCCGGCACCGCGACGAGGGCGGCGCGGATCCGGCGCTCGGCGCCCGCGCGCTCTGCTGCGTCCAGGCCGGTCGCGTCGAAGATCAGGCTTGCGACGCCTTCGCGCAGGCGCGGCGCGGAGGTTCTGGGCGCAAGATCGCCCAATGCGTTCAGGATCTTGGCGTCGTCTTCGTTCATTGCACGGCGGCAGATAGGCAAGACCGGGCCGCTTGGCACTGTTTTTCCGCGAGGGGCGTTCCTATAAAGACGAGATGTGGAATATTTTCCGGCGGGGTCGGCGTCTCGGCGCTTTGTTGAACGAAAATCGCGGCAGCCCCTGGGGAGGGGGCGGCGGCGGTTCCGGTAGCGGCGGTTCCGGAGGCGGAGCCGGCGGCGGAAGCGGCGATGGCGGCGGAAGCGGCGGCGGCGGCGGAGACGGCGGCGGCCCGCGCAACCCGTGGGGCGGACCGCAAGGCCCGCGCAAGCCCGGCCGCGGCGCCGGCAACGTCACGTCGCTCGACGATTTCCTGAAGAAAAGCCGCGACCGGTTCGGCGGCCGCTTCCCCTCGGGCGACGGGCGGCCCTACTGGCTGTACGGCCTCATCGCCTTTCTGCTCCTTTGGGTTCTCTTCACCAGCATCCACCGCATCGGCCCGCAGGAGCGCGGCGTGGTGACGGTGTTCGGCCGCTGGGCGGGCACGCTCGAGCCCGGTCCGCGCCTGACGCTGCCCGCGCCGATCGCCCGGGTGGAAAAGATCGACGTCGACAGGATCCGCGAATTCACGATCCCGAGCGGCGAGGGCGAGAACCTCATCCTGACCGGCGACCAGAACGTCATCGATCTCACTTATTCGGTCCGCTGGAAAATCAAGGAGGGCGAGACGCAGCTTTACGCGTTCCAGCTCGCCGAACCGGACGACACGATCCAGGAAGTCGCCGAAAGCGCGATGCGTGCCGTCGTTTCGCGCATGACGCTGGAGGAGGCGATCGGCTCCGGCCGCAGCGATATCGAAGCGCGCGTCCAGGAAACGATGCAGCAATTGCTGGACGATTATCGCGCCGGCGTCCAAATCCAGGGCGTGGCGGTCAACCGCTCGGCCCCGCCCGCGCCCGTCAACCCGGCCTTCCTCGAAGTGTCGGCGGCGCAGCAGCAGGCGCAGTCCTATATCAACGACGCCCGGGCCTATGCGCTCCAGCTCACCGCCCGCGCCCAGGGCGAGGCGGCGGCGTTCGAAAAGGTGTATGCCGAATACAAGGCCGCGCCCGAAGTGACCCGCCGGCGCATGTATTACGAGACCATGGAGAGAATCCTGTCGCGAATCGATTCGACGATCATCGAAGCGCCGGGCGTCACGCCCTACATCGCGCTTCCTGAAGTGCAGAGGCGAAGCCAGCAGCAACAGCAGGCGCCGGCCGCGCCCGCCCAGCCGCAGGCCACCGCGCCGGCGCAGGGAGGCCGCTGATGGGCCGCATCGCAAAAAATCCGATTGCGATCGCGGTGATCGCCATCCTCGTGCTGGTCCTCATCGGCAGCACCTTTTCGGTCGTTCCGGAAACGAAGCAGGCGGTGATCGTCCGCTTCGGCGAGCCGCAGCGCATCCTGAACCGCTACCGGGCCGGGGACCAGTTCGGCGGCGAAGAGGCGGGCGCGGGCCTCGCGGCGCGGATACCGTTCGTCGAGCAGATCGTCTGGATCGACCGCCGCATCCTCAGCCTCGAGCTTCAGAACCAGCCCGTGCTGTCGACCGACCAGCTGCGCCTGCAGGTCGATGCGTTCGCGCGCTTCCGGATCGTCGATCCGCTCAAGATGTACACGTCGGCCCGCAGCGAGGAAGGCGTGGCCGTCCAGCTTCGGCCGATCCTCGGCTCGGCGCTCCGCAACGAACTCGGGCGCAGGCCCTCGGAAGCCCTGCTCAGCCCGGAGCGCGGCCAGATGATGGACAATATCCAGAATGCGCTGAACCGAGTCGCCAGCCAATATGGCGCGCAGATCGTCGACGTGCGCATCAAGCGCGCCGACCTTCCGGAAGGCCCGCCCCTCGAAAGCGCCTATGACCGGATGAAGAGCGCCCGCCGCCAGGAGGCGCGGTCGATCCAGGCCCAGGGCGCCAAGCAGGCACAGATCATCCGCGCCGAAGCGGACGCGGAAGCCGCGTCGACCTATGCGGGCGCGTTCAACGCGGATCCGGAATTCTACGATTTCTACCGCGCGATGCAGTCCTACGAAGCGAGCTTCATCTCGGAAGGGCGCCAAGGCCAGTCGAGCATCATCCTGTCGCCCGACAACGATTATCTGAGGCAGTTCCGGGGACGCGGCCAGCCGCGGTGACGGCGGGCGCAACTATTCAATTCCGGTTCAGGCGTACCATCTAGCCTGTGAGTTCAAGCGGACCCGCCCGGGTCCAGGCCGGGACGGCCGGATATTCAGGAGGGAACGGACCAGTGCGTTACGTCTATGGAATCACCGCAGCGCTTCTCCTCGGTGGCACGGTCGCGACGCTGAGCAACCCGGTCGGTGCGCAGGTGGCGCAGAACGAGCCGGGCGCGATCAACTCCAGCATGGCGCCGCGCGCCGGCGCGCCCATGAGCTTCGGCGACCTCGTCGCCCGGCTGCAGCCGGCCGTGGTCAACATCTCGACCCGCCAGGCGATCAGCGTTCCGCGCAACCGCGGGCTTCCGCCGGGCTTCGAGGAATTCTTCCGCCGCTTCGGCGGCGAGGTTCCGCAGGGCGGCGGCGAGGGTGGCAGCGACACCGTCCAGCGCGGCGGTTCGCTCGGCTCCGGCTTCATCATCTCGGCCGACGGCTATGTCGTCACCAACAACCACGTGGTCGCCCCGGCGCGCGACAATGCGGTCGTGGAAGCGGTCACCGTGACGCTCAGCGACGGGACCGAATATCCCGCGGAAGTCGTCGGGCGCGACCAGGCCTCGGACCTTGCCGTCCTCAAGATCCGCCCGCGCGGCGCGCTTCCGTTCGTCCGCTTCGGCGACAGCCGCCAGACCCGCGTCGGCGACTGGGTCCTCGCGATCGGCAACCCCTTCGCGCTCGGCGGCACCGTCACCGCCGGCATCGTTTCGGCGCTCCACCGCAACATCGGCGCCGGCAATTACGACCGCTACATCCAGACCGACGCGTCCATCAATTCGGGCAATTCGGGCGGCCCGATGTTCGATCTCCAGGGCAACGTCATCGGCATCAACACGGCGCTCATCTCGCCGACCGGCGGCAACGTGGGCATCGGCTTCGCCATTCCCGCCGAGCAGGCCTATCCCATCGTCCAGACCCTGATGCGCGGCGAGCGCGTCCGGCGCGGCTATATGGGCGTCAGCCTCCAGTCGCTGACCGAAGGCGGCGTCGCCCAGGCGCTCGGCATCGAGCGCAACCGGGGCGAGCTGATCCGCGCCGTCACGCCGGGCGGCCCCGCCGCGCGCGCTGGCATCCAGCAGGGCGATGTCGTCCTCACCATCGCCGGCCAGCCGGTGACGCCCGAGCAGACCGCCTCCTACCTCATCTCCAACCAGGCGGTCGGCGCCCGCGTGCCGATGGAAATCCTTCGCGGCGGCCGGCGCCAGACGGTCACCGTCGTGCTCGCCGAGCGGCCGTCCGACGAGGAACTCGCGCGGATCAACGGCGGCGAGGAGGCCGAACCCGCGCCCGGCCCGGGCGGCGGCAAGGGCGAGGCGCAATCGAGCGGCCAGCGCTCGACTCGCGAAGGCCTCGGCCTCACCGTCCAGGCGCTGACCGCGGACGTGGCGCGGCAGCTTCGTGTGACGGACCCGAACCTGCGCGGCATCGTCGTCGCCTCGGTCGACCAGAATAGCGACGCGGCGGTGAAGAACATCCAGCCGGGCGACATCATCGTTTCGATCGACAACCGTCCAACCCGGACCCCCGAAGAAGCGGCGGCGGCGGTGGCGGCGGCGCGGCAGGCGCGGCGCGGCACCGTCCTCCTCCTCGTGCGCCGCGGCAACCAGCCCCCCGTCTACATCGGCGTCGACCTCGCCGGAGCCGCAGCGGCGCGCTGAGATTCACATCCTCCCCATGCGGAGCATGGGGAGGGGGACCATGCGAAGCATGGTGGAGGGGTAGCGGCGCGGGCCGACGCGTGTCCGGCGTCCACCCCCCGGTGCCTCGGCCATCTACCCCTCCACCACCCTTTGGGTGGTTCCCCTCCCCATCATCGATGGGGAGGATTGCTTGCTGTCGCTCGTTGCTTCGGGAATAGAAGGCCTCTTCGCGGATCGGAGACACGGATTGGACGACCAGGACAGCCTTCTGATCGGCGCGGCCGCGGGCGGTGCGCCGCAGCGCCTTTTCTTGAACCGGGCCAACCGCCACGGCCTCATCGCCGGAGCGACGGGCACTGGAAAGACGGTGACCCTGCAGGGGCTGGCGGAGGGCTTCTCGAACGCCGGCGTTCCGGTCTTCGTCGCGGACGTGAAGGGAGACCTTGCCGGCCTCGCCATGGCGGGCTCCACGACGCATAGCGCGCACGCAGCGCTGAGCGCACGGGCGGCGGAGCTCGGCATCGCCGACTATTCTTATCGTGACTTTCCCGTGACCTTCTGGGACCTGCTCGGGGAGCAGGGGCATCCGGTCCGGACCACCGTTTCCGAAATGGGCCCGCTGCTCCTCGCGCGTCTGATGGGGCTCAACGAAACGCAGGAAGGCGTGCTTTCGATCGCGTTCAAGGTGGCGGACGACGAGGGGCTGCTGCTCCTCGACCTCGAAGACCTGCAGGCGATGCTCGCCTGGTGCGCGACCGAGGCGGCGCAGCTTTCCGCCGAATACGGCAACGTCACCAAGGCTTCGGTCGGCGCGATCCAGCGCCAGCTCCTCCAGCTCGAGGCGGAGGGCGGCGCACTGTTCTTCGGCGAGCCGGCGCTCGACATCGCGGACCTGATGGCCTGCGGGGAGGATGGGCGCGGCATCGTCAATATCCTCGCCGCCGACAAGTTGATGCAGCGGCCGAAACTCTATTCGACCTTCCTCCTCTGGCTCCTGTCCGAGCTGTTCGAAGCGCTTCCCGAGGCCGGCGATCCGCCCAAGCCGAAGCTCGTCTTCTTCTTCGACGAGGCGCATCTGCTCTTCGCCGACGCGCCGCCGGCGCTCATCGAGAAGGTCGAGCAGGTGGTGCGGCTCATTCGATCCAAGGGCGTCGGCGTCTATTTCGTGACCCAGAACCCGGCGGACATTCCGGAAGCCGTGGCCGGCCAGCTCGGCAACCGCATTCAGCACGCGCTGCGCGCCTTCACGCCCAAGGACCAGAAGGCGGTCAAGGGCGCGGCGGCGACCTTCCGGGCGAGCGAGGGGCTCGACGTCGAGCAGGCGATCACCGAGCTTCGCACGGGGGAGGCCTTGGTGTCGCTCCTCCAGCCGGACGGCGCGCCGTCTCCGGTGGCGCGGGCGCTGATCCGGCCGCCGAGCTCGCGGCTCGGGCCGCTCAGCTCCAAGGAGCGGGCGATCATCCAGTCGCTTTCACCGGTCGCCGACAAATACGACACGCGCCTCAACCGCGAGAGCGCGGAGGAGATGCTGAAGGCGCGGGCGGATGCCGCCGGTGCCGAGGCTCAGCGCAAAAAGGACGAGGAAGCGGCCGCCAAGCAGCGCGTCCTTGACGAGAAAGCCACGGAAAAGGCGCGCAAGGAGGCCGAACGCGAGGCTGCGCGGGCCGAGCGGGAGCGCCGAGCCAATCCGCCTCTGCATGAGGAGCTGGCGGGCCAGTTCGGCCGCGCGGTGCAAAGGCAGGTCGTCAATCGCGCAGCGGGATCGCTGGTGCGCGGCATATTGGGCGGTTTGTTCGGGGGGAGGCGGCGCTGATCGCGCGCGCGACGGACCCGGAGCCGCCTCAGCCGCCTTTCATGATGTAGTCGTGAAGCTCCTTGCCGCCCCACTTCTTCTCGACGCCCGCTTCCGCCTGCTTGATCAGCGCCACGATGGTTTCGTTGATCCGGGCGCGCAGCCTCAATGAGCGGGCGAGGGTGACGACTTCGCCGTTCAGATAATCGATTTCGGTGCGGCGGCCGGCGGCGAGGTCGTCGGCCATGGACGAGCGGGCGTGCGGATCGATGCGCTGGACTTTCAAGATCGTGTTGCGGAACATGAAGTCCGGCGCGGCAATGGCGTGGGGGAGGAGATCGGGCGGGATCGGGCCGAGCTTGGCCGGCTTGATGCCCGCTTCCTTTAGCACTTCGAGCGTCTCGATCATCGAGACGGAAACGACGCGGCGATAGTCGCGGTCGGAGAGCTGCTCGAGGAGGCTCTTGCCGGAGAGCGCGTTGACGGCGTTGTTCAAATTGATGAGGAGCTTGCCCCAGGCGAGGCCGTCCACGTCCTGCGTGAGGCGGAGCTGGCCCGGGCGGCGGCCGAGCCTTTCGGCGATCGCCTGGGTGAGCGGCCTCTCTTCCGCGACGAGCTCGCCGGCGACGCCTTTGTGCCACCGGCCGCTACCCATGTAGGCGATGTTGAAGGGGACCATGCCCTGAATGACGTCGAAGCCCGGAAGCTTCTCCTTGAGGCGGAAGACGTTGGAAACGCCGTTCTGGAAGCTGATAATCGGTGTGCCGGGGCGCGCGTGCTTCAGGATGTCGCGCGCCGCGGCTTCGGTGTCGTAGCTCTTGACGCAGAGCGCGATGGCGCCGGCCTCCGCGAGCGCGGCGGGGCTGGTGGAAAAGGTGACGGAGCCGCGCGGGAGATGGAGTCGGGTGCCGTCCATGTCGGTGATCGTCATGCCATGGGCGTCGACGTCCTTCTTCGTGCGCTGGCGGCCGATGAAGGACATGGGGAGGCCGGCCGCCTGCCAGGCGCCGCCGACGAAGCAGCCGACCGAGCCGGCGCCGAAGATCGCGATCGGGGGGACGTCGCTCATCGCCGCCTCAGCCCCGGCCGCGATAGGATGGGACGCCCTGGTTGGGGACCCAGAGGTCGGCGGGCGGCGCGCTCGTCTGCCAGAAGACGTCGATCGGAATGCCGCCCCGCGGATACCAATAGCCGCCGATCCTGAGCCAGCGCGGCTTCATCTCCTCGGCGAGCCTCTGACCGATGCCGACGGTGACATCCTCGTGGAAGCCGCAATGATTGCGGAACGAGCCGAGAAAAAGCTTCAGCGACTTCGATTCGACGATCGTGTCGCCGGGCGCATAATCGAGGACGAGGTGGGCGAAATCGGGCTGGCCGGTGACCGGGCAGAGCGAGGTAAATTCGGGCGCGGCGAAGCGAACGAGATAGAGCGTGCCGGCGCGCGGATTGGGGACGTAATCGAGCCGCGCTTCATCCGGCGAGGCCGGAAGGCGCGAGTTTCGTCCAAGGTGGGTCAGGTCCATGGCGGCGCGTCCTAGCGCCTCGCGCGCGCCCTGTCATTCCCGCGCGCTCTTCGCTAGGGCAGCGCCGATGGCCGCTCTGCCCCCCAGCCCCACCGCCCGCAGCCGCGCCGCCGCTTATCTGTCGCTGGTGTTCGGCGCAGCGGCGGCCGTCGTCTTCCTGTGGTTCCTCTACAAGGTGATGACCGCGGTCCTCATCCTCTTCTTCGCGCTCGTCGTGACGATCGCGCTGGGCGCGCCGGTGCGCTGGTTCGTGAAGCGCGGCATGAAGCGCAAGCTCGCGGCGGTGCTCACATTCACGTTGTTTCTCGGGACGGTGGTGACGCTGAGCGCGCTCATCATCCCGCGCATGGCGGGGCAGATCGTGGTGCTCGTGAAGCGGCTGCCCGATTTCATCGCGGATCTGAACGCGCAGGTGGCGACGCTGTTCGTCCGCTATCCCGATCTCCAAGGGGTCATGGCCGCGGACGCTTCGGCGCTCGAAGGGGTGGTGCCGCCGGTCAAGGAGCTGTTCGGCGGCGCGCTCGGCGTGTCGCTGTCGCTGCTCGCTTTCGTCGCGCTCCTGATCGTGTTCCTGAGCTTCGTCCTCTACACCCTGCTCGATCCGATGCCGGTGCTGCGCGGCTATCTCGGCAGCCTGCCGAGCGACTATCGCCGGCCCGGCGCACGGGCGCTGGCGCGGGCGAGCCGGGCGGTCGTCGGCTGGACCAAGGCGAGCCTGATCCTCGGCGTGATCGAGAGCATCGCGGTGTTCATCTTCCTCACCTGGATGGACGTTCCGGGCGCGCTCGTCTGGGCGGCGCTTGCCTTTTTCGCCGAGTTCATCCCGCGAATCGGGGGCTATGTGATGGCGGCGCCGCCGATCCTCATCTCGCTCGCGATCGGGCCGATGACGGCTTTGTGGGTCGGCCTTTTCTACCTCATCTCGAACGAGATCCTCGGCAACGTGGTGGCGCCGCGGATCAGGGGGACGACGATGCAGCTCCATCCGGTGCTGCTTCTCTTCTTCACCCTGGCGTTCGCGCTCGCCTTCGGGCTGCTCGGCGCGGTGGTGGCGACGCCGGCCGCCGCCTTCTTTTCCGCTTATTACGGCGAATTCTACTTGAAGCGGCGGCCCGCAACCGCTTGAGCGCTTCCATGCGCCTGATTCTCCTCGCCCTTTTCGCCTTCGCCGCCTCTTCCTGCACCACCGCGTCCGAGCCGCCGCTCAGCCGGGCGGAGCGCGCTGAGCGCTGGTGGAGCGACGTGTCCGCCCTCTCGGCCGACGCCATGGAGGGCCGCGAGGCAGGTACGCCCGGCTACGACCGCGCCGCCGCCTTCGTCGTCGAGCGGCTGCAGGCGCTGCGGCTGGAGCCCGCCGGGACGAACGGCTTCTACCAGCGGGTCGAGTTCGAGGAGCAGATGCTGGACCCGGCGGCGGCGCGCGTGTCGCTGGTCGCGGGCGGGGCGGAGACCGTGCTTCGCTCGCCGCAGGACATCATCGTCAGCCGCCGCTCGCTGCTTCCGGCGCGCGTCGATGCGCCGCTCGTCTTCGTCGGCTACGGGCTGCATATTCCGGAAGCGGGGCATGACGATTTCGCCGGGGTCGATCTTCGCGGCAAGATCGCGGTGTTCGTGAGCGGTGGACCGGCCACCATCTCCGGCCCGCTCAAGTCGCATGCGCGCGCGGAGCGCTCGCGGCTGCTTGCCGAGCGCGGCGCGGTCGGCGCGATCAGCCTGACCACGCCCACCCAGTCCGAAGCGCCTTGGGTACGGTCCATGGCAGGCGCGACGACGGGCGGCCTGTATTTCGCCGATCCGGCGATCCGCAACGTGCCTGGCACCTTCTTCGACGCGAGCCTCAATCCTGCGGAGGCCGAGCGGCTGTTCGCCGGCTCCGGGCGAACCTTCGCGGAGGTGGCGCGGCTCTCCGACGCTTCGGGGGCAGTGCCGTCCTTTCCGCTTCGCCCGACGCTCAGGGCAACGCTCGCGCCGATGACGCGGCGGCTTGCCTCGAACAACATCGTCGCGAGGCTTCCCGGCACGGACCCGCGCCTCCGTGCCGAGCATGTCGTGATGAGCGCCCACCTGGACGGCCTCGGCATCAGCGCGACCGGAACCGGCGACCGGATCAACAACGGCGCGCTCGACAATGCGGCGGGAGTCGCGGCCCTGCTGGACATCGCCGCCGAGATGAAGCGCACACGGGTACGGCCGCGGCGCTCGCTCCTGTTCGTTTTCGTGACGGCCGAGGAGAAGGGGCTGCTCGGCGCCCGCTATTTCTCGCGCCGGCCGAGCGTGCCGCGCGCTTCGATCATCGCCGACCTCAATTACGACATGGCGCTGCCGCTCTACCCGCTGACGGGGATCACCGTCATCGGCGCGGACGAGAGCAGCCTCGGCGCAGAAGCGGCGGCGGTGGCCGGGACGGTGGGACTGCCGCTCCAGCCGGACCCGTTTCCGAACCGCAACTCGTTCACTCGCTCCGACCAATATGCCTTTATCGAGCAGGGCATTCCGTCGGTCGCCTTCAAGTTCGGCTTCTCGGCAGGTACCCCCGAGGCCGAGACCGAGCGGGCGTGGCGGGCGACGCACTACCATACGCCGAGCGACGATGGCTCGCAGCCGGTGTTCCGCGAGGACGAGATCAGGCTGCACGACTTCATCGCCGCGCTCGCCATGCGCGTGGCGAATGCGGAGGCCCGGCCGCGCTGGAACGAGACGAGCTTCTTCCGCCGCTTCGCGCGCTGATCGCTCCGGGATTTGCCGGCGCGCGCCGATTGCCGCTAGAGGGGCGGCGATGGAGTCGCTCGTTTCCACGAACTGGCTGGCCGAGGCGCTGGGTGCGCGCGACTTGCGCGTCGTGGACGCCAGCGCCTTTCTTCCGAACTCAGGGCGCGACAGTGCAGCCGAATACGAGGCTGAGCATGTTCCCGGCGCCGTGTTCCTCGATCTCGAGACGGCCGTCGATCCTTCGAACCCGCTGCCGCACAGCTTTCCGCCGGCGCACGTCTTCGCGAGCAAGATGCGGGCGCTGGGGATCGGCGACGGGGACCGAATCGTCGTTTACGACAACAGCCCGCTCCACACCGCCGCGCGCGCCTGGTGGATGCTGCGGACGTTCGGAGCGCGCAAGGTCGCGGTGCTGGACGGTGGGCTGGAGAAATGGAAGGCGGAAGGCCGGCCGTTGGAAACTGGGAGAACGCCGCGCGGGCATGGGCATTTCACGGCGGTGGCCGACGAGGGTGCAGTGGTCGGGAAGGACTTCGTTCTCGGGCTGGTAGGCTCCAGTGAAGCGGAGATCGTGGATGCGCGGCCCGCCACCCGTTTCCGCGGCGAGGATCCGGAGCCGCGTGCGGGGCTCGCCGCTGGGCACATACCCGGATCGAAGAGCCTGCCGCAAAGCGCCTTGTTCGAAGCCGACGGGACATGGAAGCGGGGCGAGGCCCTGCGCGCGGCGTTCCATGGCGCCGGAGTGGACCTGTCGAAGCCGTTGGTGACGACCTGCGGGTCGGGCGTGACGGCCTGCGTCCTGCTGCTGGGCGCGCATCTCCTCGGCAAGGACGACATGAAGCTTTACGACGGAAGTTGGACGGAATGGGGCGGCGATCCCGCGACGCCCAAAGCGACGGGGGCCGCGTGAGCGGCTCGGGCGAGAATACGAAGCTGGTCCATGGCGGACGGCGCAAGGAATGGCGCGGGCGGATCGTCAATCCACCGGTGCACCGGGCTTCGACGGTGCTGTTCGACAGCGTCGAGGAGATGCGCGCGGCGGGGCCGCGCTTCGGCGAGGCTTATTATGGGCTGCACGGCACGCCGACGCAGTGGGCGCTCGCGGAGGCGCTGACGGAGCTCGAGCCGGGCGCGGGCGGAACGATGCTCTACGCGAACGGGCTGGCCGCGGTAACGGCGCCTCTGCTCGCGGTGCTGAAGGGCGGCGACGAACTGCTGATGACCGACAATGCCTACGGGCCGACGCGGCGCTTCTGCGACGGCTTCCTGAGGCAGAGCGGCATCACGACGCGCTACTACGATCCTATGATCGGGGAGGGGATCGAAGCGCTGATCGGCCCCGCAACGCGCGCCGTGTTCATGGAAAGCCCGGGCTCGGGCACGCTCGAAGTGCAGGACGTGCCGGCGATCTGCCGCGTCGCCAAGGCGCGCGGGCTCGTGACCCTGCTCGACAATACCTGGGCGACGCCGCTCCTCTTCCCGGCGCTGCCGAACGGCGTCGATCTCTCGATCCTTGCCGGCACCAAATATGTCGGGGGTCATGCCGACGTGATGCTGGGATCGGTGACCGCCACGCCGGAGCTGTACCCGAAGCTCGAGCGGGTGAGCTGGGACCTCGGCCACTCGGTCAGCCCCGACGACGCCTGGCTCGGATCGCGGGGGCTGAGGACCATGGGCCTTCGCCTCCGCCAGCATGGCGAGAGCGCGCTTCGGATCGCGCAGTGGCTGAAGGGACGGCCGGAGGTGGCGCGGGTGCTGCACCCGGCGCTTCCGGACTGCCCGGGGCACGAACATTGGACCCGCGACTTCAAGGGCGCTTCGGGGCTGTTCTCGTTCGTGCTTGCGGGCGGCGACGATGCGGCGCGGGTGCGGCTGATCGACGCCCTGGCGCTGTTCGGCATCGGCTATAGCTGGGGCGGCTTCGAAAGCCTCGCCGTGCCGGTCGACCCCGCGGCGCAAAGGACGGCGACGCGCTGGGAGGCCGAAGGACCCGTCGTGCGGCTCAGCATCGGCCTCGAGGATGCCGACGACCTGATCGCGGACCTTGAGCGCGGGCTCGCGAGTTGGGCGGCTCAGTCATGAGAGGCATCTTCGAAGGTCTCGGCTTCACCTGGCCGACTTATGCGGATTGGGTTTCGGCGGCGGCGGCCGCGGTCTTCGTCGGTCTCGCCTGGCTTGCCGCCTGGCTGGCCGGGAGCAGGATCGGGCCGCGGCTGGCGCACTTCTGGGAGCATCGCGCCGGCGCGCGCGCGGAGGGGCTCGCGTCGCGCATGTGCGAGCTTGCGCGCTATCTCGTCTTCTCCGTGGTGGTCGCCGTCGTCCTCTACTCGGATGCGTGGCGGCCGCTCGCTGTCATCATTCTCGGCTTTGCGCTGGCGGCTTCGACGGGCCTCCTCGTCAACGGGTTCATGCGCGGCCTCCAGGTGCCCCGCTGGATCGCCGCCCTGCTCGCAGGCGTGACGTTCGCCGCCATCGCCGCGCGCTCGGTCGGCGGGCTCGCGGCCATGTCCCATCTCCTGAACCGCATCGGCTTCGACGCGGGGAGCACGCGCATATCGCTCCTGACGATCCTTCAGGTGCTGATCACCGCGGGGGCGCTCTACGCGATCGTCAAGCTCCTCAACAGGATCGTCGGCCACTCGATCCGCCGATCCTCCGGGCTCGATCCCACGCAGCAGCTCCTCGCCCAGAAGCTGTCGGCGGTGGCGATCATTACCGTCGCCTTCTTCATCGGCATCGATCTCGTCGGGATCGATCTTACCGCGCTGGCGGTGTTCTCGGGCGCGTTCGGGCTCGCCATCGGCTTCGGGCTCCAGAAGACGTTCGGCAATTTGATCGCCGGGATCATCCTGCTGATGGACCGATCGATCAAGCCGGGGGACGTGATCGTCGTCGGCGACAGCTTCGGCCATGTGACCAAGATCGGCGTGCGCGCCGTCTCGATCGTCACGCGCGACGGCAAGGAGCATCTGATCCCGAACGAGAATCTGATGACCCAGGAGGTCGAGAACTGGTCCTATTCGAGCCGCGACGTGCGGGTGCACATCCCGGTGGGCATCGCCTACGATTGCGATCTCCCTAAGGCGCAGCAGCTCATGATCGAGGCGGCGAAGGCCTCGAAGCGGGTGCTGCAGGCGCCGGAGCCGCGCGTGTGGCTGCGGGCGTTCGGGGAAAGCTCCGTGGACCACGAGATACTGGTCTGGATCAGCGATCCGGAAGGCGGGGTAGGGAACGTGCAGTCGGAGATTCTGAACCGGCTCTGGGTGCTGTTCCAGGAGAACGGCATCTCCATCCCGTTCCCGCAGCGCGATATCAGGATCAAGGAAATGCCGGCCGGGGTTGGGGCGGCGAAGGGCGGCTGAGGCGTCGCTTCTCCTCCCCGTCCCGGGGAGGAGTTCAGAGCTTCAGCATCTTGAGGAGGTCCGCGATCGCATCTTCGAGCTCGTCGGCGAGGCGTGCCGCGGCGGCGGGGGTGCCGCCGGCGCGGGTGAGGGCTTCGACGCCGGCGGCGGCCCAGGCGACGGTCTCGGCGACGAGGCCGTCGACGCGGCGCCGGGTGACGGGGAGGGCGTCGCCGTAGGCGCTGCCGGCGCGGGCGGCTTCGTCGAGCGCGCCTTCCCTGCCGGAGTGAGCTGCGCCGCGGCCGGCGATATGTTCGACGAGCGCCTGGACTTCGCGGAGCTGCGCGAGCTGCGCGGCGGCGTCGGGCCGCTGGTCGGCTTCGAGGGCGGGTGACTGGTGGGTCATCGGGCCGGGACGTTAGCCGGGCGCGGCTAAGGAAGCGCTAACGCGTTGCCGTCGCGCCGGGGCTGGGGCAGAGGAAGGCTTGTTCTTCCGCCCTAAGGTTTCGTGATGAAAATCCTCTCAACTGCCGCCGCCGCCGCAGCTCTCGCCTTTGCAACGCCCGCGTTCGCCGACGTGCCGGTTCCGGGCACGGGGCTGACGCTGAGCGGCGAGGCGGAGATCATGTCCGACTTCCGCTTCCGCGGCATCTCGCGATCGGACGAGGATCCGGCGCTGCAGGGCAATGCGACCTTGAACCACGACAGCGGCTTTTATGTCGGGACGCGGGCGACGACCTTGTCGGGCCTCGACAATTTCCGGCTGCGCGACCCGGAGCTGGACGATCTCGGCGACATCGAATTCGATCTTTATGCCGGCTACAGCCGCGATCTCGGCGGCGGGCTGACCGTCGACGGCGGGCTGATGTATTATGTGTTCGCGGGCGCGGAGGGGCGGGCGAACTATGCGGAGCCTTATGCGTCGCTCTCCTACATGCTTGGGCCGGTGGAGGCGACGGGCGGGGTCAAGTACGCGCCGAGCCAGGACGGGATCGGCAATGAGGACATGCTCTACGTCTTCGGCGAACTGGAGGCCGGCATTCCGTTCACGCCGCTGACGCTCCGGGCGCAGGCGGGGCGGCAGGATTGGGGGCGGTACGGAAGCTATACGAACTGGTCGGTCGGCGGGAGCTACTCGATCGGGTCGGCGGAGATCGGGCTGCGGTATGTGGACACGAACCTGCCTTCGGTGTCGGGGCAGGATGCGGGGGTCGTGCTGTCGCTCGGCGTGGGGTTTTAGCTCGGAACGTCATTGCGAGCGTAGCGAAGCAATCCAGCGGGCCTCAGCGAGCGTCTCCGCCGTCCGCTGGATTGCTTCGTCGCTTCGCTCCTCGCAATGACGGGGCGATGTTATTGCGGCGCGGTCGTGACGGTGGCTTCGCGGCCGGGGCCCGAGGGGAGGGCCACGATGGTCTGGACGAGGGCGCCGCGGTCGACGACGGCCGTGCCCGGATCGGCGGCGACCGAGCGGGCGCCGAGGGCGGCGCGGTCCGCGTCGGCGCGCTGCAGGAGGTTGCGCTCGGCGTCGCTGCGCGGCTGCGGGCCGCCGAACAGGGCCTGGAGGGCCTGGCTGCGCGCGTCCGTGCCGCTCGAAGCTTCGCCCGGACGGGGCGGGGTCAGCGCGAAATCGGGCGGAATGACGAGGGGCGCGGTGCGTGCGACGGCGAATTCGTCCGGCCGGTCGCGGCCGAGGACGCCGCCGGTGCCGCAGGCGGAAAGGGCGAGCGCCGAAGCGGCGACGAGGGAAACGGGCACGATACGCATGAGATCAGGATTCCTTTTTCTTGTCCCCCTTGTCGCGCATCAGGAGCGCGCGGACAAGGAGCAACAGGACGCCGATGGTAATGGCTGCGTCCGCGACATTGAAGACCAAAAAGGGCCGGATCTCGCCGAAATGCAGGTCGAGGAAATCGACGACATAGCCGAAGCGCATCCGATCGAGGATGTTGCCGAGCGCGCCGCCGAGGACGAGGCCGAGGCCGATCACGTCGTCGCGGCGCTTCTCGCGCCACATCCAGACGCCGACGAAGATCGCAATCGCGCTGGTGAATGCGACGAGGAGCCAGCGCGTCAGATCGGTGTCCGCGGTCAGGTAGCCCATCGAGACGCCGCGATTCTCCGTCCAATTCAAATCGAAGACCGGGAAGATTTCGATCAGCCGCCGCTCCTGGAGCTGGAGCGGCACGGTGACGATATATTTCGTGACCTGATCGAGGATGAAGACGAAGAGGGCGATGCCGAG
>DASQND010000117.1:0-11192 GCA_035645215.1 Allosphingosinicella sp.
TCTCCCCTGCGCGCAGCTCCTCGTCGCGCGCGAAGGCGAGCCGGTCCATTTCACCAGCCTCGGCATCCACCGCCAAGGCTCGAACTACCCGCTGCGCGAAGACGCGATCTTCCGCGTCGCCTCCATGACCAAGCCGGTCACCTCGCTTGCCTTCATGATGCTGCTCGAAGAAGGAAAGACGTCGCTCGACCAGCCGGTCGCCGCGGTCATCCCGGAACTCGAAAAGGTGCAGGTCTATGCCGGCGGCGGGGGCGAGAGCGGGGAGCCGTTCCGCACCGCGGCGCCCGAGCGGCCGATGCTGATGCTCGATCTCCTCCGCCACACGTCCGGCCTCACCTACGATTTCCAGCAGGTGACCCCCGTCGACGCGGCCTACCGGGCGCGTGGGCTCACGGCGATGCGCGGCAAGACGGCGCTCGAGCCCTTCGTCGCCGCGCTTGGCGAGATCCCGCTCGAATTCTCGCCCGGAACCGCCTGGAATTATTCCGTGTCGACCGATGTCCTCGCCCTCGTCGTCCAGCGGCTCGCCGGCATGCCGTTCGAAACCTTCGTCGAGCGCCGCATCTTCGAGCCGCTCGGCATGTCGGACACGAGCTTCACCGTTCCGCCCGAGAAGCTCCACCGCCTGACGGACGCCTGGACGCTCCATCCCGAGCGCGGCACCGTGGTCTACGACAAGGCCGAGGATTCGAGCTGGTCGCGCGCGCCCGTCTTCCTCTCCGGCGGCGGCGGCCTCGTCTCGACGATATCGGACTATCACCTCTTCTGCCGCATGCTGCTCGGCCGCGGCACGCTCGGCGGTGAACGCCTCGTCTCGCGTAAGACGATGGACCTCATGACCGCGAACCACCTCCCCGGCGGCGCGGACCTGACCGAGCTCAGCCGCTCGATGTTCAGCGAGGCCATTTATTCGGGCCAGGGGTTTGGACTCGGCTTCGGGATCAACATGGATCCGGTGAAAGCCATGGCGCCGGGCAGCGCCGGCGAATTCTACTGGGGCGGCATCTTCTCCACTTTCTTCTTCGTCGATCCCGTGGAGCGCGTGACCATGGTGTTCATGACCCAGCTCATGCCGTCCTCCACCTATCCCGTCCGCCGGCAGCTTCGCACCATGATCTACGCCGCTCTCCGCTAAGCGGGTTGCATCGCCGTCGCCGCGTCCTTAATCCGCGGCAGCTTGCGGGGAGGTCGGCAAGCGAGGGAGCGCGTGTGGCCGATCACGGACGGTTCGACAGCCATTTCGGCGAGCAGCGTTTCCAGCTGCTCGTCAACGCGATCACCGATTACGCCGTCTACATGCTGGACCGCGAAGGCTATGTCGCCACCTGGAATCCGGGCGCGCGCCGCTTCAAGGGCTATGAGCCCGCCGAGATCGTAGGGCAGCATTTTTCCCGCTTCTTCACCGACGAGGACCGTGCCACCGGCCTCCCTCAGCGCGCGCTCCACACGGCGGCCACCGAAGGCAAATTCGAAACCGAGGGCTGGCGCGTCCGCAAGGACGGGACGCGGATGTGGGCGCATGTCGTCATCGATCCGATCCTCGACGACACGGGGACGCTCGTCGGTTTCGCCAAGATCACCCGCGACATCACCGATCGCAAGTCCGCCGAACAGGCCCTGTTCGAAAGCGAGCAGCGCTTCCGCATGCTCGTCCAGGGCGTCCACGATTACGCCATCTACATGCTCGATCCCACCGGGGTGGTCAGCAACTGGAACACCGGCGCCGAGCGCATCAAGGGCTACAAGGCGGGCGAGATCGTCGGCGAGCATTTCTCGCGCTTCTACACGCCCGAGGACCGCGCCAACGGCGAGCCGGAGCGGGCGCTCGCCACCGCGCTTGCCGAAGGGAAATATGAAAAGGAAGCGTGGCGGCTGCGCTCGGACGGAACGCGCTTCTGGGCGCATGTCGTCATCGATCCGATCCGCGACGAGCGGGGCGCGCTGATCGGCTTCGCCAAGATCACCCGCGACGCGACCGAGCGCCGCAATGCCCAGATCGAGCTCGAGGAAGCGCGCGCCGCCCTCTTCCAGGCGCAGAAGCTCCAGGCGCTGGGCGAGCTCACCGGCGGGATCGCGCACGACTTCAACAATCTCATGACCGTGATCCGGGGCTCGGCGGACCTGCTCCGCCGCAGCGACCTCGCCGAGGAGAAGAAAGGCCGCTATCTCGACGCCATCGTAGAAACCGCGGACCGGGCGGCCACGCTGACCGGCCAGCTCCTCGCCTTCAGCCGCCGCCAGCGTCTCAAGCCCGAAGTCATCGACTTGAACCTGCGCCTCGACGCGTTCGGCGAGATGCTGGAGAGGACCCTCGGCGGGCAGGTCGACGTGACCCTCGATCTCGCGCCCGGCCTGTGGCGGACCGAAGCGGACCCGACCCAGCTCGAAACCGCCCTCCTCAACGCCGCGATCAACGCCCGCGACGCGATGCCGGACGGCGGCACCCTCGCCATCCGCACCTGCAACGCGCACGAGAAGGAGGGCGACTTCGTGGTCGTCGAGCTTTCCGACACGGGCACCGGCATGCCCGAAGAGGTGCTGAACAGGGCTTATGAACCCTTCTTCACCACCAAGCCGGTCGGCAAGGGCACCGGGCTGGGCCTCAGCCAGGTCCACGGCTTCGCGGCCCAGTCCGGCGGCCGCACCGAACTCAGCTCCAAAGCGGGGGAGGGGACGATTCTGCGCCTCTATCTGCCGCGCGCCGACAGGGAAGCGGCGCCGCCCGCCTCCGCCCCGCCCGCCGCGCGGCGGGGCGACGGCCGCACGGTCCTGCTCGTCGAGGACAACGATCATGTCCGCGCCTTTGCCGAGCATCTCCTCGCCGATCTCGGCTACGAGGTGCTGTGCGCCGCCTCGGCCGAGCAGGCGCTGGAGATGCTCAAGGGGCGCGAAGTCGATATCGTCTTTTCCGACATCGTCATGCCGGAAATGAGCGGCCTCGACCTCGCGCGCCTCCTCGCCGAACGCCGCCCGGACCTGCCCATCGTCCTCGCCACCGGCTATAGCGAGGAGACGGTCAGCGGCGACGCCGCCGCCTTTGAAGTCCTCAGCAAGCCCTACGGCGCCGACACGCTCGGCGGTGCCCTGGCAAGAGCCCTCGCCGCCGAGCCGGGCAAGGCGGACTCGGGAGCCTGACCGGGTCTGCGGCGTTGATCCCGCATGAAGGTCGCAGCCCCGTTCTCGTCCTTGCTCTCTGTCTGGATCGTATCCTGTGCGCCCGTTCCCGAGGCCGCCCCGGCCCCGCCGCGCGTGGAGGCGCGCAGCGCCCAAGGCTTCGATCGCGAAGAGGTCCGCCGGGAGGTTGAGAGCCATGTCGCCGCGCGGCTCGGCGGGGAGGCGGCGCGCCTCGCCGCCGGAGCGTCCACATCGGTCATGGTCACCCACCACCAGGGCTTCCCGCGCCCGATCCAGAACCCGGACGGCAGCGTCGGCTACGAGCCGCCGGGCGCCAATGCGTTCGTTCGCGGGCCGGCCGGCTGGACCGGCTGGGCCGGGGCGGCGCAGCGCCCCGTCGCCGCGGCACGCGCGGCCGAGATCGACCGAATTCTCGCCGATCCGCGTTTCTGGGCGGAGCCGGACCATGTCCCGCCCGCCTGCACGGACGCAGGCGCGCGCCGCCTCGTCGTCCGCCACGCCGGGCGGACGGCGGTGCGGCAGCAGGGCTGCGGCGGCCAGGGCCTGACCGGGCGCCTGTGGGAGCTGGTCTTCGGCGGCCCCGGCTGATCGCTCCCAGCCGCTTGTCGCGCCCGGCCTCTTGGCTCTAGGAGCGCGTCAAAGCAGACACAGGGAGATTTTCCATGAAGCTCGACCAATCGATCGCCGCCGTCGTGACCGGCGCCGCCTCCGGCCTCGGCGAAGCGACCGCACGGGCGCTCGCCGCGCGCGGCGTCAGGGTGGCCGTGTTCGACCGCGACGCGGAGAAGGGTGAGCGGGTCGCGTCCGAGATCGGCGGCGTCTTCGCGCAGGTGGACGTGACGAGCGACGAAGCGGTCGCCGCCGGTTTTGCCCGCGCCCGCGAAGCGCACGGGCAGGAGCGGATCTGCGTCAACTGCGCCGGCGTCGCCAATGCGGCGAAGACGGTCGGCCGCGACAAGGCGACTGGGGAGCCCAGGCCGTATCCGATCCACCAGTTCGAGCTCGCCATCCAGATCAACCTGATCGGCACCTTCCGGGTGCTTTCCCAGTCCGCCTTCGGCATGACATCGCTGGAGCCGCTGGAGGACGGCGAGCGCGGCCTCATCGTCAACACCGCCTCCGTCGCCGCCCAGGACGGGCAGATCGGCCAGGCGGCGTACAGCGCGTCCAAGGCCGGAGTCCTCGGCATGGCGCTCCCCATCGCCCGCGACCTGATGGGCGAGGGCATAAGGGTCAACACCATTCTTCCGGGCGTGTTCGAAACGCCGATGGTCGCGATGATGCCCCAGAACGTGAAGGACGCGCTCGCGGCGCAAGTGCCCTTCCCCAAGCGCCTCGGCCGCGCCGAGGAATATGCGCGGCTCGCGGTATTCATGGCCGAGAACAGCTACCTGAACGGCGAATATGTGAGGCTCGACGGCGCAATCAGAATGGCGCCGCGATAAGCGATAGCCCCTCTCCCTTGATGGGAGAGGGATACGTAGACTTGGCGAAGCGAAGCTGAGCCTAGTCGGAGTTGGGAGAGGGTGAGCGGCGCGAAAGCGCCGCGCGCGGCAGGGCCGCGCATCGCCGAAGCGGGCATCGAGCCCGCTCCGCCGAACCCCTCTCCCCAACCCCTCTCCCACAAGGGGAGAGGGGCTTGTTTGCTGCGGCCCGCCGCGGCTAAGCGCCCCCATGCGCCAAGCCTCAACCACCCTTGAATTCGCGACGCGCGGGCAGGGGCTCGTCGAGGTGACCAATGCGGTGACCCGCTGGACCGCCACGCAGGGGATGGAGGAAGGCCTCCTCACCCTCTTCTGCCGCCACACCTCCTGCTCGCTCCTCATCCAGGAGAATGCCGCGCCCGCCGCCCGCGCGGACCTGGAGCGCTTCTTCGCCCGGATCGCGCCCGAGGACCCGCGCCTCTACACGCACAACGAGGAAGGTCCGGACGACATGCCGGCGCACCTCCGCGCCGCGCTGACGCAGGTGCAGCTCTCGATCCCGCTCGCCGCCGGGCGGCTCGTGCTCGGCACCTGGCAGGGCATCTACCTCTTCGAGCATCGCAGCGCCCCGCACCGGCGCACGCTCGCGCTCCATCTCCTCGGCGAGTGACGCGGTGAGCCTCGAAAGCGTCCGCGCCGATCTTGCCGCCCGCGCGTCCGATCTCCCGATCATCGAGGTGGAGGAAAGCACGGCGACGGTCGCAGACGCCGCCAAGGCGCTCGGGGTCGAGCCGGCGCGGATCGCCAAGACGCTGGCGGTGCGCGCGGGGGCCTTGACCTTCCTTCTCGTCGCGCGGGGCGATGCGCGCCTCGACAACCGCAAGTGCAAGGACCGGTTCGGGGCCCGGCCGAGGATGCTCGGCGCGGAGGAGACGCTGGCGCTCACCGGCCATCCGGTGGGCGGCGTCTGTCCGTTCGGGCTCGCGACGCCGCTGCCCGTCTATTGCGACGACAGCCTGCGCGATTTCGATATCGTCTATCCGGCCGCGGGATCGCTCACCTCCTCGGTCGTCGTCTCGCCGGCGCGGCTGGCCGGGCTCGTTTCGTCGGGCTGGGTCGATCTTTGCCGCATCCCGGAAGCGCCCTCGGGCGTTCAAGGCGGCATGGACCAGGAAAAGAAGCCGGAAACGGAGCCGCCCGGCAGCGGCGACTCGATCGAGGACGCGGCGCGCGAGGCGGCGGCGGAGATGGAGAACCGGCCCGACGGCGCGGGCCATGCCGGCACCGGCGACGGCGGCTGAGGCCGCTAACCAAATCCTAACCCGATGCCTTTAGCGAGAACCTTGGTACGCGACCGGGGGGGCGGGAACGACTCGTTCGTTTCCGCCCTTTTTCGCGCTCGGGGGCAGGGGTGCCAACGGCGACGCACGAAGAACCGGCATCCAAACTGTGCCGCCGCAGCACATTAACTCTGCTTCTTAGTGCTTCGTAAACCTTTTCCGGTTTAAAGCTGCTCTTGCAGGACGGCCGGTTCGCCGGTCCCGGACTGCCCCTCGAGTCGCGTATCGAGGGCGGGGCCGGCTTCCCTCGGGAGGCCGGCCCCGACTGTTTTCGGGCCTCGCCGCGGCGTTCGCGCCTGCTCGCTCTTGACCCGCCGCGCGGCCGCGAAGATGATGCTTTCTCCTCCGGGACTGCAATCGATGTGGCATCTGCCTTTCGCGACTCTCCTGTTCCTGCAGGCAAGCGGCGCGCCCGCCGCGCCCGCCGCAAGGGCCGAGGCCGCTCAGCCGGTGCGAGCGTTTGTGCCGGCGCGGCTGATTTCCGGACGCCTGACGTCGCGCGATTATCCGTTGGAGGCGTGGAACAGGGGCGCCGCCGGGCGATCGACGGTCCGATATCTGATCGACGTGGACGGCACGGTGCCCGCCTGCGAGATCGCTGCGTCGAGCGGCCACGCGGTCCTCGACACGGCGGCGTGCCGGATCATTCAGGAGCGTTTCCGCTTTGCCCCGGCGAAGGATTCTCAAGGCCGTCGTTCTCAAGAGATCCGTACGCAGAACGTCGAATGGATGCTCCCCGACGGCCGGCCGCGTCTGCCGGGCGGCGCGGCGGGACCTGTGATCGACGCATCCACGGCCGAATATCTGGCGCTGCGCGGCGCGCGGCCGGCGCGGGAGATCCCCGGCACGCTCCAGATGCCTTATCCCGTCGCTGCCTTCGCTGCCCGGCAAAGCGGCACCACCGAGGCGCGCCTCATCGTCGGTCCCAGTGGGACCGTGACGGACTGCGCCATCGCAAGGTCGAGCGGCCATGCGGCGCTCGATGCTCACACCTGCCGCATGGCGATGGCCACGGCCCGCTTTTTTCCGGCACAGGATGATGCCGGCAATCCCGTCGCCGCCGAGCACGTTCTGACCGTACCCTGGCGCTTGCGAAGCGGCGGGCGCCTCACGCCCTGACGGTCAGACCGGTATCTCGGTCGTATATTTGACCTGCCGGAGCGCGAAGTTGCTCGCCGCATTGGCGACGCTCGGATGCGCCAGGACGCCCCGCATGATGAAGCGGTCGTAATCCGCCACGTCGCGCACCGCGATGCGGAGCAGGTAATCCCACTCGCCGGACATGGCATAGCACTCGACGATCTCTTCGCGCGTGTTGATGAAATCTTCGAAGTCGGAGCGCGTCTCCACCGTCTGGCGGGTCATCCGCACCTGGCACAGGACGTTGACCGCGCGCCCCAGCCGCTCGGCGCTGGCGAGGCGGACGCTCTTTCCAATCACCCCGTCCGCTTCCAGGCTGCGGACGCGGCGCCACACCGAAGCGGCGGACGCGCCGACGCGCTCGGCGACGGCCGCGTGGCTAAGGCTCGCGTCGCGCTGCAGCTCGCGGACGATCTTGCGGTCGATGGCGTCCAGGTGCGGCGTTTCTTTCATCATCCGAGGAATAGATGATGCTGCGTTTCATTTCCACCGCATCCTGCGGCAAAACTGATGGGCAATGGGAGCGGCGTTGCGCTACATGCGGGCTCGGGGCTAGGGCTGCCGCTCAAGGCTTTCGAACAGAGGAGGATGGGTTGGCGGATTCTTTCGGTTCCGGCGGGACGAAGCTCTTCGAGCAGCTCGAGGAACAGAAAGCGGATTCGCTCCTCAACCTGATCGCACTCTGCGACGCCGATCCGCGCGGAGACAAGATCGACGTCGGCGTCGGCGTCTACCGCGATCCGGCGGGCGGGACGCCGATCCTGCGCGCGGTGAAAGCCGCCGAGCGCATCCTCTGGGAAACGCAGGAGACCAAGGCCTATCTCGGCTCGCGCGGGGACATCCGCTTCACCGAGCTCATCAAGCCGATCGTCTTCGGCGAAGCGGGCGCCGCCGATAACCGCATCGTCGGCGTCCAGACGCCCGGCGGCTGCGGCGCGCTGAGGCTCGGCGCGGACCTCGTCTCCAAGGCGAATCCCAAGGCGCGGATCTTCGTCGGCCAGCCGACCTGGCCCAATCACGGCCCGCTCATCGAATGCGCGGGCGTCCACATGGAGCCCCATCCTTATTACGACCGTGACAGCGCAAGCATCCGCTTCGACGAGATGATGAACGCTCTGGAAAGCGCCGATGCGGGCGACCTCGTCCTCCTCCACGGCTGCTGCCACAATCCGACCGGCGCCGACCTCGCGCCCGATCAGTGGGCGGCGGTCGCCGAACTGGTGGCGCGAAAGGGCCTCATCCCCTTCGTCGACCTTGCCTATCAGGGCCTCGGCAACGGCCTCGAAGCGGATGCGGCGGGGACTCGCCTCGTCGTCGAAGCCGCGGAAATGGCGCTGGTGGCGCAAAGCTGCGACAAGAATTTCGGAGTCTACCGCGAGCGCACCGGCAACCTCTTCGTCAAGGGCACGAGCGCGGCCAATGCCGACGTGATCCTCGGCAATCTCGTCCAGCTTTCGCGCACCATGTGGTCGATGCCGCCCGATCACGGCGCCGCGGTGGCGCGCGTCGTGCTCGACGATCCCGAACTCGCCGCCGACTGGCGTGCCGAGCTCGGCGAAATGTGCGCGCGCATTCGCTCGCTCCGCGCCCGGCTCGCAGCCTACGATCCGCGCCTCGCCTATATCGACAGGCAGAACGGCATGTTCTCGATGCTTCCGCTCAGCGAGGCCGCGGTGCTGGAGCTGCGCGAGGAGCGCGGCATCTACCTCGCCAATTCGGGCCGGTTCAACGTCGTCGGCCTCTCGGACGACAATGTCGACATTTTCGCCAAGGCCGTCGTGGAGAAGATGGATGGCTGAGATGCAGGCATCGGAGCGCTCGGCGGCCGACGCTGCCGACGCCCCGGACCCCGCCTTCGATTGGCGGCGCATCGCCTATCTCGTCCAGGTCAGCCGCGCCATGGACAAGCTCGAGGAAGAGAAGCTCGTCCCCGAAAAGAAGATCCTCTACCAATTTTCGGCGCGCGGCCACGACATGGCGCAGGTCATGCTCGGCACCCGCCTCACCCACCGCCACGACGCCGCCTGCGGCTATTACCGCTCGCGGCCCCTGCTCCTCGCGCTCGGCGTGCCGCTCGAGGACGCGCTCGCTTCGGGCATGGGCAGGGAAGGGGGCTATTCCGACGGCCGCGATATCGGAGTCGTCTTCAACTATCCGAACCCGCAGGGCTGCCCCGCTTTGCCGATGTCGGGCGGCGTCGGCGCGCAATATACGCCGACGGCGGGCTGGGCGCAGGCCATCGCCTACCACCGCGCCGTCCTCGACGACCGCGGCTGGGACGGAGCGATCGCGGTGGTGCTGGGCGGCGACGCCTCCTGCGCGACGGGCGGCTTCTGGGCGAGCCTCACCATCGCCACCACGCAGAAGCTGCCGATGCTCTTCTACGTCGAGGACAATGGCTTCGGCATCTCCGTGCCGTCCAGCTTCCAGACGCCGGGCGGCAACATCGCCGAGAACCTCGCCAGCTTCAAGAACCTCGCCATCTTCTCCGGCGACGGCACCGATCCCGCCGAGGCCGCGCGCCTCGTCGCCGAAGCGACGGCCTATGTGCGCACGCACGAAGGCCCGGCGCTGCTCCGCCTTACCGTGCCCCGCCTTCAGGGCCACAGCTTCCAGGACACGCAGACCTACAAGTCCGATGAATTCCTGCGCGAGGAATGGACTCGCGATCCGCTGCCCAAGCTGAAGGCGTTCGTCGTCGGGTCCGCCATGTCCGAAGCGGAATGGGACGGGATCGAGGCGGAGGCGCAGGCCGCCGTCGAAGCCGCCCGCGCCGAAGCCGAAGCGCGCGGCGTTTCGCAGCCCGAGCAGGTGCTCGACCACGTCTTCTACGAAGGCGAGATGCAGGCCCGCGGCGGCCAGTGGACCAAGGGCTACCGCGCGCCCCGCTCCCACGAGGAGCCGAAGCCGGAAGGCCAGCGCATCAACATGGTGACGGCCATCCGCCGCACCCTCGACCGCGAGCTGGAATTGAACAAGCGCGTCGTCGTCTTCGGCGAGGATGTCGGGCCCAAAGGCGGCGTCCATGCCGTGACGCTCGGCCTCCAGGAGAAATATGGCGAGCAGCGCGTGTTCGACACGAGCCTCAACGAAGAGGGGATCGTCGGCCGCGCCGTGGGCATGGCGATCGCCGGGCTGATGCCGGTGCCCGAAATCCAGTTCCGAAAATATGCCGAGCCCGCGACCGAGCAGATCAACGATTGCGGCACGATGCGCTGGCGGACCAACAACCGCTTCGCCGCGCCGATGGTGCTGCGCATCCCCGGCGGCTTCTTCAAGGTGGGCGATCCCTGGCACAGCCAGACCAACGAAGTCGCCTTCGTCCACAATCCCGGCTGGATGGTCGCCGTGCCCTCCAACGCCGAGGATGCGGTGGGCCTCCTCCGCTACGCCTTGCGCGGCAACGATCCCGTCGTCTTCTTCGAGCACCGCGCCATGCTCGACGACGCCTGGGCGCGCCGGCCCTATCCGGGCGACGATTACGTGCTCCCGTTCGGCCGGGCCAGGAAAACTCGCGAGGGCGACGACATCACGATCGTCACCTGGGGCGCCATGGTCCCGCGCTGCGAGGAAGCGGCGAAGGACGTCAGCGCCGACGTGATCGACCTGCGCACGCTGGTCCCCTTCGACAAGGAGACGGTGCTCGCCTCGGTGCGCCGCACCCGCCGCTGCCTGATCGTCCACGAGGATCTGCGGACCGGCGGCTTCGGCGCCGAAATCGCCGCGATCGTCGCGGACGAAGCGTTTCTCGACCTCGACGCCCCGGTCGCACGCGTGACCATGCCGGACATTCCGAGCCCGCATAATCCGGTGCTGCTCAACTGGGCGGTGCCGAGCGTCGAGCGCATCCGCCACAAGATCGAAGAACTGGTGGGGTTTTGATGCCGAGCAGGGGTTCCAGCACCGCCGTCATTGCGGGGAGCGTAGCGACGAAGCAATCCAGCGGACGCCGAAACGCGCACCGGCGCCGCCTGGATTGCTTCGCTTCGCTCGCAATGACGGGGAGGGGCCGATGATCGACGTGATCGTTCCCGTCGAGCAGGAAGGCACGCAGGCGGTCGTCCGCGCCTGGCTGAAGCAGGTCGGCGACCGGGTGGAGGTGAACGACCCGCTGGTGGAGCTGGAGACGGACAAGGTTGCGGTGGAAGTCCCG
>DASQND010000118.1:0-5820 GCA_035645215.1 Allosphingosinicella sp.
GTCCGCATTGCCGCCGCCCTCGATCACGTCGTCGCCCGCGCCGCCGACGATGAGGTTCGCGCGGGCATTGCCGGTCAGCGTCTGGCCCTCGCTGGAAAGTCCGGTGAGGTTCTCGATCCGGATGGCGCCGCCGGGCAGGGCGTAGGCCTTGAGCGCGGTGCGCACCTCGTCCGTGCCGCCCGCAAGCTCGTTCACGACGTCGCCAGGATCGTCGACGATATAGACGTCGTCCCCGTCGCCGCCCGTCATCGTGTCCGCGCCCGCGCCGCCGTCGAGCACGTCGTTGCCCGCGCCGCCGACGATGACGTTGGCGAGCGCATTGCCGGTCAGCACCTGGCCGGCGTTCGACGTGCCGGTCAGCCGCTCGACATTCGCCGCGAGGGTGAAGGCGCCGAGCGCCGTCCTGACCTCGTCATTGCCGCCGCCCGCCGCCTCGACCACGAGGTCGCCCGCATCGTCGGCGAAGTAGAGGTCGTCGCCCGCGCCGCCGATCATCGTGTCGGCGCCCGCCTTGCCGTCGAGCGTGTCCGCGCCCGCGCCGCCCTTCAGCACGTTGGCGAGCGCGTTGCCGGTCAGCGCCTGCCCGCGGTCCGACATGCCGGTCAGGTTTTCCAAATTCTCGCCGAGCGTGAAGGCGGCGCGCAGCGTGCGCACCTCGTCCGTGCCTTCCCCCGCCTGCTCCTCGATCGCGGCCGGGCTGTCGTCGTAGATGAGGTACACGTCGTCGCCCGCGCGCCCGCGCAGCAGGTCGGCGCCGCCGCCGCCCGACAGCGTGTCGTTCCCGGCCCCGCCGGTGATCACGTTCGCGGACGCATTGCCGGTCAGCGACTGGCCGGCGTTCGAAATCCCGGTGAGGTTCTCGATTCCGAAGTGATTGTCGGTCAGGAAGAAGGTCGAAAGCGCGGTGCGGATCTCGTCGGCGGCGCCGCTCACGTCGTACACCGAATCCTGGAGGTGGTCGACGACATAGACATCGTTGCCCGCGCCGCCGGCCATGCTGTCGATGCCGGCGCCGCCGTCCAGCACGTCGTCGCCGGCGCCGCCGCTGATCGTGTTTGCCGACGCATTGCCGGTGAGCGCCTGGCCGGTCGCCAGGGTGCCGACGATCTGTTCGACGTTGGCGGAGGCGGTGTAGGCGGCGATCGACACCTGGACGTTGTCGATGCCTTCGTCGGCATTCTCGACCACGACGTCGCCGGCATGATCGACGAAGAAGATGTCGTTGCCGGCGCCGCCGCGCATCACGTCGGCGCCCGCGCCGCCGTTCAGATAATCGTCGCCGGCGCCGCCGTCGAGCTCGTCATTGCCTGCGCCGGTTTCGAACCGGTCGCTGCCGACGCCGCCGGTGATGACGTAGCGCGCGTCGGTCTCGCCGCCCGCGCGGACGACCAGAGCGGCCGGGCTGGGAAAGCTCGACGTCAGCGTCGACCCGTCGATCGTCAGCACGCGGCCGGCGCCGAGCGCCGAGTCGCCGATGGTGAGATCGTAGCCGACGGAGGTCGCCCAGGCGGTCCCGAACCGGTCGTCGCCCGCCGCCATCGCGAAGACCGTCTCGATGCCGGCGAGGTTTGCGGCGGTGAGCGTGCGAGGGCCGCCCGACTGGAGGAAGAGCGTGTCGTTGCCCTCGCCGCCGTCGATGCTCGTCGCCTCGGACAGGCGGAAGCCGACGAAGATCCGGTCGTCGCCGCCCGATGTCCGGATCGTGTCGACTCCGCCCTGGTGGACGAGAAAGGTGTTGGCGGCGGCCGTGCCGGTGATCGTGTCGTTGCCCGCGGAGCCCAGATAGATGTCGCCGGGCGATTCGGCGCCGTTCACCCGGATCGTCACCGTGGCCGTCGCGGCGCCGTTCACCGTGTAGGTGAAGCTGTCGGTCGCCTGCGTGTTCGCCGCGCCCGAGCCGGCCGGCGCGAGCCTGTCATGCGCGCCCGCGGGATCGTAGCGCACGGTGCCGTTTGCGTCGACGGTCACTCTGGCGCCGGAGGCGAGCACGATCTGCTGGCCGACGGAAGCGGCGGAGCCGTTCACCGCCGTCACCTGGAGGCTTGTGCCCGTGTCGGGCCCCGAACCGTTATCGGCGAAGAGATTGCCGCTCAGCGGGGACGATTCGCTCGTCGAAAAGGCATCGGTGCGCGCCAGCGGCTTGTCGACGTCGGTGAAGAAGCGGACCTCCGTCGTGGGTCCGTTCCACATCGCCGCGAGGGTCCCGTCCGCGAGCATCACCACCTGCGACAGCGCCTCGCTGGCGGAGATGTCGAGGTTCAGCAGGAACGGATCGCCGAGCTTCGCGCCCGCGGCGTCCACGAGCTGGGCGAGCGAGCCGCCATTCTGATCGTCGAGCGGCGTCAGGGAATACCAGCTCACGACGAAGGCGCCCGCAGGCCCGGCCGCGACGCTCGGCGACAGGAAGCCGGCCGTCTCGCCGAAGACCAGCTCCCCGCCGATCCTGCCGCCGGCCGCGGTGAACATCTGGCCGCGCACGTCCAGCGTCTCGTGGGCGTGGCGCCATGCGACGAGGATCGTCCCGTCGGCGTTGACCGCAACTTCCGGCCGCCCCTGCGATCCGAGCACGCTGGTGTTGACGAGAACCTCCCCGCCCACCTTCGCCCCGGCGGCGTCGAAGATCTGTGCCTTCACCGCCTGGAAGCTCGTGTCGCCGCCGACAAGGCTCGCATCCTGCCAGACGGCGACGAAGCCGCCGTTCGGGAGGGCGGCGAGCGACGGCGTCATCTGGTGCGAGTTCGTCGCCGTATTGACTCGGAATTCGCCGCCGACCTTCTCGCCAGCCGGCCCGAAGAGCTGGGCGAACACCGCCCGGCCCGAGCCGTCGCCGACATTGCTGAAATCGGTCCACGCCACGGCGAAGCCGCCGCCGGAGAGCGCGACGACGGACGATTCGTGCTGGTTGCCCGCAATCGCGCTGTTGGCGGTAAAGGGGCTCCCGATCCTGGCGCCGCTCGGATCGAGCAGCTGCACACGCACATCGTCGCCCGTCTCGAACGAATTGTGAGTCCAGGTGACGGCAAGGTTGCCGGACTTCAGAACGGCGACATTCGGATCGCTCACCGACTGGAAGTCGACCGAGGCGAGGACGATGGTGCCGCCCGACTTGTTGGCCGCAGCATCGTAAAGCTGCGCGATCACCTGCGCGGGCCAGCCGGCGACGGCCGACACCACGACGAAGCCGCCGCCGGGCAGCGCCGCGATCTTCTGGCCCAGGCCGAGGACGATCTCGTTGCCGCCGGCGAGGCGCAGCTCGGACGCCGCGTCGGCGATCTGGAGCTGGATCGCTTCCTGGGCGACGTTGCCGGCATTGTCCGTGACGCGCACGGTGACGGTGGCGCCCGGCGCCGTCTCGAAGTCGAGCCGCCTGTTGTCGTCGACGAAGATGCGGTAGTCGCGCACCGAAAAGGCGCCGCCCGTCGTGTCGGAGACGAGCTCGTAGCGATAGGTGGCGTTGATCGCCGCCGATGCCGTCGAAAGCGCGATCGTCGGCGTGCCCGCCACCGCGATCTCGCTGACGATCGTCTTCGAAGGCACGATGTCCAGCGCGACGCTGCCGAGCGCCTGCAATATCTGGGCGCGGATGCCGCCGTCGGGATATTCGCCCTCGGGATCGCGCGTGTCGCCCGGGCCGGATCCCTGCCAGACGACGACAAGCCGGTCGCCGCCGATCATCGCGACCGCCGGGTTCTCGTGGTTCGTGTTCGGGTGGTCGGTGTCGCGGCTGATCGCGAATTCGGTGCCCGCCTTCCGGCCCTCGGCGTCGAACACCTGGCCCTTCACGTTCTTGACGGGAATGCCGAAGGTCGACTGATCCGACCAGGTGGCGACGAAACCGCCGCCCGGCACGCCGGCGACGGCCGGCTGCATCTGGTTGCCCGGGGCGGTGGTGTTGACCAGGATTTCCCCGCCGAGCCTGGCACCCCCGGCGGTGAACATCTGGGCGACGACGGCGAAGTCGGGGCTGCCGTCATGATATTGCGTGCCCCAGGCGACGACGAAGCCGCCATTGTCGAGGGAGGCGATCCTGTAGCCGTCGATGACCGCCGCGCCGGGATGGCTGAGCTCCGGCCCGGCCTTCTGGCCGCTCGCATCGAAGATCTGGACGATATTGCCGCCGCCCGGCCGCGCGGCCGCGACGGCGAAGCCGCCGCCGCTCAGCGCCGTGACCGACGCCGGGGAGCTCCCGCCGACGACGAAGCCCGCCCCGACGGGCGCGCCGGCCGAGTCGTAGACCTGCCCGACACCGCCGCCGCGGACGATGACGAAGCCGCCGCCGGGAAGGCCGGCGGCTTCGAACAACTGGCCGGTGCCGGTGCCCGGCATGTCCGTGATCGGGGCGCCGATCCTGTTGCCCGAAGCGCTGAAAATCTGCGCGGCGCCGCTCTCGGCGGCGCCCTCCTGCGCCCACAGCACGGCGAAGCCGCCGCTCGCCAAAGCGGCGACGCGGGGGAGGACCTGCGCCAAGGGCGAGGCGTGGACGGCGATCTCGCCGCCCAGCCTGGCGCCCGCCGCGTCGTAGATCTGAGCGCGGACGTCGACGGTCGGCCCGGCGACATCGGTCCAGACGACGACGAACCCGCCCGAGGCGAGCTTCGCCACCCGCGGGTCCGCCTGGAGCCCGGCCGCCGCGGTGTTGACGACGAACTCGCCGGCCTCGCGGCCGAGCAGAATGACCTTGTCCACGCTTTATAACCCCCGATGGCGCCCGCGCCGAACCGGCAGGCCACTCCCCGGGACCATGTTTAGCAATGGTTTCAGCCACTTTGGAAGTGCCAAAGGCGATAAAAGCGCCCCGCGCCTCACCGCTTGTGCGCGGTTAACACCCTCTTTACCGTTTTCCTTTACCCCTCCTTGGTGTCGAAAGAACAGCGTGCGGCCGGAGGGTGCCGCGCGCGCATCGGGAGCGGGCGTGGAAAGAATGCGGGCAAAGCTGTGGCGCCGGGCGCTCGCCTTTGCAGGCGCGCTCGCCCCCGCTCTGCTGCTCGCCCTCCTGGCTCCCGCCCCGGCCTCCGCCGCGGTCTCCTCCTGCTCCCTTTCCTCGAGCGGGATCGTCTTCTCCTCCTACAACACCCAGACCCGCGCGGCGGTGGACGGCACCGGCACGATCACCGTCACCTGCACCGGGGACGGCGCCAACAATGCGCTCAGCCTCAACCTGTCGGGCGGCAACAACGGCTCCTGCGGCCCGCGCCAGATGCGGAGCGGCGTCAACAACCTTGCCTACGACGTCTTCCAGAATGCCGGCCGCACCACCTATTTCTGCGAGGGCGGCTCCCGCCTCGACATCAATTTCGATTTCACCGCCGGCGCCACGCAGACGCGGACCTACACGATGTTCGGCCGCGTCGCCGCCGCGCAGAACCCCGCCTTCGGCACCTATTCGGACAGCCTTTCGGTCACGCTGAAGCGCGGCGGCGGCACCATCGCAACCGGCACCGTTTCGGTGAGCGGCCCGGTCTCCCCCATCTGCTCGGTCACGGCCGGCACATTGGGCTTCGGCGCCTATAGCGGCGTTGAAGCGCTCGCCAGCGCCGCCGTTTCGGTCAATTGCTCCTCGGGCGGCACCTACCAGGTCTCGCTCGGCGCCGGCGCGAACCTTACGGGCGGCACCCGCCGCATGGCCGGCCCCGCTTCCTCCTTCCTCGCCTACCAGCTTTTCCGCGACTCCGCCCGCAGCCTCGCCTGGGGAGACGGCACCGCGCTCGGCGCCCGCGTCTCCGGAACCGGCAGCGGCGCGACCCAGACCCTCACCGTCTTCGGCCGCATCGCCGCCGGCCAGACCGCCACGGTGGGGAGCTACACCGACAGCGTGGTGGT
>DASQND010000119.1:0-50518 GCA_035645215.1 Allosphingosinicella sp.
GGGACTGCGATATCTCCATCTCCCGCCCGGCCGGGAACCGCCGGCGCTGACATGCGGGCCGTTTCGTGCCGCGATCGTCTCGGAAGCCGAGGCCCCGCAGGAATGGCGCGCGCGGATAGCCGAGTGGCTGGTGAAGAGCGGATGCCTGCATGTCGTCGCCTGGGGCGCCGAATGCGAAACCTGGCACGACACCGTCGATTGGGCCAATCTCGAAGCGTTCGCGTTTGGCGACATCCCGGACGACAGTTTCGTGATGACGACGTGGCACGCAGACGAACCATTGTCGGAGGCCTTGTGGTTCGCAGGCCAGTGCGCGTTTCACCCCGACGTCGAACTTGCCGAAACAATCATCCTTCACGTCGCCGAGGCGGCGGGGAAAGCCGGGATGCTGGAGCGATACGCGGCCAGCCAGGCATCGCCGCCAGGGGAATGACCGAAGGCCCGCAAACCGCGCGGCACCGGGGGAGGCCGCCGGAGCGACAGCGCCCTACAGGACGAAGTCCGCGGCGGTCAGCGGCTGGCCCGCCTCGACCTGAACCTCGATCCCGCAGCGGAAAAGGCGTTGGAGCCGATGAAGATGAAGGCTTCGTCGGCGTCGGCCGTGCTGGCGCTGGCATCGACCCGGCCGACGCGGCAAACGCGAGCCGCAAGGACTCAAAGTTCTCGCAGCTTGTCCGCAACCTCAAATCGCATAAAACACCTGAACGCACTTTATCTATCAGGGGTATGCGCAGGACGTGCCCGGCGGCGTACGGATGACGCACAAGGAGCTGGCCTTCGTGCGTGAATATTTCGGGAGTCAGGGGTGGCAATGACTGCCAGACGTGAAGCCCTAAAGCTGCTCCTTTGGGCGGAGTGGGACCCAATCGGCGTCAACGATGATCCGGACGCTTTCGGTGAGTACGACAGCTATGCGAACCAGATACGTGCGATGCTCGAGAGAGGCGCAGGTGCCGACGAGATCGCGCGGCATCTCTCGTGGGTCGTAACGGAGCTGATCGGGCTCGGTGCCGATGAGCGGCACAATATGGCGATTGCGAGGAAGGCAGTGGCAATCCCCGCGGATCATTCACCTATATAGGTCCCAACGCCGGTGGGGATGGGTGCCCGCTCGCGCCGCTTCCCGTCCGCCGCCGCCGCTGCTAGTTGCGGCCCATGCTGAGCCTCCACTTCATCCGCGAATTTCCCGAAACGGTCCGCCAGGCGGCGGCCGCCAAGAATGTCGAGATCGATCTCGACCGGCTGCTCGCGCTCGACTCCGAGATTAAGGGGCTCAAGACCCGGATCGATGAGCTGAGGCGGCAGAGGAACGAGATCAGCGCCGGGTTCAAGACGGCCGATCCCGCGGAGCGGCCGGCGCTCGGCGCCAGGGCGAAGGCGCTGGGGGCGGAAGCGGGCGACGTCGACGACGCGCTGGCGGTGAAGCAGGCGGAGCTCGACGCGATGATGCTGCGGCTTCCCGGCATTCCCTGGGAAGGCGCGCCGGTCGGGCCGGACGAGAGCGCGAACTGCGTCATCCGCACCGAAGGCGAGCCGCGGACGTTCGACTTTGAGGTGAGGGACCATGTCGCCCTCGTCGAATTGAACGACTGGGCGGACCTGGCGCGGATCACGCAGGTGGCGGGATCGCGCACCTATTGCCTGAAAGGCCGGCTGGCCTTGCTCGAGCAGGCGCTCATGTTCTGGGCGCAGGGCAAGCTCGCCGGCGAAGGCTTCACCTTGATGACCGTCCCCGCCCTCGCGCGGCCGCAGGCGTTCGTCGGCACAGGCCATTTTCCGGGGCATGAGGAGGAGGCCTATCACCTCCCCGCCGACGACCTTTATCTCGCGGGCACGGGCGAGATCGCGCTGACCTCGCTTCATTCGGGCGAGATCATCGACGCGGACAAGATGCCGATCCTTTACGCCGGCTACTCGCCCTGCTTCCGTCGCGAGGCGGGAAGCGCGGGGCGCGACGTTCGCGGGCTCCTCAGGGTCCACCAATTCTACAAGCTCGAACAATATGTGATCTGCCGCGACGATCCGGAGGAAAGCGCCAGGTGGCACGACCGGCTGCTCGGCATCGCGGAGGGGCTGCTCACGGAGCTCGAGATCCCGTATCAGGTGATCGAGACGTCCACCGGCGACATGGGCCTCGGCAAATACCGGATGAACGACATCGAGAGCTGGGTGCCGAGCCTTGGGAAATATCGCGAGACGCATAGCTGCTCGACCTTGCTCGACTGGCAGGCGCGACGCGCAAATTTGAGGTGGCGCGACGAGGACCGTCGGGTGCGCTTCGCCCATACGCTCAACAATACGGCGCTCGCCTCCCCGCGCATCCTCGTGCCCTTGCTGGAGAACCACCAGGAGGCCGACGGCCGCGTGCGGCTGCCCAAGGCGCTGCAGGCGCTGATGGGGGGCGAGTATCTCTGACGCACAGATGAAGCCGCCGCCCGGATGGATGAAGATCCGTGAGGTGGGCTCGCTTCTGGCGGGCGCCTACCGCGCGTTCGGCAGGCTTGGGCCGCGCGGGCCGGCGGACGGGCCGAGGCTGATGGTGATCCCCGGCTTTCTCGCCAACGACCGCACGACGCTCGGCCTCCAGCGGGCGCTGGCCGCCGGCGGCTTCCGAGTCGTGGGATGGGGCCTGGGGCTGAACCGCGGCGTTTCGGAGGACGTCGTCGACCGCATCGGCGAGCATGTCGAACGGTTCGGGGCCGGCGAAAAGGTGATTCTCGTCGGCTGGAGCCTCGGCGGCCTTTACGCCCGCGTGGTGGCGCAGGAGCGGCCGGACCTCGTCGCCAAGGTGGTGACCCTCGGCTCCCCCTTTTCGGGCGACCGCCGGCGCAACAACAATGTCTGGCGGCTCTACGAGTGGGTGGCGGCCCATCCGGTCAACGCGCCGCCGATCGACAACGACCCGGCCAGGAAGCCCCCGGTGCCGACGCTGGCGATCTGGTCGCGGCGCGACGGCATCGTCGCGGTCGAGGGCGCCCGGGGGCGGCCCGAGGAGCGCGACGCGGAGCTGGAGTTGGGCTGCAGCCACATGGGCTTCGCCGTCGGCGGCCGCGCCTTTCCGGCGATCGTCGAGGCCGTGCAGCGCTTCTGAAACCGAAGCGGAAAAGAAACGCCCGGCCGCCCTCTTTGGGCAGCCGGGCTTTTTTACGGAACGCGTGTGGAAAGGCGAAACCGCTTAGAAGCGGGCGCCGATCACCAGCATCGCCTGGCGGCGCGTGACGCCGGCTTCGTAGTTCGAATAGCGCGCCTCGATGCCGTAATAGACGTCCTGTTCGTCGTCGTCGCTGGCCGAGATCTGGATGCCGACGGCGGCGCGGGCGCCGCTCAGCGTGCCGCGAACGTCGTCGAGATCCGGAACCGTCTGACCCGTATTGAGATCGGTGCGGATGGCGAGGTTGGTGTAGCCGACCTTGCCGTAGACCGCGACGTTGTTGGAAACGTGGCCGGTGATGCGGCCGCCGACGTAAAGGTCGCGGCCCAGCGCCAGCTCGCCCGCGGCGATGGTGCGGTCGGTGGTGGTGAAGGTCGCCTCGGCGTCGACGCCGAACTGGACCGAGCCCAGAGGCATGTCGTAGCCGACGCCGACGCCGTAGACGGCGCCGCGGAAGGTTTCGTCGCCGCCGTCGCCTTCAACGTCCGCGCGGACGCTGTCGAAGCCGGCCAGAAGGTCGATGCGGACGCCGCCGGTGGCGGTGTCGGCATCCTGCGCGGCGGCCTGCGACGGCAGAGCGACGGCGAGCAGCGGAAGGGCAAGCAGGCAGAGTTTCTTCATCGATCATCCCCTTTTACGAATTGCGCGGGACAATGGCGCAACTCTCGCCGCGAGTCGCGCGAATTTGTCGGCTCATTACAGCTTCTTGAAAGGCGTGTTGCAACGGTGCAACGTCCACGCGGCGCCGCGCCTCCATCTAGGAGGCGATGAAGGGGGCCGCGACCTCCGCGGGAACGCGCAAAGGACGGCCGGTGGCGCGGTCGACGATCGCCCAGGTGGTGACCGCCCTGACCCGCGGTTTTCCGTCTTCGCCGACGAATTCCATGTGCCGGTCGAAGCGGGCGCCGCGCGGCGGATCGGGAACCCAGGTGCGTCCCGTCACCGTCTCGCCGGGGAGGACCGCGCGCAGATAATCGATCTCGTGCCGGGTCACGACCCAGAAATAGGCCGCGTGATGCTCGGGCGCGGCGACGGCTTCCCAGTGGGATGTCGCGAGATCCTGGATCCAGCGGACCCAGACGGCATTGTTGACGTGGCCGAGCTCGTCGATGTCGGCGTGGGTGGCGGTGATGGTGCGGGTGAAGGACTGCATCCGCCTCCCCTACCCCGTTCGGGCTGAGCTTGTCGAAGCCCTGCCCTTCCTTTCCTTGCGGCGCCCGAAGAAGGACAGGGCTTCGACAGGCTCAGCCCGAACGGGTTTGGGGCTCTGAGCGTGTCCTACTCGCGTTGCCCTCTAGTCGCCCATCTGCGTGAGGATGAAGGCCCAGGCCTCCGCCGTCTCGCGCAAGCTGTCCCAGCGGCCGGACTTGCCGCCGTGGCCGGCGCCCATGTTGATCTTGAGGAGGAGGAGGTTGTCGTCGGTCTTTGTGGCGCGCAGCTTCGCGGCCCATTTGGCGGGCTCCCAATAGGTGACGCGGGGATCGTTCAGGCCGCCGGTGATCAGCATCGGGGGATAAGGCTGCGCCCTGACGTTGTCGTAGGGGCTGTAGCTCCGGATGAGGCGGAAGGCGGCTTCGTCCTCGATGGGATTGCCCCATTCGGGCCATTCGCCGGGCGTCAGGGGAAGCGTGTCGTCGAGCATGGTGGCGAGGACGTCGACGAAGGGGACGTCGGCGACGACGGCGCCCCAGAGTTCCGGGTCCGAGTTCACCACCGCGCCCATCAGCTCGCCGCCGGCCGAGCCGCCCTGGATGGCGATTCGGCCCGGGCGGGCGAAGCCGCTCGCGATCAGGCCCTTCGCGGCGTCGACGAAATCGTTGAAGCTGTTGGTGCGCTTTTCGAGCTTGCCGTCGAGGAACCAGCAATAGCCCAAGTCGTCGCCGCCGCGGATGTGGGCGATGGCGCAGGCGAAGCCGCGGTCGAGCAGGCTCATTCGGGAGACGGAGAAGCCGGGCGGGATGGCGTGGCCGTAGGCGCCGTACCCGTAGAGATAGACCTTGCCCGAGCCGTCTCGGGGGAAGCCCTTGCGGTAGACAACGGAGACCGGAACTTCGCGGCCGTCGCGGGCGGGGACCATCAGCCGCTCGGTCTCGTACTGCGAGGCCTCGTAGCCGGAGGGGATTTCCTGGACCTTGAGGGTTTCCAAGCGGTCCTCGGCGGGGTGGTAATCGAACACCGTGCCGGGCGTCACCATCGAGGCGTAGCCGAGGCGGTAGGCGGCGGGGGCGAAATCGGCGTTGCTGCCGAGCGAGACGGTGTAGCTCGCTTCGGGAAAGGCGATGCGGCGCTCTTCGCCCGCGTAGGTGCGGAGGCGTATCTGGTCGAGGCCGGCGAGGCGTTCTTCGATGACGAGGTGGTCGCGAAAGGCCGTGAGGCCGCGCATGTAGACGGTGTCCGAGCCAGGGATCACCGTCGTCCACTCGCCGGGCGCGGCGGGGTCGGCTTGGGCGAGGCGGAAGTTCAGATGCTCGTCATTGGCGAGGATCCAGAGGCGGCCGTGGGCGGCGTCGGCGCCGTAGGTGACGTTGGGCCGGCGCCGCGCGATCAGCACCGGATCGGCGGCGGGATCGGAAGACGGGACGAAGCGCACTTCCGTCGCGCTGTTGTCGCCCGATGAGATGAAAAAGAGGCTCTTGTCGTGGCTCTTGCCGACGGAGACGGAGAAGCCGGGATCCTCCGTCTCCTCGTAGATCGTGACGTCCTCCGCGACCGGGCGGCCGAGGCGGTGGAGGCGGGCGCGGTAGCTTCGCCAATTCTCGTTCACTTCGGTGAAGAGGATGGCGTCGGAGCCGGCGCTCCACTCGACATTGCCGATGCCGGCTTCGGTGACGGTTTCGAGGTCGGCGCCGCTCTCGAGGTCGCGGATGCGCAGCTTGAAGCGCTCGGAGCCGTCGTCGTCGACGAGGGTCGCGGCGTAGCGGCCGTCGGGGCTCACCCGCATCGCACCCAGGCGGAAATAATCCCGGCCGGCGGCTTCGGCGGGCTCGTCGAAGATGAGCTGGTCGCCGCCGCCGCGCACAGGCTTGCGCCACCACTTCCTGTACTGCGCGCCTTCCTCGAACGCCCACCAATAGAGGAAATCGCCGTCCTTGGCCGGGACCGAGCGGTCGTCTTCCTTGATGCGCCCCTTCATCTCCTGAAACAGCGCTTCGACGAGCGGCCGGTGCGGCGCCATCGCGGCTTCGAAATAGGCGTTCTCGGCCTTCAGATATCCGAGCACGTCCTCGTCGGTGACGTTCGGGTAGTTGGGGTCGCGGAGCCAGTGCCAGGGATCCTCCACGGTCACGCCGTGGCGCTCGTAGCTGTAGGGGCGCTGCTCGGCGCGGGGCGGCTCGGGAAGCTTCGTCATGCGGTCTTTCTGCGTTGCGGCGTCCGGGAGAACAGCTAGGAAGCGGAGCTGAACTCCGTTCGGGCTGAGCCTGTCGAAGCCCTGCCCTTCTGCCGGCTCGAGGTAAAGAAGCGAAGGAAGGACAGGGCTTCGACAAGCTCAGCCCGAACGGTTGAAGCAAGCGGAGACCCTGCAATGTCCACCTTCGAAGCGCGGCTCCAGGCCCTTCGCGAGCAACTGAAGGCGGAGCGGCTCGACGGCTTCGTCGTGCCGCTGACCGACGAGCATATGAGCGAATATGTCGGGAGCTATGCACAGCGGCTGCAATGGCTGACGGGCTTCCAGGGGTCTGCCGGCTCGGCGGTGGTTTTGCCGGAGGAAGCGGCGATCTTCACCGACGGGCGCTACACGCTCCAGGTGCGCGAGCAGGTGGACGGGCGCCACTGGTCGTTCCAGTCGGTGCCAGAGACCAGCATGGCGGAATGGCTCAAGGAGCATGCGCCCGGCGGCGGGCGGATCGGCTACGATCCGTGGCTGCATACGAAGGACTGGGTGAAGCGCGCGAAGGCGGCGCTGGAGGAGAAGGGCGCCGAGCTGGTCGCAGTCGGGCGCAATCCCATCGACGCGGTCTGGGCTGACAAGCCGGAGCCTTCCAAGGCGCGGCTGATCGTCCATCCGGACGGGCTTGCGGGGAAATCCTCGGCCGCCAAGCGCCAGGAGATGGCGGACTGGCTGAAGGCGCAGGGTGCGAATTCGGCGGTGCTTTCCGCGCTCGATTCGATCGCCTGGACGTTCAACGTGCGCGGCGCGGACGTCGAGCATACGCCGGTCGCCCTCTCCTTCGCCATCGTCCACGAGGACGGGACGGCGGACCTCTTCGCCGCGCCCGAGAAAGTGGGCGACGACGTGCGCCAGCATCTGGGTAACGGCGTGCGCGTCCACGATCGCGATGCGTTCGCGCCTTATCTCGGATCGCTGTCCGGCAAGACGGTGGTCGCCGATCCGGAGCGGGCGGTGGCGGCGATCTTCGAGGCGCTGGAGGCGGGCGGCGCGAAGGTGGTGTCGAAGCGCGATCCGGCCGTGCTTCCCAAGGCGATCAAGAACGACGTCGAGGTCGCGGGCCACCGGGCGGCGCAGGCGCGGGACGGGGGCGCGCTCGTGCGCTTCCTTCACTGGCTTTCTGTCGAGGCACCGAAGGGCGGGCTCGACGAACTCAAGGCTTCCGACAAGCTCCTGGAATTCCGCCGCGCCTGCGGAGACCTTCGCGACACCAGCTTCGATACGATTTCGGGCGCCGGGCCGAACGGCGCCATCGTCCATTACCGGGCGTCCGAGGAAACCAACCGGCCGCTGGAAACGGACTCGCTCTACCTCGTCGATTCGGGTGGGCAGTATCCGGACGGGACGACGGACGTGACCCGCACGGTCGCGATCGGCACGCCGACGGCCGAGATGCGGGACCGGTTCACGCGGGTGCTGAAGGGCCATATCGCGGTCTCCCGCGCGGTCTTTCCCGAAGGGACGCGCGGCAGCCAGCTCGACAGCTTCGCGCGCCAGTTCCTCTGGTCGGCGGGCCTCGATTACGCGCACGGGACGGGGCACGGCGTCGGGAGCTTCCTCTCCGTCCACGAGGGGCCGCAGCGCATCTCGCCCGCCGGGAGCAGCCAGTCGGGCGGCGATGAGCCGCTGAAAGCCGGCATGATCCTGTCGAACGAGCCCGGTTTCTACAAAGCGGGCGAATACGGCATCCGGATCGAGAATCTGATCCTGGTCGTGCCGGTGGAGGTCGAAGGCGCGGAGAAGAAGACGTTGGGCTTCGAGACGCTGACCTTCGCGCCGATCGACCGCAGTCTGATCGCGGCGGAGATGCTGACGCTTGAGGAGCGCGCCTGGCTCGACGATTATCACGCCGAGGTGCTGAAGATCGTCGGGCCGCTCGTGGACGGCGAGGCACGGAAGTGGCTCACCGAGGCGTGCCGGCCTCTTTAATCCTCCCCGGGACGGGGAGGGGGACCAAGCGGAGCCTCGTCCCCGCGCGCCTGGGCCTTGCGGCGGCGCAGGTTCTGGCGGAGCGCTTCGGCGAGGCGCTGCTTGCGGTCGTCTTCGGGCTTGCTCATCGCTCCAGCGCTAGGCGTTCGGCGCGGCGGGGCGCAAGTCGCCTTGACAGGGGCGCCGGTGCGCGGCCATAGCGCCGCTTCCGCGAAATGGTGATGCTGCCGTAGCTCAGTGGTAGAGCGCATCCTTGGTAAGGCTGAGGTCGTGAGTTCAATCCTCACCGGCAGCACCATTCGCCCCGCCCCATGAGCAGCGACCAGGCACCTGCGGCACGCCGGCGTGCAAAGCGGGCGCTCGAGCGGCAGCTCGACTATATCCGCGCCAAGACCGAGCGGCTCAACGCCAAGGCCGACACGCTTATCCCCGAGCTGACGGAGCGTTCGCTCGCTCTGCGCAAGCGGCTCGAGGCGATCCGCCCGTTCGGACCGGACGTGAAGCTCCTCGAAGTCGGCTCCGGCGTGACCGGGCACGTCTTCTTCTTCGGCGCGGAAAACGGCGTCGGCGTCGATCCGCTCGCCGACGCGTTCCGGCCGCATTTCCCCTGGCACCGCGGCGTGCGCACCGTCGCGGCGGGCGGCGAGAACCTGCCGTTTGCGGACGGCGCCTTCGACATCGTCATGTCCGACAATGTCGTCGACCACGCCGAGGACCCCGCGCGGATCGCGGCCGAGATGGTGCGCGTGCTGGCGCCGGGCGGGCTGCTCTACTTCACGGTCAACGTCCACCACCCGTTCTACGCGGCGGCGGCGGGCGCGCACGCCGTCTGGCAGTCGCTGGGGCTGCCGGGAGAGATCGGCCCGTTCGCCGATCACACCGTGCACCTGACTCCGTCGGCGGCCGGGCGGCTGTTCGCCGGCCAGCCGCTTCGCACGGTGAGCGAAGGCGCCGACATCGACGCGGCGAAGCGCGAAGGCCGTACCCTGAAGCCGCGCCACGCCGGCGACCTCTTCAAGCGGATCTTCTACAAGAATGCCGTCTACGAGCTGGTCGCGGTCAAGGAAGGATGACGGCTGTGCGGCTCGGCTCAGGAGGCGAGCTGGACTCGCTGGGCGGCGCGCTGCTCGGCCTTGGAGGCGAAGAGGGTGGCGAGTTCGCGGTGGCGTTCGCGCGCGGCGGCGGTGATCGCCCGCTCGGCGGCGCGCCGCTCTTCCGAAGCCCTGCGCACGTAGTAACGGTGATCCGATTCCATCAAACCAAGCCTCCCCAGGCGCTCCCCGGGGCGGGTGTCTAACACAGGTCAGGCGATTCGCCGAATCCACCACAGGGCACTCCGGAACGATCCGGCGCGCAAGCGGGGCGGCTAGCCGCCGGCCTTGCGGACGATCATCTGGAGCACGGCGGGATGAAGCGGCCGGACGAACTCGCAGCCGACAAAATGGCCGCGATTCCAGGCCACTCGGGCATGACAGGGCTCGAGGCCGGGGAGGCGCAGCCAGACGTCTGTGCCGGACTGAAGCTCGAGATGGGTGGCGACGCGGAAGCCGTTGGTGGAAAGATCGGCGATCTGGACGGACACGCCGCTCGCGCCCCGCTGGCGCAGCGCCGCGCCGAACGACACTTCGACCCGCTCGGCGATTCGCGCGGTGGCGGCGGCGGCGGTGGGCGGCGGCGTCGCGATCTCGAGGTCGAAAGACGCGCTCGCGTCGTCCGAACCCGGCTGCCAGTGAGCGCCCCAGGCGTCCATCGCGACCTCCCTCTAAAACCCGTCCGGAAGGGCGATGCCGACGGTCACGCCCCAGGCGCGGGCGCGCTGCAGATCGTCTTCCTGGAGGCCTTCGTTGAGGCCCGGCCGGCGGAAGCGCTGCGCGTGTCCGCCGCTCGGCGCTTTCTTGAGCTGCACCAGCACTTCGTTTTCGTCGATCGGATAATGGAATTCGAGCCCGACGCGGCCCGCCGCGGTCCAGGCGACTCGGGCGGGGACCACCGTCTGGCCGCGCGAAAACACCACTTCGGAGCCGACCTGCGGCACGCTGCAGCATTCGACCAGCGCGCCCATCTTCGAAATGTCGCGAAGGCGCGCGTCATATTCTCCGAGCGGCGTCTGGAGGCGCCCGGCGAGGAGAACGCGCGCGCGCTTGGCCTGGCGCGCGCTCGGGACGGTCACTGCCTTTACGAAATTCTCTACGCCCATCGCCTCTTTCCCTGTCGATCCTTGTCTTCGTTCCTAGCCCCTCCTCCCTAAAACGAGGTTAAGGAAAGGTCGCCGCGGAGACGCCCCCGTCTTCATTTTAAGCTGGATTCGCCCGGCTTTATGCGGATGCTGCGCCGCGATCGAACGGCGGGGGGTGAGCTTATGAAGCGCTGGATACTGGCGGCGGCGGCGGGAATCGCGGCGGCCGGCCCCGTCGCGGCGCAGGAGCCCGCCGCGCTTGCGCGCTTCGAAGCGGCCTTCGCCGCCGGACGGCTCGCCGAGGCCGCGCGACTCTACGACGAGATGGTCGATGCACGGCGGCTGCGCGCGGGCGCGGCGCTGGCGCCCGATCCCCTGCTGAGCGGAATTGCCGGGCGTCTCTACCTGCGGCGCGGCCACTTCGATCATGCGGTCGCCTATTTCGAGCAGGCGCAGCACGCATCGGTCCCGGCGGCGCAGCGGCGGGCGGCGGCGATCGGGCTCGCCGAAGCGCAGACGCGCAGGGGCGACCGCGCCGCCGCCCTCGCCGTCCTCCGGCGCCTCGACCGCGCCGGCATGAGCGCGGGCGAAGCCGCCGCCGCGTCGCTGGCGGAAGCGCGCGCGCTGCTTTTGGACGATCCGCGCGCGGCGCTGGCGCGGGTGCAGCCGCTGCGCACGGGCGCCGCCGCGGGCCCCGCCGCCTTCGAGGCCGAGACGCTCGCCGCCCAAGCCCATTCGCTGCTCGGCGACCGGGCCGGCGCCGCCGCGGCCGCCGACCGCGCCTGGATGCTTTCCGCCGCGCTTGCCGCGCACCACCTCGCGCCGCTGCGCATCGCGCTGGTCCGCGCCGCCCTTGCCGCGGAGCGGGGGGATCACGGTGCCGCGGCGGCGATGCTGAACGTCGCTGGCGCAAGCACGTCCGAGCTCGCCGCCGACGCATCGGAGCGGATTCCCGTCTGCGGCGACGGCGGGCTCACGCCGGCCGATCACGCCACCTTCGCCGTGCACGCCCCCGGCCCTGTCGGGACGGTCGTCGAGCCGGTCGCCGCGAGCCGCCCCGCCGCCGCCGCGGCCTTTTTCCAGGCGCTCGCCGGGGCGGAGCTCCTTGCGCAGGCCGGCGAGCCGGCCTCGGGCACGGTCCTGACGCTGCGCTGCCGCTCCGTACCGATCGCCGATTTTCCTGTCGACATGGGCGAGCTTGCGTTCGCGCGCTGGTTCGCGGCGCGCGGGCTGTTCTTCAGCTTCGGCGAACGCAGCGCCGAGGCGCTTGCGCTGAGGATCGGCGAAGCGGAGCGAAGGCTCGGCCCGAACCATCCCGGCCTCATTCCGCTGCGCGTGGACCTCGGCGGCTGGCTCACCGCGGAGGACGAGGCGGCGGGCGAAGCGGCGGGCGGCGAGGGATTGGCGGACGAAGCCCTGGCCTTGCGGGACTCGGTCACCGCCGCAATGCGCCGGATCGGCGGCGCAGACGAGGCGATCGGGCCGTTGGCGCTCGAGCGGCTCTACAGGGAAGGGAGCGCCGCCCCCAGCTACGAGGAGGCGGTTCGCCGCCACCGCGCCGGCGCCCCGGCCGTGCTCGACGCCCTCCCCCCCGAGCGCGGCTACGCCTTTCTCGTCGATTGGCTGACCTGGGACCGCGGCCTTCCCGACGACACGAAGCGGCTGGCGATCGAGCGGCTGGCGGCGCGCTTTCCGGGGGGTCCGGCCGACCCGCGGCGGCGCGCGCTCCTGATGCGGCTCGGCGCCCTTCTCCAGTCCAATGGCGACGGCGGCGGCGCCCGCAGCGCCTATGGCACGGCCGGGACGCCCGCGGGGTCGTGCATCATGCTTGAGGAAGCGCCCACCATTGTCGAGGGATCGATCAGCGACGACGACTTCCCGCCGCTCCCGCTCGAAAACGGAATGCGCGGCCTCACCGTCGTCGAATATGGAGTCGGGAAGGACGGACGGCTGACGTCCATGCGGATGATCCTTTCCGCGCCGGCCGGACTGTTCGACGCCGTGACGGCCGAGCGGATCGGCGCCTTTCGCTTCGGCCCCGGGCGTAGCGGCGGCGCGGCGTCGGCCTGCACCGGCCGTGCGCAGCGGGTGATCTGGCGGCTTCCGGACCTGCCGCGGGCCGGGGCACCGGCGGCCGCCCGCGACGGGCCGCCGCGCCGGAACTGAGCCGCCTCGCCGCGGCGGCGGCGGTTTGGCCAATCGCGCATTGACCTCGGCGGCGGCAAGTCTAAGGCGCCGCGGATGCGCTTCTTTTCCGACAATGCCGCCGCCGTCTGCCCCGAGGCGATGGCCGCGATCGCCGCCGCCAACAGCCTCGACACCGCTTATGACGGCGACGCCATGAGCCGCAGCCTTTCGGCGCGCTTTTCCGAATTGTTCGGAACGGAGGTCGAGGCCTTGTGGGTGGCGACGGGGACGGCGGCGAACAGCCTTGCGCTGGCCGCGCTCTGCCCGCCGCACGGCTCGATCGTCTGCCACCGCGACGCCCATATCCAGAACGACGAATGCGGCGCGCCGGAATTCTACACGCACGGCGCCAAGCTCGTCCTGGCGGAAGGCGCAGGCGCGAAGGTGAGGCCCGAGAGCGTGACCGCCGCGCTGGCGACGATTCGCGACGACGTCCACCAGGTCCAGCCGCACGCGCTTTCGATCACCAATGCGACCGAATACGGCCTCGTCTACACGCCCGACGAGACGGCGGCGCTCGGCGCCTTGTGCCGGGAGCGCGGGCTCGGCTTCCATGTCGACGGCGCGCGCTTCGCCAATGCGGTGGCCTCCGTGGGCTGCACGGCGGCGGACTTGACCTGGAAGGCGGGGGTGGACGCGCTTTCGTTCGGCTTCGTCAAGAATGGCGGGATGTCCGCGGAGATGCTGATCTTCTTCCGCAAGGAGCTCGCCGCCGCGACGCTCTACAGGCGCAAGCGCGCGGGGCAGCTCATGTCCAAGGGGCGCTACCTCGCCGCCCAGGTGCTGGCGATGCTGGACGGCGAGGTGTGGCTTCGCAACGCCCGCCAGGCGAACGAAGCGGCGCGGCGGCTCGCCGAAGCGGCGGGGGCGGAGCGGCTGGTGCTCCCCGTCGAGGCCAATGAAGTGTTCGTGCGGGTGACGGAGCAAGAGGCGCAGCGCCTGCGCGGCCAGGGCTTCGACTTCTACGATTGGGGCCCGGGCGAAGCACGGCTGGTGACGAGCTGGGATTCGGACCTCGACGCGGTCGACCGTCTCGCCGCCGCGATCCGGGCACTGTGACGGAGGAAGGGTGCGGCTTTCGCGACCCCAAGGTCCTCTTCGCCTTCGCGCTCATCATCCTCATCTGGGGATCGACCTGGATCGTCATCAAGGACCAGCTCGGCCCCGTGCCGCCGACCTGGTCGGTCACCTATCGCTTCGTGATCGCCGGGGCGGCGATGTTCGCATACGCGCTCGCCACCGGCGCGCCGCTCAGGATGGACTGGAAAGGCCACGCGCTCGCGGCGGCGTTCGGCGTTCCGCAGTTCGTCCTCAACTTCAACTTCGTCTATGCGGCCGAGCTTTACGTGACGAGCGGGCTCGTCGCCGTCGTCTTCGCGCTCCTCATGGTGCCGAACAGCGCGCTCGCCTGGCTGTTCCTGAAGCACCGGGTGACGGCTCGGTTCGTGCTCGGCTCGCTGGTCGCCTGCGCGGGCGTCGCCCTGCTGTTCGTTCAGGAAATGCGTGCCAGCCCGGCGAGTTCCGGCGAAGTGGCGGTCGGGATCGGGCTTACCTTGCTCGGCGTCCTCTCCGCCTCGGCCGCCAACGTGCTGCAGGCGGGCGCTGCGATGAAGGCGCGTCCGGTCGCCACCAACCTGGCATGGGGCATGTTCTACGGCGTGATCGGCAATGCGCTGCTTGCCTGGCTGTGGTTCGGGCCGCCGGTGGTCGAGGCGCGGGCGGGATACTGGATCGGGCTCGTCTATCTCGGCCTGTTCGCATCGGCGGCGGCCTTCACGCTCTATTTCGGGATCATGCGCGCGGTTGGGCCGGGCAAGGCGGCCTATTCGAGCCTGATCATCCCGGTCGTCGCCATGGCGATCTCGACCGTCGCGGAAGATTACAAGTGGAGCCTCCTCGCAATCGGCGGCGGCGAACTCGCACTGCTCGGCATGGTCATCGCCCTGACGGCCCCGCGGGAGCGGGCGCGGGGGGCGGCGGCCTGACGATGCCGCGCTGCTCGGGCGGGAGCTCGGCAAGGTGGCGGGCCTTCCACTCCATCGCCATGCGGACCCGGGTGCGGCCGGAGGGGTGATCGAAGAAGATCGCCTCCTCGAGCGGCGACGGCTCGATCTTGCGATATTCGGAGAGCTTCATCGCGGTTGAGGCGAAGCCGTCGGGCTCGCGCGCCGCCTCGAGGCCGAAGGCGTCGGCCGCGCTTTCATTGGTGCGGACGAGGCTGTTGAGGAGCGGCGTCGCGAGGAGGATGTAGACGGAGAAGATGGCCGAAAGGAGGGGGAGCGAGGCGGGATCGGCGACGCCCTGAACCCCCCAGCCTTCGCCGCGCCGCGCGAGGATCTTCGGCGCCAGCCACCAGACCAGGAAGAAGCCGGCGAGGATGATGAAGCCGAAAACGAGGAACAGCCGCGTCACGTGGCCGAGCACGTAATGGCCGAGCTCGTGGCCCATCACCGCCTTCACTTCAGCCGGCGAGCCGCGGCGCAAGAGATTGTCGTTCGAGGAGATGCGGATCGTCGGGCCGAGGCCGGACACGTTTGCCGAGATGCGGTTGTGCTGGCGCGACTGATCGAAGACGTAGACATGCTCGGCGGGCACGTCGTGGGCGCGGGCCATGGCGATGATCTCGTCGCGCAAGGGACCCGCCTCCATCGGCCGGTATTCGTTGAAGAGCGGCGCGATGAAGACCGGCGAGAGCAGGATCATGACGGCGAGAAAGGCGACCATCGTGCCGCTCGCCCAAAGCCACCAGCTCCGCGGCGCCTTGCGGATGACGGTATAGACGATTGCGAGAAGGATTGCGGTCGTCGCGATCCCGATGGCGAGCCCGATCGCCTGCTCGGCCGCCCAGCCGCCGATCGACAGGTTCATGAGTCCGTAGTGCTTGTCGCGCCACCAGCCGGTGTAGATTGTCCAGGGCAGCACGATCAGGGTGGAGACGAGGACGAAGGGGAGCGCGTAGAGCGCCGGCTGCAGCCAGCGGCGCCGGGTGATGCGCCCCGCCCAGCGGCTCCAGGCCGCCGACCAGCGCAAGCGCAGCATGACCCAGGAAGAGGCGACCGCGACCATGGTGCCCCAGAGAAGGAGCCAGTAGCCGCCTTCGAAATAATCGTCGGAGCGTTCGCGGGCGGCGCCCTGGAGCGTGTCGAGATAGGCGCGCGTCGCCGCTTCGACGTCGAAGCCGCCCGCGGCGGCCTGCACGGCCGAGGCGGTGAGAATGTCGGTGATCATGCGCGTCCCTCCCGCCGCGAAGGTGGCCGAAACGGGCGCGGGAGGGAAGGGTCAGCTCTCTTCGCAGCGGACGCGGGTGAGCCGGCCGCCCCGGACGAACGTGCCCGCCAGGTGCCGGGCGCGGCCGCGGCCGACATATTGGAGGCGCAGCTTGCCCTCGTCGCGCATGTGGTTGGGATCGGTGAGATCGATCCAGACCCGCTCCTCGTCGAACCAGTTCTGCCGCGCGGCAAGGCGCGCGCCGGGGTCCATCGTGGAGAGGGTCGCCCCGTGCTCGGTGACGCTGACGCTCACGAGGCCCAAGCCGGTCACGATGTCGATCGCCGACCGGTGCCGGTCACCGGGCGGCAGTTCAGGCCCTGCGTCGCCGCGGCGGGCGTGACCGCCAGCGCGGCGGCGGCGGCCGCGGCGGCCGTGAAAACGATCCTCTTCATGCCCGCTCCTCTTCTCCCGCCCCTCTAAGCGCGCGCGGCTGAACGCGCGCGGTACGGGAGGAAAGTGTCTGGCGGCTTGGCGGGGCGCGGGGGCTTGTTTAAGCGCGACGCCGATGAACGATCCGGCCACCATCCGCCGCCTCTACGGCCGCCGCTCGGGGCACAAGCTGCGCCTCGGCCAGGCGGCCTTGCTCGAGGAACTGCTTCCCGCCATCCAGGTGCCGGAGGCCGGGCCGGTCGACAGCCGCACGCTCTTCGGAGACGAGCGCACGCTTCATTTCGAGATCGGCTTCGGATCGGGCGAGCATCTCGCTTATCGCGCCGACCTCCTCCCCGACCACGGTTTGATCGGCGCGGAGCCCTTCCTCAACGGAGTGGTCGGGGCGCTCAGCCATGTGCGCGAGCAGCGCCTTGCCAACGTGCGGCTCCACATGGGCGATGCGCTGGAGGTGCTGGAGCGGGTGCCGGACGGTGCCTTGAGCTTCGTCTACCTCCTCCACCCGGACCCGTGGCGCAAGGCGCGGCACGCCAAGCGCCGGATGGTCAATCACGGGCCGCTCGACATGATCGCGGCGAAATTGAAGCCGGGCGGCGAGTTCCGGCTCGGCACGGACGACCCGACCTATTGCCGCTGGTCGATGATGGTGATGAACGCCCGGGCCGACTTCGAATGGCTGGCGGAAAGCGCGAAGGACTTCCTCGTGCGCCCCGGCGGCTGGCCGGAGACTCGCTACGAAGCCAAGGCGCGCCGCAAGGACCACGAAGTCTGGTATTTCAGGTACCGGCGGCGGTAATTCACGCCGCGCGGTCCGGACCCGCGCCGATGCCGCCGTCCGCTTCGGCGCCCCATTCTTTTCCTGCCTGCCTGTCCATGTCGCCAGGAGGCCGACGCGAGGCATGGTATTCACGAGCATGGCGTGTGGAACCATCGCGGACGCTCACCGGCCAAAGCAGGCTGCCAAAGCCTGGTCTTCCATCTGCCCGATCTTCCCGCCCTCACCGCTTCGGGCGAACGGGGTGTCGGACCGCGGCGTCAAGAGATCGAGATCGGGATCGGGCATGGCACCGAGGTAACGGGCCTCATGAACCCGGTCTGCGATGAAGACATAGGTCCGGCCGCCATCGCAATCGATGTTGAGAGGGTATCTGGTCCGCCTTCCGGTGAACCGGACCCGATAAGCCTGGTAGGAAGGGCGCTCGGGGATGCTTCCCGCCAACTCTGCCAGCGCCGTGACCCGGTCGACGTCGATTTCGAGTTCCACGCGGTAGCGCCGGGGATCGTTGGGATCCGGGATGGTCGTTGCGCCGGGGAAAAAGCTTGCCTCCTCGAATCCCAGGACCAGGACACCCACGATCGGTTGAGCGGGAAGCATCTCCTCGCAGTGGCCTATGCTGCGGTGCCAGCCGCCTTGCTCGCGCCGCCAGCAGGGATCGTCCGCCATCATCCTGTCGTCGTCGGCGCCCCCCGAGCGTTGGAGCGCGTAGCCGCCATCGAGAGGCTGAGATTGCGCGGCGCGGCGCTCCCCGCCAGCACCTTCGCACCCGGCGAGCACCAACAGCACCGCCGGCAATGCTTTCATCCCGACGGTCGCGGCGAATGCCATTGGGCCAGCCTAGCGCACGAACGTCCGCTTACAAACCTCGCGGACCTTGCGGCGATGCTGCGGCCCGACGGGTTGCGGGCGTGAGGCGGACGCCCTCCCCATCCTCGCTTTGGCGCCTCAGCCGGCGGGCGTGAGCTTCAGCAGGCGGCCTCCGGTGCCGTTGCGGCTGTCCTCCAGGACATAGATGGCGCCGTCCGGGCCTTCCTCCACTTCGCGGATGCGGGCCGCCATCGGCCAGCGGTCGCCTTCGCGCGCGGTCGCGCCGTTCAAGTCGATGCGGAGCAGGGCTTCGCCCGACAGGCCCCCCATGAACGCGTCGCCGCGCCACTGGCGGAACAGCCGGCCCGAATAGATCATCAGGCCGGCCGGCGAGATCGCCGGGTTCCAGGACAGGATCGGCGCGCGGAATTCGGGGCGGGTCGGGTGATCGGGAATGTCGCGGTCGTCATAATGGCTGCCGTTGGAGACGATCGGGTAGCCGTAATTGCGGCCGCGCTCGATCAGGTTGAACTCGTCGCCGCCCTTGGGACCCATTTCGTGCTGCCAGAGACGCCCCTGCGAATCGAAGGCGAGGCCGAGCGGGTTGCGGTGGCCGGTGGTCCAGAGCTGGGCGGTGACTCCGCCCTGCGCCGCCCAGGGATTGTCGGGCGGAGTGGAGCCGTCGTCGCGGATGCGGACGATCTTGCCGAGATGCTGGGCGGGGTCCTGCGCCGGCTCGAACTTCTGGCGGTCGCCGTTGGTGATGTAGAGCATGTTGTCCGGCCCGAAGGCGAGGCGATGGCCGAAATGGCCGCGGCCGGTCACCTTGGGGGACTGGCGCCAGATGATCTGGACGTTGCTGAGGTTCGCGCCGTCCTCGGTGCGGATGAACTGGCCGCGGCCGACGACGGCGCCGCGCGTGTCGCCAGGGCCCGCTTCGACCCAGCTCAGGTAGACGAAGCTGTTCTGGCGGAAATCGGGGTGGATGACGACGTCGCCGAGGCCGCCCTGCCCGCCTGCGTCGACCTGCGGCACGCCGCCGACGTCGAGCGTGGCGCCCGAATGGGTGCGCAGCTTGAGCCCGCCGCCGCGCTGGGTGACGAGCAGGGTGCCGTTGGGGAGGAAGGCCATCGCCCAGGGGGCGTCGAAATTGCCGAGCACTTCGACCTGGAACGGGCGCCCCGCGGCGGCCGGCGTGCCGGGCGCGGCCGACGCATTGCCGTTAGCGGTGTCGACGCCTTCGCCCCCGCCGGTGCAGGCGGCGGCGAGGGACAGGATTGCGGCGGTGAAGGCGAGGCGGGCGGAAAGGCGCATCGTGATGGCTCCTGGCGTCGTGACGTGCCGCCCCCTTAGGCCGAAGCGGGGCCGCTGGCCAAGGGGCGCGGCGCGGTCTAGGCCCATGCCATGACCCGCACCCTCTTCCTCGCCGCCGCCGCGGCCGCCTCCGCCTTTCTCGGCGCGTGCGCGGCCGGCGACCTCGCCGTCGTCCCCGAAGCGCCGAGCGCGCAGGGCGAGTTCTTCGCCCGGCTCCAGCGGCTTTGCGGACGCGCGTTCGAGGGCCGGGTGACCAGCGCGCCCGTCGAAGCCGACCGCGAAATGGCGGCGAGCCGGCTCACCATGCACGTCGTGTCCTGCACCGAGAACGAGGTGCGCATCCCCTTCCACGCCGGCGAGAACCGCTCGCGCACCTGGGTGGTGAGCCGCACGCCCGCGGGCTTGCGCCTCAAGCACATCCACCGCCACGAGGACGGGAGCCTCGACGAGCTTTCCAATTACGGCGGGGACACGGCGGGGCCGGGCACGGGCCGCCGCCAGGAATTCCCCGCCGACGCCTTTTCGCGCGAGTTGTTCGAGCGGACGGGGCGGGCGGTGTCGGTGCCCAATGTCTGGGCGATCGAAGTCGATCCGGGCCGGACGTTCGCCTATGAGCTCAGGCGGCCCGGGCGGCACTTCCGGGTGGAGTTCGATCTGTCGCGGCCTGTGCCGGCGCCGCCCGCGGCGTGGTGATCCAAGCCGGCGTTGTAGCGTAGGCGCGCCGCAAAGCAGATTTTCTTCACCCGCGACCGCCTGCTGCTTTACTCGGCCTGAGGGTCAACGGCGGTGGAGTTAAAGCCTAGCTCGACTCTACGCTGCCGCGCCTCGATCTCGGCTCGTAGAAGTTCGGCAGCCACAGGCGCCGACACCTCTTTGCCATGGTCCGAGACCGCCACGTGCTCACGTTCCACTTCGCTCAGAATGTTAGCGGCCGTTGCGAGCGAGGCTGGCTCGTTCGTCGCATCGTAGTGGATAATCATCAGACTCGCAGCCTTGATGCTCTTTTCTAGATAGCCCCCAAGCTCCCCTGCAGACTTCAACGCGGCGGCAAGCTGAACATATATTTTAGCAGCGCGTACAGCCAAGCTGGTATCGCCGCCAAGGTTGTAGCTTGCGACAAGGATATCGGCGATGGCGGCATTGGTCTTGTACACGAGGGGGTGACCGACCACTGCCGATATGGCACTGAACGCCTGCTCCGCTAGTTCAAGCGCCCTCGCCAGTTCCCCTGCGTCCTCAGTCAGAATTCCAGCGATCATATGTGCCCGCGCTTCGTTGACGCTCGTTCCGGCCCACTCTTTAACGTGAGCGCTCTTTTCCAAAACCGAGCGACCAGTCTGGAAATAGCTGACGGCACGAAGGGCGAGCTCAGCATCGGCTGATTGAGCGGCCAAGTTCAAATGTGCCAGACCCAGCGCGTTCTGAGTGCCCATCCACTTCCCGCCCCGCTCGGCCTCCCACACTGCTTCGGCGAACGTCAAATCCTCAATCGCCTTGAGTATCCCAGCTTGATTCTGGTCAGCAGCAGCAAGGGACATGCGCGCGCAGCCTATGTTGTAAGCCACCTCGGCGTTCTTCTCGCGGTCTCCAGTCTGCTGGTAAACGCGCTTTGCCTCTGCAAATGCGTGCAAGGCGTGTCGAAGATCCTTCACTGAATTGAGATTGATGCCGCGCTTTGTAAGTGCGGCTCCAATGCACGTCTTGGTTTTTGCCCAGTATAGCGGGCTTGATCCTTGGCGACGGAACTCCAACGACTGCTCAAAGCTTGAAATTGCGCAATCAAGCATCTCCACATCTCCGCCGAGTCCGTGGAGAGTTGCATATGCTATGCCTAGGTTGTGATACGCTTTTCCAAGTGTCTCTTCGTCGTACCTGCCTTCATCGCCAATAATCTGCTGGAACTCGTGTACAGCTTTATCGACATAGTCGCGACGCAATTCCCGGTCGCCGGTCATAGCCATGAGTATTCCGTAATTGATGTCGGGACTGCCTTCCGGTGCCGCGGCGCGGGCTTTAACAAGATAAGCCATCGCCTTGTCGAGGGTGGATCGGTCAAGAGAGTTGTAGGAAAGGCCCATCAGAATCGAAGCAATATTGGCATTGGCTCTACGTAATCTTTCTTCACTTAGGGATCCACTTGATGCCCCAACGACGGAAATCGCGGCGTCTACGGCACGGGTCGTGAGCGTGGAATCTCCCAGTTGCTCCCCTAGACGCGCCAAGATTTGGGAATGCGTCAAAGCCATCTCGGGCGAAGATATCTTGTCGAGAAGCGCCTCGATGCGGGCCACGACAGCACGCAGTTGCGCGATCCGCGAGGTTCCCGAGTCGCACGCGAGTGCCGCCTCGACATCTGCAGTGGAGACTATTTCAGCCGTCAGGTTGCCCGTGAATGTCTCGGGCATGTCAAGAGTTTCGCCCGTCATCACATACGTGCATTGATCTTTGAAACTCGTCGCGTTGCCGATGCGCAGCGAGAGTACCCCTTGACCGCGGACGCGCCCCCAGACGATTACGTCGCAGTTCGTGGAGGACAGCCACGCGCGTGCCTGTGCCTGAACGCCTGCCTCGGCGTCGGCTTCGAGCCCTTCCCGTGCCAAGAGCTGTTCTGGCCATAAGACGATGTCGACTGTCTCCCCCAAGTCACGCCTTATCGTCTCGCGCAAGGTCTCGCGGTGACTTGCAGCGACGTCGTCGCCCACCAGTCGCGGCAGCAGTATTGCCAAACGATTCCCGGTAGCAGGCCTGATTCGTCCACGAGCGTGAACTGCCCCAACCTTTCCTACGAGCGATGCGGACGCGCGGAGAATGATTATGCCCGCGACAGCAGCAAGAGCGAGGGGCCAATCGAAAAGGCTAGATTTCTCTTGGACCTTTATTATGCCGATCAGAAATGCTGCAGCCGCGAGAACGCCTAATAGGAGATGCTTGGCCAGATCGTGGGCAGCGTCCCGAAAAAGTTTGTCCGCACCGTTGCGCCGATCGACCATGTCCGCTCCCGAAGGAGCAGATTAGCTGAGCTGCGCGCAACTTGCCAGTCTGGCAGGTTCGCTCGAGCTTGCGCAAAACTGGACAGAGCTGCGAGCCGCAATGTGCCATTCCCGCTTGCCCCTCTCCCGCCACCCGCCTATATGCACGCTTCCTCCTCGACATCGTTAGACGTTGAGGCTGGTCCCGGGGGCGGGGCCGGCAGCGGGGAGGTTTTGGTTTTTGCATGCCTGAGGTGAGTGACAGACGCATATGGCGGATCTTGCCGCACTTGAAGGATGGATCGAGCCGGTGGCAGAGGCCGAGGGGCTGAAGCTGGTGCGCGTCCGGATGATCGGCGGGACCTCCGATCCGACGCTGCAGATCATGGCCGAGGATCCGAGGACCCGGCAGCTCACCCTCGAGGATTGCGCGCGGCTTTCGCGGCGCATCTCCGAAATGCTCGACGAAATGGAAGCGGAAGGGCGCGACCCGTTCGCGGGCGCGTACCGGCTCGAGGTTTCCTCGCCGGGGATCGACCGGCCGCTGACCCGGATCGCCGACTTCGAGGACTGGAAGGGCCATGAAGCGCGGATCGTTCTCGGCGAGAAGCTCGAAGGCCGCAAGGTCTTCGCCGGCAATCTGGTCGGGGCCGAGGACGACACGGTGACGGTGGACGTCGCAGGTCTGGGGGCGACGAAGCTCCCCTTCGCGATGATCCATTCGGCCAAGCTCGTCATGACGGACAGGCTCATCGCCGCGACGGCGCCGATCTCCGCCGAAGGCGCGGATGAGGTCGTCGAGATCGAAGACCAGGCAGATATTTCAGACACAGACCCAGACACTGACATCGAAGCAGAGGAAGACTGACATGGCTACCAACGCAGCCAGCGCGCCGCCCACCGCCAACCGGGCCGAGCTGCTCGCCATCGCCGACGCGGTCGCCCGCGAGAAGCTGATCGACCGTGCCATCGTCATCGAGGCCATGGAGGACGCGATCCAGCGCGCCGCCCGCGCCCGCTACGGCGCCGAGAACGACATCCGCGCCAAGCTCGATCCGATCACCGGCGACCTTCGCCTGTGGCGCGTCGTCGAAGTGGTCGAGGAGGTCGAGGATTACTTCAAGCAGGTGAACCTCAAGGAATCCGAGAAGCTGCAGCCGGGCGCGGAAGTGGGCGACTATATCGTCGATCCGCTGCCGCCGATCGAGTTCGGCCGCATCGCCGCCCAGGCCGCCAAGCAGGTTATCTTCCAGAAGGTCCGCGACGCCGAGCGCGAGCGCCAGCATGAGGAGTTCAAGGACCGCGTCGGCGAGGTCATCACGGGCGTCGTCAAGCGGGTCGAGTTCGGCCACGTGGTCGTCGATCTCGGCCGGGCCGAGGGCGTGGTCCGCCGCGACCAGCAGATCCCGCGCGAAGTGGTCCGCGTCGGCGACCGGGTGCGCTCGCTGATCATGTCGGTACGCCGCGAGAATAGGGGCCCGCAGATCTTCCTTTCCCGCGCCCATCCCGACTTCATGAAGAAGCTGTTCGCGCAGGAAGTGCCCGAAATCTACGACGGCATCATCGAGATCAAGGCCGCGGCGCGCGATCCGGGCAGCCGGGCGAAGATCGGCGTCATTTCGCATGACTCCTCGATCGATCCGGTCGGCGCCTGCGTCGGCATGAAGGGCAGCCGTGTCCAGGCGGTGGTCCAGGAGCTCCAGGGCGAGAAGATCGACATCATTCCCTGGTCGCCCGACCTTGCGACCTTCGTCGTCAACGCCTTGCAGCCGGCGACGGTCAGCCGCGTCGTCATCGACGAGGAGGAAAGCCGCATCGAAGTGGTGGTGCCGGACGACCAGCTTTCGCTGGCGATCGGCCGGCGCGGGCAGAACGTGCGCCTCGCCTCGCAGCTCACCGGCTCGGCCATCGACATCATGACCGAGGCGGATGCGTCCGAGAAGCGGCAGCGCGAGTTCGTCGAGCGCTCGACCCTGTTCCAGGAGGAACTGGACGTCGACGAGACGCTGGCGCAGCTCCTCGTCGCCGAAGGCTTCGGCGCGCTGGAAGAGGTCGCCTATGTCGAGCTCGACGAGCTGGCCTCGATCGAAGGCTTCGACGACGAGCTTGCAAGCGAGCTCCAGAGCCGCGCCGCCGAAGCGCTGCAGCGCCAGGAGGAAGCCGCCCGCGAAGTGCGCCGCGCGATGGGCGTCGAGGACTCGCTTGCGGAGATGCCTTACTTGACGGAGGCAATGCTGGTGACGCTCGGCAAGGCGGGCATCAAGACGCTCGACGATCTCGCCGATCTCGCCACCGACGAGCTGGTGCAGAAGAAGCGGCCCGAGCAGCGCCGGCAGCGCGAGTCGAACCGCCCGGAGGACAAGGGCGGCATCCTCGCCGACTTCGGCCTCTCGGACGAGCAGGGCAACGAGATCATCATGGCCGCGCGCGCCCACTGGTTCGAAGACGAGGCGCCCGCGGCGTCCGGCGGGGAGGACGCAGTTGCGGACACCTCCCAATGACACGCTAGAGGCTGACGAACGGCCCCCCGCCCCCTCGCGCAAACGGGAGGGGCGCGGTGCCCATGTGCCCGAGCGCAAGTGCATCCTTTCCGGCGAGCATGACGCTCGGGACGGGCTGATCCGGCTTGCTCTGTCTCCGGACGGCGCGCTGTTTCCGGACGTGCGGGCCAAGGCGCCGGGGCGCGGGGCGTGGATCGGGGTGGACCGGGCGGCGCTCGAAAAGGCGCGGGCGAACGGGAAATTGCGCGGCGCGCTGGCGCGGGCGTTCAAGGGGGCGCCGGTGTCGGTGCCGGACGACCTCGCCGACCGGATCGAGGACGCGCTTCGGCAGCAGGCGCTCGACCGGCTGGGGCTGGAAGCGCGTGCCGGCACGCTGCTGACCGGCGCCGAGAAGATCGAGACTGCGGCCCGCAAGGGCGAAGTCGCCTTGCTCATCCACGCGTCCGATGCGGGCACAGACGGCAACCGCAAGCTCGACCAGGCGTGGCGGACGGGGCGCGAAGAGGGGGCGGAACCGGCCCAAGGGCTGGTTTTTCCTCTCGACCGGACCATATTGGCATTGGCGCTTGGGCGGCAGAATGTGGTACATATCGCATTGATCGATCGCGCTGCCGCTGCGCGTGTGCGCCATGCGCTCGAGCGGTGGCGTGCTTTTATCGGACCTGACACTGGGCTTGGCACCGCATTTGCGGGCACGCCGGACGCGTCGGCGCGAACTGAGATACGAAGGACTTTATGAGCGAATCGACCGACAAGCCGAAGCTGGGAACGCGCGCGCCGCTGGGCCTGAAGCGCACCGTGGAGACGGGCCAGGTGAAGCAGAGCTTCAGCCACGGCCGTTCGAACACGGTCGTCGTGGAAGTGAAGAAGCGCCGGATCCTAGGACCCGGCCACGCCGCCGAAGCGCCCAAGGCCGAAGCGCCGGTGCCGGCTCCCGCGCCCGCTCCGGCGGCGCCGGTGGCGCGCGCGCCGCAGCCGGCCGCGCCCGCCCCCGCTCCGGCCCAGCCGCAGCGCGCCATGCCGACCGACCCGGCCGCGCGGCGCGAGCTTCAGGCCCGCCTGCTGCGCGAGGCCGAGGAATCGCGCCTGTCGACGCTGGAGGAAGCCCGCCGCCGCGAGACTCGCGAAGCCGTCGAAGCGACCGAGGAAGAAAAGCGCCGCGCCGAAGACAATAAGCGCGCCGACGAAGAAGCCCGGTTGCGCGCCGAAGAGGACGCGAAGCGCGCCGCCGAGGAGGCCGAGCGCGCCGCTTCGCAGCCCGCCGCCGCCGATGCTCCGGCCGCGACGGCCGCCGCGCCCGGCACCGCCGAAGAAGAAGAGCGCCGCGGGCCTGCGCGGCCCGGCGGCTTCCGTCCGGTCAGCCCCTCCAAGCGCCCGGAGCCGGCGCGTCCCGGCCGCGGCGCGCCGCGCGGCGGCGACGACCGCCGCCATTCCGGCAAGCTCACCGTCACCCGCGCCCTTTCCGGCGACGACGACCGCGCCCGCTCGCTCGCCGCGCTCCGCCGCGCCCGCGAAAAGGAAAAGCGCCACCAGCAGTCCGCCGGCCCGTCGGCCAAGCAATTCCGCGACGTCGTGGTGCCGGAGACGATCACCGTGCAGGAGCTCGCCAACCGCATGGCGGAGCGCGGCTCCGACCTCGTCAAGTCGCTGTTCAAGATGGGGACTCCGGTCACCATCACCGAGACGATCGACCAGGATACGGCCGAGCTCCTGATCGAGGAATTCGGCCACCGCATGGTCCGCGTCTCCGAAAGCGACGTCGACATCCAGACCGACGCCGACGTCGATGCCGCCGAGACGCTCCAGCCGCGTCCGCCGGTCGTCACGATCATGGGCCATGTCGATCACGGCAAGACGTCCTTGCTCGACGCGATCCGGGGCGCCAACGTCGTTTCCGGCGAAGCCGGCGGCATCACCCAGCATATCGGCGCCTATCAGGTGCAGCTCCCAGACAAGTCGAAGATCACCTTTCTCGACACGCCGGGCCACGAAGCCTTCACCGAGATGCGCCAGCGCGGCGCCAACGTGACCGACATCGTCGTGCTCGTCGTCGCGGCGGACGATGGCTTGAAGCCCCAGACGATCGAGGCGATCAACCACACCAAGGCCGCGGGCGTGCCGATGATCGTTGCCATCAACAAGATCGACAAGCCGGGCGCCAATGCGCAGAAGGTCCGCGAGGAGCTTCTCCAGCACGAGATCGTGGTCGAGGACATGGGCGGCGACGTCCAGGACGTCCAGGTTTCGGCGCTGAAGAAGACCAACCTCGAAGGGCTTCTGGAAGCGATCGCGCTCCAAGCCGAAATCCTCGAGATCAAGGCCAATCCGGACCGCGCCGCGGAAGGCACGGTCGTCGAAGCCAAGCTCGACAAGGGCCGCGGCCCGCTCGCCACCGTGCTCGTCCAGCGCGGCACGCTTCGGGTCGGCGACATCTTCGTCGCCGGCGCGATTTCGGGCAAGGTCCGCGCGATGATCGACGACAAGGGCAAGCAGGTGAAGGAAGCGGGTCCCTCCGTCCCCGTCGAAGTGCTCGGCCTCGGCGGCGTTCCGTCGGCGGGCGACACCTTGACCGTCGTCGAGAACGAGGCGCGCGCCCGCGAAGTCGCCGCCTACCGCCAGGGCCTGCTCGACCGGAAGCGCACCACCTCCGCGCCGGTCAGCCTCGAGAACATGTTCGCGTCCAAGTCTTCGCAGACCATCGAATTCCCGATCGTCGTCAAGGCCGACGTCCAGGGTTCGGCGGAAGCGATCGCCAGCGCGATCAACCGCATCTCGACCGAGGACATCAAGGCTCGGATCCTGAGTTCCGGAGTCGGCGCGATCACCGAAAGCGACGTCATCCTGGCTTCGGCCTCGGGTGCGCCGATCATCGGCTTCAACGTCCGCCCGAATGCCAAGGCGCGCGAAGCGGCCGAGCGCAACAAGGTCGAGTTCCGCTATTACGACGTCATCTACCACCTCACGGATTGGGTGCGGGGCGCGATGGCGGGCGAGCTCGGGCCGGAGCAGATCGAAACGGTCCTCGGCCGCGCCCGCGTCCAGGAAGTCTTCCCGGCCGGCAAGCGCGACAAGGCGGCGGGTCTCCTCGTGCTCGAGGGCGTTATCCGCAAGGGGCTCCACGCGCGCCTCACCCGCGAGGACGTCATCGTTTCGAAGACGACCATTTCGTCGCTGCGGCGCTTCAAGGACGACGTCGCCGAAGTGCGCGCCGGCCTCGAATGCGGCGTGCTCCTCGCCGACACGAACGACATCAAGCCGGGCGACCATCTCGAAGTCTTCGAAGTCGAGGAGCGCGCACGGACCCTGTAAGCCAAGGGGGCGCTTTGAGCGAACAGACCGGAGAGGACCGCAAGCGGGAAGCCCGCCGCAAGCTGCTCGGCTCGGGACCGGCCGAGCATGGCGGCGGCTACCGCTCTCCCAAGTCCGGCTGGCTCCCCGACGCGGGCTGCTGCGGCCTTGAAGTGTTCGGCGCCGTGAGCGTCTTCGCCGGCCTCGTCGTCACCGCCTACTCACTGCTGCCCTGAGACACCTTTATGCCCAGACAGACCGAATCTCCCGAAGGCCGTTCCGTCCGCCTGCTTCGCGTGGGCGAGCAGGTGCGGCATGCCTTGTCCGACATCTTGATGCGCGGCGAGGTGCATGACGAGGTGCTGCAGAGCCACCTCGTGTCGGTCACCGAGGTGAGGATGTCGCCGGACCTCCGGCACGCGACGGCGTTCGTGAAGCCGCTCCTCGGCCAGGAGGAGGAGAAGGTGCTCAAAGCGCTTCGTACCAACACCGCCTATCTGCAGCGCGCTGTTGCAACGCGAGTGAACACGAAATTCGCGGCGAAGCTCAAGTTCATCGCGGACGCAAGCTTCGACGAAGGATCGCACATCGATGCGCTGCTCCGGGCGCCCAAGGTGAAGCAGGACCTCGACAAGCCGGCGACGGACGGCGACGCCTGATCCGTCGCGACCGGTTCGCTTGATCGTCCCGGCGGCGCATGCGAGGTCCCGCGCAATGCAAAGCATGATCGATGACCTGAGCGCGCCGATGGCGGACGGCGAGCTTCGCCTGGAGCCGATGGCGGAAGCGCATCGGGAGGGGCTGAAGGCGGCCTGCGCTGAGGACGGCGAGGTCTGGCGGATCTACGCGACGTCCTTCGATCCGGAGCATTTCGATGCGGGCTTCGATCTCATCCGATCACGGCCAGCGTGGCGCTGTTTCACGATCCTGCTCGGCGAGCGGATCGTGGGGATGAGCTGCTTCATTTCGATCGAGCCGGAGCGGGGCGTGCTGGAGATCGGCAACACTTATTACGTGCCGGAACTGCGCGGGACCGGGTTCAACCGGCGGGTGAAGGATTTGATGATGGAGCGGGCGTTCGGGGCGGGCATGAGGCGGATCGAGTTCCGGGTCGACGCGCGCAACGGGCGCAGCCAGGCGGCGATGGCGAAGATAGGCGGCGTGCGCGAAGGCGTGATGCGGCAGGACCGGATCACCTGGACCGGGCATGTGCGCGATACCGTGCTCTTCTCGATCCTCGCCGACGAGTATCGGGAGCGGCCGCGTGGAAACTGAAGGCCTGCTCTTCCGCCTGACGACCTGGATCGTGCCGCTCGTCTTCGCGATCGTGCTGCACGAGATTTCGCACGGCTGGGTGGCGAACGCGTTCGGCGATCCGACGGCGAAGGATCTGGGGCGGCTCAGCCCCAATCCGATTCGGCACGTCGATCCGTTCGGAACGGTGGTCCTGCCCTTGATCCTCGCGGTGACCGGCGCCCCGGTCTTCGGCTGGGCGAAGCCGGTCCCGGTGGTCGCGGCGCGGATGCGCAATCCGCGGCTGCACATGATGCTCGTCGCGCTCGCCGGGCCGGGGATGAACCTCGCGCTGGCGCTGATCGCCGCCTTTGTGCTCGCCTTCGTGCTTGGCACCGCGGACCAGCCGCCGGGCTTCGCGACCGTCTTCGTCATCGCGAACCTTTCTAATTTCGTGCTGATCAACGTCTTCCTCGCCATCTTCAACCTGCTGCCGGTGCCGCCGTTCGACGGCGGACATGTGGTGGAAGGGCTGCTGCCGCGGCCGCTGGCGGAGAAGTGGCGGGCGATGGGGCGCTATGCCTTCGTGATCCTCATCGGGCTGCTGCTCGTGCTGCCCATGGTCGCGCCGCAGCTCAATGTCGTCCGGTGGCTGGTCGTCCCGCCGGTCCAGCTGGTGCTCGGCGGCATTGCGGCCCTCGCCGGGCTCGGCGCGCCGGGCTAGGAAGGGGCCATGGCCAAGCTCTATTTCTATTATGCCTCGATGAATGCGGGCAAATCGACGATCCTCCTCCAGACCGCGTTCAATTACCGCGAGCGGGGGATGGAGCCGATGCTCTGGACCGCGGCGGTGCACGACCGTTCGGGCTACGGCGTGATCGATTCGCGGATCGGGATCACCGCCAAGGCCAATGCCTACGATCCTTCGACGGATCTGCGCGCGGAAGTGGAGGCGGAGCTCGAGATCCGGAAGGTCAATTGCATCCTGATCGACGAGGCGCAGTTCCTGTCGGCGACGCAGGTGCGGCAGCTCGCCGGCATATGCGACGATCTCGGCATTCCGGTGCTGGCCTATGGGCTGCGGACGGACTTCCAGGCGAACCTCTTTGAAGGATCGGCGACCCTGCTCGCGCTGGCCGACAAGCTCGTCGAGTTGAAGGCGATCTGCGAGTGCGGGCGCAAGGCGACGATGAACCTCCGGATGGATGCGGAAGGGCGCGCGGTGGCGAGCGGGCAGCAGACGGAGATCGGCGGCAACGACCGCTATGTGGCGCTCTGCCGCCGGCACTTCACCGAGCGGATGCGCGACGCCGAAGCGCGGCAGCTCAAGCTCAGCCTCGCCGCCGGCTAAACGCGTGCACGGCTGGATCGTCATCGACAAGCCGGTCGGGCCGGGATCGACGCAAATCGTCTCGGCGGTGAAGCGGGCGCTGCGCGAGGGCGGCTATGCCAAGGTCAAGGTCGGGCACGGCGGAACGCTCGATCCGCTGGCGAGCGGGGTGCTGCCGGTCGCGCTCGGGGAAGCGACCAAGCTCGCCGGGCGGATGCTGGACGCGGACAAGGTGTACGAGTTCACGATCCGCTTCGGCGAGGAGACGTCGACGCTGGATGCGGAAGGGGAGGTCGTGGCGCGCTCCGACGTGCGGCCGACGCTTGCCGCCGTGGAGGCGGTGCTGGCGCGCTTCACCGGTGCGATCGAGCAGGTGCCGCCGGCTTATTCGGCGCTCAAGGTGGGGGGGAAGCGGGCCTACGATCTGGCGCGGGTCGGGGAAGCCGTGGAGCTCAAGAGCCGTAGTGTCACGATCCACTCTCTTGCCGTTCGGGCTGAGCTTGTCGAAGCCCTGCCCTTCTCCGGTCGCGATCAAGAGAAGGACAGCCCTTCGACAGGCTCAGGGCGAGCGGAGGGGGGCTCGGACGCCCCGCCTCCTTCTGAGATCACCCTCACCGCCCGCGTGTCCAAGGGCACCTACATCCGCTCGCTCGCGCGCGACATCGCCTACGCGCTCGAAACCGTCGGTTCCGTCACCATGCTTCGGCGCACGAAGGCCGGCCCGTTCACCCTCGAAAAGGCGATTTCGCTGGACAATTTGGCTGCATCCGCTAACGCCCGCAGCCTTGAACAGGCACTCTTGCCGTTGGCGGCAGGGCTGGACGACATCCCGGCTCTTCCCGTCACCCCCGATCAGGCAAGGCTGCTCCGCATGGGGCAGAAAGCGATCGGGATCGCCGCAAAGCCGGGGCTCCATCTCGCGACCGACCGCTCTGTTCCGGTCGCCCTCGTGGAGCTCAGCGAAGGAGAACTTCGCGTGGTGCGCGGCTTCAACCTCGTGACTTAAGGAGTGACACGATGTCGGTATCCGCCGAGCGCAAGAATGAAATCATCAACGACAATGCCCGAAATTCGGGCGACACCGGTTCGCCCGAGGTGCAGGTCGCGATCCTCACCGAGCGGATCAACAACCTGACCGACCATTTCAAGACCCACGCGAAGGACAATCATTCGCGCCGCGGCCTCCTGATGATGGTCAACAAGCGCCGCTCCCTTCTCGATTATCTCAAGAAGGAAGATGCGGACCGCTACACCGCACTCATCGCGAAGCTCGGTCTTCGCAAATGACAACAAGGGGCGCTCCCTGGAGCGCCCCTTTTGTCATCCCGGCGCAGGCCGGGATCCACCTTTCTTCTCACTTCCAGACATGGCCGAGGAGAAAGGTGGACGCCGGATCAAGTCCGGCGTGACGGAGGAGTGGCAATTCGGCCGCTCTTCATGGGCCACCACCGGCCCAAGCAAGTCCGGCCTCCCCGAGTCCGGCACATTGGCCCCCGGCGCATCCGGCGCCGGGCGTTGAAGGAAAACATATGTTCGACATGAAAAAAGTGGAAATCGAGTGGGGCGGCAAGACGCTGACGCTCGAAACGGGGCGCGTTGCCCGCCAGGCCGACGGCGCGGTTCTCGCGACCCTCGGCGAGACCGTCGTCCTTTGCGCGGTCACCGCCGCCAAGAACGTCAAGCCCGGGCAGGACTTCTTCCCGCTGACGGTCCACTATCAGGAAAAATTCTCGGCCGCCGGGCGCATCCCGGGCGGCTTCTTCAAGCGCGAGCGCGGCGCGACCGAAAAGGAAACGCTGACCAGCCGCCTCATCGATCGGCCGATCAGGCCGTTGTTTCCGGAGGGCTTCTACAACGAGGTCCTCGTGATCGCCCACGTCATGTCCTATGACGGCGAGAACGAGCCGGACGTCGTGGCGATGATCGCGGCTTCCGCCGCCCTCACCCTTTCCGGCATTCCGTTCATGGGCCCGATCGCATCGGCCCGCGTCGGCTACGTCGATGGCGAGTATATCCTCAACCCCTCGCAGACGCAGATCCAGGAAGGCGAATTGGACCTCGTCGTCGCCGGCACGCACAATGCCGTGATGATGGTGGAATCGGAAGCCAAGGAGCTTTCCGAGGACGTCATGCTGGGCGGCGTCATGTTCGCCCACCGATCGATCCAGCCGGTCATCGGCGCGATCATCAGCCTCGCCGAGCAGGCCGCCAAGGAGCCCTGGGAGCTCGAGGACGCCGCCGACACGTCGGCGACCAAGCAGCGCCTGCGCGACCTCATCGGCGCCGACCTCGCCGCTGCTTACCGCCTCACCGACAAGCAGCAGCGCCAGACGGCGATCAACGAAGCCCGCGCCAAGGCGCGCACCGGCCTCGCCGATCTCGAAGCCAGCGACCCCGCCGGCTATCTGGGCGCCTTGAAGCTCGTCAAGAAGCTCGAAGCCGAGATCGTCCGCGGCGCCATCCTCAAGGACGGCATCCGCATCGACGGCCGCGACACGAAGACCGTCCGTCCGATCGACGCGATGGTCGGCTTCCTGCCGCGCACCCACGGCTCGGCGCTCTTCACGCGCGGCGAGACCCAGGCGATCTGCACGACCACGCTCGGCACCAAGGACGCCGAGCAGATGATCGACGGACTGGAAGGCCTCTCCTACCAGCGCTTCATGCTCCACTATAACTTCCCGCCGTACAGCGTCGGCGAAGTGGGCCGCTTCGGCGCTCCGGGGCGCCGCGAAGTCGGCCACGGCAAGCTCGCCTGGCGGGCGCTCCATCCGGTGCTCCCGACCCACGACGAGTTCCCGTACACGATCCGCGTCCTGTCCGATATCACCGAGTCGAACGGCTCCTCGTCGATGGCGACGGTGTGCGGCGGCTCGCTGGCTCTCATGGACGCCGGCGTGCCCTTGAAGCGTCCGGTCTCCGGCATCGCCATGGGCCTCATCAAGGAAGGGGACGACTTCGCGGTCATCTCCGACATCCTCGGCGACGAGGACCACCTTGGCGACATGGACTTCAAGGTGGCCGGGACGGAGGCGGGCATCACCTCGCTCCAGATGGACATCAAGATCGCCGGCATCACCGAGGAAATCATGCGCATCGCATTGGCCCAGGCCAATGAGGGCCGCGCCCACATCCTCGGCGAAATGGCGAAGGCGCTCGGCGACGTCCGCGGCGAGCTTTCGGCCCACGCGCCGCGCATCGAGACCATGCAGATCGACAAGTCCAAGATCCGCGACATCATCGGCACGGGCGGCAAGATCATCCGCGAGATCGTCGCCACGACCGGCGCCAAGGTCGACATCGACGACGAGGGCGTGATCAAGATCTCGTCCTCCGACGTCAACCAGATCGAAGCGGCCCGCCGCTGGATCCAGGGGATCGTCGAGGAGCCCGAGGTCGGCAAGGTCTACCAGGGCAAGGTCGTCAACATCGTCGATTTCGGCGCGTTCGTGAACTTCATGGGCGGCAAGGACGGTCTCGTCCACGTCTCCGAAATGCGCAACGAGCGGGTGGAAAAGCCCGGCGACGTCGTGTCGGAAGGCCAGGAAGTGAAGGTCAAGGTCCTCGAGATCGACCCGCGCGGCAAGGTTCGCCTGTCGATGCGCGTCGTCGACCAGGAGACCGGCGCCGAGCTGGAGGACACAAGACCTCCGCGCGAAGGCGGCGACCGTGACCGCGGCCCGCGCCGTGAAGGCGGCGATCGTGACCGCGGCCCACGCGGCGACGGCGGAGGCCGCGACCGCGGCCCGCGCCGTGACGGCGGCGGCGGCGGCGATCGCGGCGGTCGTGGCGGCGGCGACCGCGGTCCCCGCCGAGACGGCGGCGGACGCGGCGAGCGCAGCGAAGGCGGCCGCGGCGAAGGCCGTGGTGAAGGTCGAGGCGGCGAGCGCGGCGGTGAAGGTCGCGACCGCAGCGGCGGCGACCGTCCCCAGCGCGAAGAAGGCGGCGAACCCGAGTTCGCGCCGGCCTTCCTGACCCGCAACGACGACTGAGGACTGCGTCCCCATCGCAAGATGGAGCCTGGTTCGAGAGAGAGAGGCCTCGCGGGCGACCGCGAGGCCTTTTTCATTCGCGCAGAGGCGCAGAGACGCAGAGGCGTCTGCATCCCGCACGCCCCCTCCGCGTCTCCGCGCCTCCGCGCGAACCCTGCACTTCTTCCCGATTTCGCTCACGCGGAGGCGCGGAGGGCGCGGAGGGAAGACGGGCGGCGCGATGCGCCGGTGGCGCGTGCGGCTGGCGATGGCGCCATTTGGGTGTTCGTTTCGGCGCGGTCTCGACTTGGTTGAGGCGGGCGCGCGCGCCTACCCTGCCCCGTCCCGATCCTGCGGGACGAGGAGTGGACATATGAAACGGATGCTTTCCTGTGCGGCGATGGCCGTGCTTTCGCTGACCGCGGCCAATTCGGCGATCGCCCAGACCACCTATGTGAGCACGATCGACTTCTACAGCGACGCCACCCTGACCGAGGTGGTGGGTCACGCGCAGGCCGTCTGCCGCACCGATTTTCAAGGCTCGGTGCTGGTCTGGGGCTATTCGACCCAATATCAGGTCGAGACCGACACCAGGCCGTGCGGCCCCGGCTATTACGACGATCAATAAAGGCGCGAACTGAAGGCGCGGGCGCCGGATCGAGGAAAGGAGGCCCCGCAGCGATGCGGGGCCTTTTCCATTCGCGCAGAGGCGCTGAGACGCAGAGGCGCCCTCACCCGGCACGCCCCCCTCCGCGTCTCCGCGCCTCCGCGTGAACCCTGCACGTCCTCCCGCTTTGACTCACGCGGGGGCGCGGAGGGCGCGGAGGGAAGAAGGGGCGGAGCGAAGTTCGGCCTTGGCCGTTATGCCCGGCCGACGCCGGCCTTCGGCGGGCATTTTCGAAGAAGAAGGAAGTTCTTATGCGCGCGATCATCCTGGCCGGTGCGGCCGTTCTGACGCTCTCCGCCTGCGGCGGCGGCGGTTCCGAAGCGAACGACGCCAATGCCATGGGCACCGCCAACACGATGGCGATCGACCCGATGATGGACCCCAACATGACCATGGACGCGAACGCCATGAACGGCGCCGGCGCGATGGGCACCAACGGGGCGATGGATGCCAACACCCAGAACATGATGCAGCGCGACGCCACCACCAACGACCCCGACACCAACCTCGCCAACGGCCTCTGAGCCGAGCGACCCCAATCGCCTGAGCCGCAGTCACGCGCGGCTGAGGACGGGGAGCGCCCGCCGCAGAGGCGGGCGCTCCTGTTGTTTCTGCGAGGGGCGAATGCAGCGGCGGCGGCCGTCCCCAGCGCGCGGAGGGCGGCTGGTCCGAACTCGCCAAGGCCGTCCTGACGGCAACGACGACCAACAGAGCTCGTGTCCGTCGCGAGATGGAGACGGGGTTCAAGAGAGAGGCCTCCCGAGAAACCGCGGGTGCAACATAGTCATACACAGCGGCGTCTGGCCTGGAGCGCTTCGCAGAGGAAATATGCCAGCCTTGCCTTGGCCTTGATTAACTGCTTGCGATAGGTGAATTGTGCCTTCGAGGTGATCTATGTCTGCGAGTGCTCCTAAATCTGTCAAAGAGCGGGCCGATTTATATATCGGACTGGTTTGCCCTGCCGGAACGGATCTCACCGAAGTTCGAAACCAGCTTAAGGCTCAGCTATCCGTCGTCGGGTACAAGTACGAGGATGTGAAGGTAAGCAAGCTCATCGCCGAGTTGATGGGTGTAGCGGACACGGACGACGAATACGCACGTATCAGTGAGCTTATGCGCGCGGGGGACTGCCTCCGGGAGCACTCCGAAAACGGTCAGGCTGTGGCGGCAGCGATTGTTGCGGAAATCCGCAGGAGGAGACCATCCGAAACGTTGCCTACGACTACGGCGTACATCATCGACTCTTTGAAGAATCCATCTGAGATAGCGCTGTTGGACCAAATATATGGCCGCAACTATTACACAGTTTCCGTCTATCTTCCGCGGAAGAAAGAATAACAAACCTGCAAAACAAAATAGCTAAGTCTCGGCACCACCCACCTGAGAAGACCCACCGAGACCTAGCAGAGTCTCTTGTGAAAGAGGATGAGAAGGGCGCAGGTAAGAAATCTCAGAACGTACAGGACTCTTTCCCCCGAGCAGACTTTTTTGTGAACGCTACCGGAGCTGTGTCGGATCAGGTGCGGCGCTTTGTAGAGTTGGTGTTCCGGGAGCCGTTCACTACCCCGACGGTCGACGAGTACCACATGTTTGTGGCTCGCGCCGCTGCACTGCGGTCGGGCGACCTATCTCGTCAGGTTGGCGCTGTTATCGTCGATAGCTGTAAGTCGATTGTGGCAACCGGTTGCAACGAGGTGCCGTATCCTGGCGGCGGAATATTCTATGAGGGGCGATCAGGCGGAATCCCCGACAATAGAGATTACACCAAGGGCCACGATCCAAATTGGATCGAGATACAGAGGAGCCTTATCGAGCTGATAGGTGTTCTGAAGGACGCCGGGCACATTTCCTCTACGGACGAGTCCTCAGCTATAGCTGAGGGGTTGCTTTATGGGAAATACAAAGAACTCATGTCAAACGCGAGGGTGAGAAATCTGATTGAGTTTGGACGGGTCGTGCACGCAGAAATGCACGCCCTCAGCCAAGCAGCTTCCGTTGGGCGTTCCGTTCGAGGTGCCACCCTGTATTGCACGACCTTTCCTTGCCATGGTTGCGCGCGTCACATCATATCCTCTGGCATTGCCGAGGTTGTGTTCATAGAGCCTTACCCAAAAAGCCTTACTCAGCAACTCTATGGCGGTGAGATAGAAATCAGCCATGAGCCGCTCGACGACGGCCCCCACCCGGTGGGGAGCGAGGGTCCGCTTCCGACCGTTCCACGGCGTGGCTCCAGGACTTTATCAGCGCGTATTTTCCTATCGGGATCGCAAAGACGAATATGGAACGATAGCTACGTGGGAGCCGCGACTAGCATCTCCCGTAGGAGCTATCTTTGGGGTGGAGCGGCCGTCAGTTGAGACCGCCGCCTCGAGCGCCCTTGCGGCTGTCTTGGAACCGGCTAAAGCTAGCTTTGCTGCAAAAAATGGGGAGGCGACCGATGCCGAAGCAATCACTCTTGGGCCAGGTTCATAGCGATCAGCAGCGATTTGCGAGCTACTCCGCCCCGGAGCAACTGTACTCCTCTAAGGAGGTCGGTGCCGTAGGCGGTGTGTCGCCCGGATCGAATTTCCGCACGAGCGCGCAGCGGACGATGCCGGCTGCCGACCCGAGGTAGGGTGCACCTGCCAGGTATCCCGATTTCGCCGACGTAAGGTACGTTAGGCTAGGTTCAGTTGACGTGCCTCGATCCAGCATTTCCGGCGCGGCCTCCGTGCGCCTGAAGCCCTGCGTCGCTGAGTAGCCGAAGCCTTTGCGCAGAATCATCGCCTTCTTCCCTAGCCGAACCCGAACCAAGGCAGGTGCAACTGCGCCCAATCCACATTCATCACAGCGATGAGACCGACGATCAGTGGGACGATAACGATGATGCACAACGCCACCAAGGCGGTCGTGGTAGCGCCGCGATCGTTGAATGATTTCACAATTTCTACAAGGGCCTGCCAGCGATTCATGGTCCACCTCTCGTCGCAATAATATCTCGCACAAAGGTTGCGAGAAGTATGCGCCTGCGGTTGGCCCTGCTGGTCTTCGTTGCATGGACCTGACTCGGAGGTCCTTCGGACAGTGAGCGCACATTTCGATATGCACGTCAACAGGGCGCATCTGTGGATAACGTTGGGAAAAATTTGCGAGTGGCTCAAGGGCCTGAAATAGCAGCAGAAAGACGTTTCAGATTCTCGGTCGAGGGAGTCCGATCTACCACACTTCCGCAACGGAGCGCGCTTACGCGCTGACTGCGATGCCTAGTTCGGCTGTTCTTCCTCCCGCACCAGCTCCACATGGCTCACGCCCAACGCCGTCGCCAGTTCGTAGAGCGTCACCACGGTCGGGTTGCGCTTTCCGCGTTCCAGGTCGCTTATATATTGCTGGCTGAGGCCGCTGCGCTCGGCGAGCTCTTCCTGCGTCAGGTCGGCGGCCGCCCGAAGGCGTGCGGCGTTTCGGCCGACGAGTTTGCGCATGTCCACGCAGAAAGAGATGGCGCTGCGGGGCGGCGGAGTTTATCAACTATAGTATGTGGAATACGCGGCAGACCTTCGGATTGCGGTGAGTTTCGCCGGTGGCGAGACGCGGGGCGGGCGTGGCTGAGGACGTGGAGCGGCTCCGGGCGGCGGCGCGGCGGCTTGCGGCGGAGCTGGATGGGGCCGGGTTCTTCACGGGGGCGGCTTATGCGGAGATGGCTGCGGATGCCGTTCGCGAGGAGGAGCGGGGGCGGGCGGTTTAGTAGAAGGGCAGCCCTTCGACAGGCTCAGGGCGAGCGGGTGAGGGAGGTGGGTCCAAGAGCCGGGGACGCTGAACTCGTGCGGGCGCCGGGCCCCCTCCACCATGCTTCGCATGGTCCCCCTCCCCGTGCCGGGGAGGAGCTTGGGCGCGAACGCACCGGGAACAGCCCCCCCCTTCCAATGTAGGTTTTCATGCCATAGCTGGTCTGCCTCCATTCGATTCTCTTGAGGGGGGCGAGCATGACGGCGAAGATGTCGGGGGCGCGGCGGGCGGCGTTTCTTCGGGCGCTCGGGAAGACCGGGAATTATGCGGTGGCTTCCGAGGGGGCGGGGGTTTCGCGCGGCTGGGTGCTGAAGGCGCGCGGGGAGGAGGCGGCGTTCGATGCGGCTTGCCGGGAGGCGGTGGCGGGGGCGAAGGCGCGGCTGGTCGCGGCGGGGGCCGGGGCGCGGGGGCGGTCGTGGGGGCATCTCGACGGGGTGGAGCTGGTGGTGCGCGGGACCGGCGGGTCGGGCGGCGGGAAGCGGGTGCAGATCGGGCGGGCTCGAAGCATCAATGGGGGCCGCTCACCGAGGACCGGTTCCTCGCCGTCCTCGCCGCCACCTGCAACGTCAAGGCCGCCTATTAGGCCGCGGGCCTGTCCAAGGGATCGGCCTATACGCACCGGAAACGCTGGCCGGACTTCGCGCGGCGGTGGAAGGAGGCCGTGGAGGAGGGCTATGTGCGGATCGAGCTCGCCTTGCTCGAGAATGGGGCGAACCTCTTTTCGCGGGCCGAGCGGCCGCCCGAGGTGCCGATCCGGGGCATGACCGCGGCGCAGGCGATCCATGTCCTCCACATGCACAAGAAGGAGGTGCGCGGGATCGGCAAGGCGCCGGGCGCGCGCTGGCGGCCGCCGCCGACGATGGCGGAGCACGGGCCGGCGATCGGGCGCAAGATCGCGATCGTGATGGCCGGGCGGGGCGGCGGGCAGGCGGAGAAGGCGCGGGGCGCGGCGGACTATGCGCGGCGGCGGGAGGGGAGCGCGTGCGGCTGCGGCCCCGTGTAGCCGAAAGCAGGTAGCAACGCTTCGCACGCTTCGGGGGTTGGCACGTTCGTGAGGAGACGAACATGCGGGCTCGGCTGAAGCCGCTTGGCGAGCAGACGATCGTGATCACCGGCGCGACGAGCGGCAACGGGCTCGCCGCGGCGCGCGAGGCGGTGCGGCGCGGGGCGCGGGTGGTGCTCGCGGCGCGGAACCGCGAGGCGCTCGACGCGGTCGGGCGGGACCTGGAGCGGGCCGGCGGCAAGGTCGCGGTGTGCGCGGCGGATGTCGCGAACGAGGCGGACGTGGAGCGGATTGCCGAGACGGCCGTCCAGGCGTTCGGCGGGTTCGATAGCTGGGTGAACGACGCGGCGGCGGCGACTTACGGCGCGATGGAAGACGTGCCGATGGAGGACCACCGCCGCATCTTCGACGTCAATTATCATGGGCTGCTGATGGGCTCGCTGGTCGCGGCGCGGCACCTGCGCGCACGGGGCGGGGGCGGCGCGATCGTCAATCTGGGATCGGTGCTGTGCGACCGGGCGATGATCTATCAGGGGCCTTATTCGGCGACCAAGGCGGCGGTGCAGGCCGCGACCGACGCACTGCGCATGGAGCTGGAGCGGGACCGGACCGGCATTTCGGTGACCCTGATCAAGCCGGGCTCGATCAACACGCCCTATCCCGAGCATGCGCGCAACTACATGGACGCGCCGCCGCGGCTGCCGCCGATGCTCTACGATCCCGCCCTGGTCGCGGAGGCGATCCTGTTCGCCTGCGAGAATTCGCGGCGGCAGCTTTACGTCGGCGGCAGCGGCTGGCTGATCTCGGTCGCCGGCAAGCTCGCGCCGCGGGCGACGGACCTCGCCATGGAGGCGTTCGGAGTCGGCGCGCAGCAGAAGCCCGGAGACCCGGGCGATCCGGAGAAGCGCGACAACCTTTATGCGCCCCGCTCCGACGGCGAGGCGCGCGGCCGCCAGGACGTGTTCGTGCGGCGCACGAGCGTGTTCCTGCAGGCGCAGACGCAGCCGTTGCTCGTGCCCTTCGCGGCGGCGGCGGCGGGCGCGGAAATGGCGGCGGGGCTGGCGCGCAGGCTGCTCGGCGGACGGCGGGGGCGGCGGTCTGCGGCGCGGCCGGAGCCGGGGCTCGCGCGGCCTTATGAAATCAGAAGCATTGGAGCGGATCATGGATGACGAACGGATCAGGCAGTTCGAAACGGACCTTTGGGTCGGCGGCGAGGACGTCTACCGGCGCTCCATCGCGGACGATTGCGTGATGGTGCTGCCGGAGCCGCCCTTCGTGCTCAGCGGCTGGCAGGCGATCGAAGCGGTGTCCAAGACGCCGCGGTGGAGCGATGTGACGCTGGACGACCTCCGGATCGCCCGGCCTCAGGAAGGGCTGATCGTGATCGCTTATGGCGTGAAGGCGTCGCGCGGCGGCGAGAGCTTCGCGGCGAACTGCACCTCCACCTACCTTCGGATCGGTCATGAAGAGTGGCGCGTTGTCCAGCACCAGCAGTCGGTGCTCGGCGGCGCGGCGGCGAGCGCCGGGTCCGGTGACGGCGAAGCGGGCGAGATGGAGCGGGCGCAGCAGGACGCCGCCGAGAAGAGGGAGGACGAAAGTGGCTATCAGTGAAGACCCGACCCGCGGCACCGGGCCGGACAAGGGGACCGAGGCGCAGGCGCCGGGCCTCGACGCGCCGCCGCACGCGCAGGAGAACGAGCAGCCCGGCGACGGCGCCGCCGATCCGACGCGCGGCGGGTGCATGAAGCTCGGCTGGGGCTGCCTTCCCGTCCTCGGCGGCCTGATGCTGTTGCCGGCCGGCCTGTTCTTCTAGAAAGCCCTTCCCAAAGGAGACGCAAACATGGCGAAGCCTCCCCCCAGCACGCCCCATTCGGACATAGACGGCGTCCACCAGGACGAGCGCCCGAACACCGAGACCGCGGACGAATCCGGCCAGACCCCGGCGAACCTCGGCCTCGCCCGCTCCGAGGGGAAGGGCTATCCCAACTACGTCGACAAGGACGGCAACAAGGAGGGCTGAGCTTTTCGCTCTGCGGGGCGGCGTTCTGCAAACCGCCCGAGCGGATCGTACCGTCAGCCGGTCGTGAGTTCGACGGCGTCCGCGCCTATGCGAAGCACGAGACCGCCCGAAAAGCCGAACTGCAGCCCCTCGAACCCCTGTGCGGCGGCCGCGTCTTCGTCCAGCCACTCGTGCCAATTGCAGCGTGCGTCATAATAGCCGATGATGACGGACTGCTCGCCCAGCGGCCCTTTCGCATGCACCAGATCGCTGAAGGCGAAGCGGACGTTGCCTGAGAAGATCAGCGTCACCTCCTCCGGACTACCGACGGGCCCCGGCCGTTCGTGCTCACGCCGGAACTTCACGGTCGCCGTTCGGCCGGCGGGATCGGTGGCGATGCTCCGTGGGACGTAACCATTGCGCAGCTCGATGGCGCCGGCGCCGGCAGGGGCGATCTCCACGAACGCCCGGATGGAGAAGTTCTTCCGCATAGGTCCTCGATAGCCGAAGTGCCGATTGAGGCAAGGCAAGCATCCGCGCGCCGGCTTTAGAATTGTCGCGGCGCTTAAAGCCCCTCTGCGCGCAGCCGCTCCGCGAGCGCGCGTATCTCCTCGACTTCGCCGGGATGACGGTTTCGCACTTCGCAGTTGGAGAGAGCCCGGGCCGCGCACGTCGTCCCGGCGGAGGCCGGGACCTCAGGGGGTGAAGGGCGGGAGCGTTCGTGCAGGGGGGCGCCGCATTTGCGCGCGGGTTCTTCACCCGCTGAGATCCCGGCCTTCGCCGGGATGACGGTCTCGCATCGTTCAGTCGGAGCGAAAGCCCGCTAGCGCGTGTCGATCTCGATTTCGCCGGAGTTGACGTCGACCTCCGGCGCGGCGGCGTTGCCGAATAGGTTGGCGTTCTGGGTGAGGAGGGCGTTGGCTTCCTCGGCGAGGCGGCGCTCCTGCTCGGCGACGAGGTTTTCCGCCTCGGCGTCGTAGGTGCGGCCCTTATTCTCGATGTCGGCGCGCAGCTCGTTGAACTGTTCGGCGACGGTGGGCTCGTCGCGGCAGGCGGCGGTCGCGAGGAGGGCGAGGAGGGGGAGAGCGCGGTGCATGGGTCTTCCTTACGTCATTCCGCCATGCACGGGAATCCATGCCATGCACGTCGTCCCGGCGGAGGCCGGGACCTCAGGGGGTGAAGGGCGAGAGCGGGCGTGCAGGTGGGGTGCGCGGGTGCAGGGTGCGTGGCATTGGCGGCGGCGTTTTTCACCCGCTGAGATCCCGGCCTTCGCCGGGATGACGGTCCTGCACTGATCTGATCTGCAAAAGTGGGGAGCTTCTGTTGCTCGGTGCTCCCCGTACCGCCGGTGTCCGCTTCTGTTGCCCGGTGCGGCCCGAACCGCGCTTTAGCTTTGTAACGTCACCCGTGAGGGATCAGTTACGCTGCAATCGCGAGTGCTTCGTTATCGTTGGCACTTGTGGTTATGGGCCGTTGCGGTGGTCCCATTCCGAGCAAAAGCAGTGCTTTTCAACACACGTCGATCCTAGTTCGGCCCCATCAGCTTCCCTGCCGAAACAGGGGAATTGGTGGAGCCGCCGGGTACCGCCCCCGGGTCCGCTGCGTCTATTGTACACTACACTTTATCGCCATAGCCGGGCGAACCCGGCACAGCCCATATAGGCGATCGCCAAGCTAAATTGAAGTCCCCCCTCCGCCGAGGGGAGCGCCGCTCGCGCTCCCGCCCCGCGCGCGCAGCTCGTCGCGGATTTCGCGGAGCAGGATGATGTCGGCGGATTCGGGCGCGGCGGCGGCGGCCTCCTCGGCCGCCTTCTGCTGCATCAGGCGCTTCAGCATCCTCACCATCAGGTAGATGATGAAGGCGACGATCAGGAAATTGACCACCGCAGTGATGAACTGGCCGTAGCCGACCATCGGCACGCCGGCGGCTTTCAGCGCCGCGTAGCTGTTGGTGTCGCCCGCGAAGCCCGCGGGAACGGGGCCGAGGCGGATGAAGTAGCTCGAGAAATCGAGATCGCCCAGGATCCAGCCGACGATCGGCATGATGATGTCGGCGGTGAGAGAGGTGACGATCGCAGTGAAGGCCGCGCCGATGATCACGGCGACGGCGAGGTCGACGACGTTGCCCCGGCTGATGAATTCCTTGAACCCGCCCATGATCGTCTTCCCCTAAACCCGTTGCGGTTGCGATGCGTTCGTCCTAACCCGCCGCCTAACCCATGGCGAGGTTCGACAGGAGGGCTTTTTCGCGATGAACCGCACGCGCCTTTACGCATTGCTCGCGCCCATGCTTCTCCTCGTCGCGGCCTGCGGGATCAACTCCGTTCCCGCCGCCGAGGAGGAAGCCAAGGCGCGCTGGGCCGACGTCCAGAACGATTACCAGCGCCGCGCCGATCTCATTCCGAACCTCGTCGCCACGGTCCGCGCCGCCGCCGCGCAGGAGCGCGACGTGCTTCGCGAAGTGACCGAAGCGCGCGCGAGCGCGACGCGGATCACGGTGACCGGCGAGCAGCTCACCGATCCCGCCGCCATGGCCCGCTTCGCCGAAGCGCAGGGCCGGCTCACCATTTCGCTGCAGCGGCTCCAGGAAGCCTATCCGGAGCTCCGGACCAACGAGAATTTCCTGACGCTGCAATCGCAGATCGAAGGGACGGAGAACCGCGTCTCCCGCTCGCGCGAGCGCTACAACCAGGCCGTCCAGGCCTACAACACGACGATCCGGACCTTCCCTTCGGTGATCGGCGCGCGGGTGGTGCACGGCGCGCAGCCGATGGTCCCCTTCCAGGCCGAACCGCAGTCGCAGCAGGCGCCGCGCGTCGATTTCGGCAATAGCGGCTGATGAGCAAGGCGGCGGCCGCGTTGCCGCGCCTGTGGCTGCTGCTGGCGGCCCTGTTCGCGCTGGGCACCGCGGTGCCGGCGGCGGCGCAGGACCTTCCGCGGCTGACCGGGCGCGTCGTCGACAATGCGAACCTGCTGCCGCCGGAGCAAGAAGTGGCGCTGACGCGGCGGCTTGAGGATCTCCAGCGCACGAACTCACGCCAGCTCGTCGTCGCAACGGTGCCGAGCCTCGATGGGCGCAGCGTCGAGGATTACGGCTTCGCGCTCGGCGAAGCCTGGAAGATCGGCCACGGCGAGGCGGACAATGGCGCGATCCTACTCGTCGCGCTTGCCGAGCGGAAGGTTCGAATCGAAGTCGGGGACGGGCTGGAGCCGATCCTCACCGACGCCATGTCGAGCATCATCATCCGCCGCCATATCACGCCGCGCTTCAAGGCGAACGACTACCCCGGCGGGATCAACGAGGGCGTGGACGCGATCATCGAGCAGCTCCAGGCCCCGCCGGAAGAAGCGGAGCGCCGCGCGGTCGCGGCGGCCGCGGCGGAGCGGCAGAACAGGCAGGAGCACTCTTCAAGCGGCGGCAACGACGGCTCGATCCTGGGCGTGATCTTCTGGATGGTCGTCCTCCTGTTCGTGATCGGCTCGCTCGGCCGCCGCGGCCGGCGCGGGCGCCGCTACGGCACCCGCCGCAGGGGCCCATGGGGCGCTTCGCCGGTCATCATGGTGGACGATTTCGGCGTCGGCGCAGGGCGCGACTGGGCGTGGGGCCAAGGCGGCGGCGGGGGCTGGGGCGGCGGCGGGTTCGGAGGCTTCGGCGGAAGCGGCGGCGGGGGCGGCGGCTTCGGCGGCTTTTCGGGCGGCGGCGGCTCGTTCGGCGGCGGCGGGGCTTCGGGGAGCTGGTGACCATGCGCTTCAGCCCGGAAGATCACAAAAGGGTCACCGACGCGGTGGCGGCGGCGGAGCGCCTCAGCGACGGCGAGATCGTGACGGTGGTCGCCGAGCGGTCGGATTCGTATCACGACGTGGCGCTGCACTGGGCGGTGCTGGCGATGCTGCTCGTGCCGGCCCTGCTCGCCGCGCTTCCCGAAGGGTGGTTCGACTGGCTGGAGGCCTTGATCCTCGGCTGGAACGGGGAGCTGACGCGCCCCTTGCTGATGCTGCTGCTCACGGTGACGCTCGCGGCCGTCTTCCTGGTCGTGCGCTTCGCGCTCGCCTGGACGCCGCTGCGCATGGCGCTGACGCCGCGGGCGACCAAGAGCCGGCGGGTGGCGCGGCGCGCGCTGACCCTGTTCCGGGTCGCGGCCGAGAAGAAAACGCACGGGCGCACCGGTATCCTCATCTACCTGTCGCTGCAGGAGCGGCGCGCCGAGATCGTGGCCGACGAAGCGATCCATTCCAAGGTGGAGGCGGACGTCTGGGGCGAGGCGATGACGCTCCTCGTCGAGCATGTGCGCGCCGGGAAGCCGGGCGATGGCCTGGCGCTGGCGGTGGAGAAGGCCGGCGGCGTGCTCGCCGCGACCGTGCCCAAGACGCTCGGCGATCCGAACCAGATTGCGGACAGGCTGCTCGAGATATGAGCGAAGGTGACGCCCACGGCGACGACCGCGACGTGCCGGTGGAGACGGTGTGGGAAGGCCGCTTCATCGCGGCGAAGAAGCAGGGCAAGTGGGAATATGTCTCGCGCACCCGCAATGTCAGCGCGGCGGTGATCCTGGCCGTGGACGAAGGCCATGTGCTGCTCGTCGAGCAGTACCGCGTGCCGGTCGGCGCGATGTGCATCGAGCTTCCCGCCGGCCTGGTCGGCGACGAGACGGAGGGTGAGGAGGTCGCCGCCGCGGCCATCCGCGAGCTCAAGGAGGAGACCGGCTACCGCGCCGAGCGGATGGTGGACTGCGGCCGCTTCTACGCCTCGTCTGGCATGTCGTCGGAGGGCTTCTGGCTGCTGAGGGCGGAGGGGCTGACGAAGGTCGGCGAAGGAGGCGGTGTCGCGGGCGAGGACATCGCGGTCCACCGCGTCAGGCTGGAGGACGTCCCCGCCTTCGTCGCGGCGAAGCGGGCGGAGGGCGCCACGGTCGACGCCAAGATGCTCCTATTGCTTGCGCCCGCCATTCTCGAACAGGCGCCGCGCCGCTGATTCGACGGTGAAGTCCTCTTCGGCCGCTTCCATGGAGTGAACCCAGCTCCGCGCGCCAAGGCGCTCGGCGAGGCAGCGATATTCTGCAATGCGGTGCCCGCTTCCTTCGGCGCGGACGGTGTGGGCGCGCACGTCGCCGGCTTCGAACTGGTATGGGCCTTCGGCGGCGGCGAAGCCGCTCGTGCGCGCCGCCGAGACCACGCCGGCCATGTGGGCGCGGCAGCCGGCCGCGTCCGCGAAACGCTCGGCGGACGCTGCGAAATCGGGAATGACGGGCTCGTCATGCGCCGGGACGGCGGCGGCGAGGAGGAAGGGCGTCAGGAGGAGGGGCGTCAGGAGGAGGGGCGCGCGGATCATCGCTCCTGATCCGGCCGTGCGCGTGAACCGCGGGTGAAGGCGCGACTCAGTAGGTGATCTTGCCGGTGACGAAATTGTCGGCGTAGCTTTGCAGCTTCAGCGTCTTGGTCGAGGCCGGGACGATGTGGACGTCGACGCCTTCGCGCTCCGCATAGGCCTTGGCCTCTTCGAGCGTGGGGAAGACGATATGGACCTGGTTCTGCGTGTCGGCGCCGCCGGACCAGCCGGTCAGCGGATCGGGCCGGCGCGCGGCTTTGGATTCGAACTCCAGCACCCATTCGTCGGTCGCGGCGCGGCTCGCCTGCATGCCGTTCCTGTAGCGCTGATAGATTCGGGCTTCGGCCATGGGGTTCTCCTTGGCGGCAGGGATGCCGAAAGGCGTCGGTGCGTTCAACCCCCCGTCATGCCGGACTTGATCCGGCATCCACCTTCCTTGCGGCGTCGGCCCTAAGAAGGTGGACCCCGGATCAAGTCCGGGGTGACGGCTGTGCGGGGGCGGACGGTCCGCGCTTGTCACGGCCGCCCTCCCCTGACACTCTCGCCCACATGTCGGGAGGCGGAACGATCGCGCGGACGCCGGAGCCGCCTTATTATGCGGTGATCTTCACCTCGCTCCAGACGGACGATCTCGAAGGCTATGACGAAGCGGCGGCGCGCATGGCCGAGCTCGCCGCGACCATGCCGGGCTATCTCGGCTTCGAAGCGGCACGGGACGGGATCGGCATCACCGTCTCCTACTGGACCGATCTCGGCGCCGTCGCCGACTGGAAGCGCGAGGCGGAGCATCTCGCCGCGCAGGGCAACGGGCGCCGGCGCTGGTATTCGCATTACGCGACCAGGATCGCGCGGGTGGAGCGGGATTATTCGTTCGAGCGCAAAGAAGGCGGCGGCGAAGGAGGCGCTTGACGACGGGAGCTTTTCGTTCTCTGATCAGTTACGTTATAACATCAGAGCACAGGAGAGGATCATGGCCGCGACCTTCCAGACCGCCGACGACGAACCGATGAGCGAGATGAACACGACGCCGCTCATCGACGTCATGCTCGTGCTCCTGATCATGTTCATCATCACCATCCCGATCAGCAGCCACAAGGTGCCGATCGATACGCCGAGCGGGGTGCCGGACACGGTGCTGCCCACCGTCCACAAGCTGAGCCTGGACGCGGAAGGCAGGACCTTCTGGAACGGCCAGCCGGTCGGCGCCGAGGAGCTTCGTGCCCGCCTCGCCGCCCATGTCGCCGACCCGGCCGATCCGGCGCTTCAGCTCATGGCCGACGCCGAAGCGCGCTACGAACGGTTCGACGAGCTCCTGGCGCAGATCCGCACCGCGGGCGTCACCAATGTCGGCTTCGACAACGACCGCTTCGCCCAGGCCTTTTAACCGGGAGGCGCCGATCTCCGGCGGCCGTGCACGACCTTGAGGAGCACGGCCGCCGCGATCAGCGCAAGCAGCGTCAGCCAGAAGCCGGCCTGGGGATCGACGGTGATCGCTTCGGCGATCTGCTCCATGCTCTTCTGCATCTCGCGTTCGAACCCGCCCGCGCCCGGCGCCGCGGCCGGGCCGTCCTTGTTCATTCCTTCGGCGAGCCGCGCTTCGGCGCCGCCCTTGATGCGCACGAGGACGTCGAAGGCGATCAGCACGGCCGCGGCGACGGCTGCCGCCATGGCGGCGAGGATTCCGGTGCGAAGCGGCTTCACGAAGGTGAGCGCGAGCCCGGCCACGATCAGCACCGCCGCCACGATGACGAGCGGATCGGGCTGCGCCGACTGGGCGAAGCTCGCCGCGGGATTTTCGGCGCCCGCGCCCGGGAAGAGGCCACGTCCGGCGACCAGATCGACGTCCCCCGTTGCGAGGCCGACGCCCGTCATCCTGACGAGGGGCTGGCCCGCACAGGAAACGGTGACCCAGGGAAGGAGGAAGCAGAGCAGCGCGACGCCCTTGGCGCCGCGGGCGAAGTTCAGGAGATTGCGCGTCGACGCTTCGTCCGCGGGCGGTCCGCCGCCATCCGCGAGGCCGGCCGTTCTGTCGTCGCTCATCGTTCTTCCCCTGCCCTTGTCTTGGCGCGGAGGGGATCATGGGGACCCCGCCAAGTCAATGCCGCGCGCTGGACGGGAGGGGGCGGCGCGACTAGCCTCCGCCCATGTTCGACGTCGATCCGCTTGCCTTGAACTCCTGGAGCGAGCTCCTGCTCCGGCTCGGGCTGGCGTCGCTGCTCGGCCTGTTCCTCGGCCTCGACCGGGAGCTGCGGGGTCAAGACGCCGGCATCCGGACGCACGCGCTCGTCTCCCTGAGCTCGGCGATGATCATGGTCTCCTCGCTCATCCTCTACGACCAGCTCGGCACCGAGGATTTCGCGCCCGATCCGCTGCGCTCGATCCAAGGGCTCAGCCAGGCGATCGGCTTCATCGCGGCGGGGATGATCTTCGTGCGCCGCGGCTCGGTGGTGAACATGACGACGGCGGCGAACATCTGGATCGCGGCGGCGATCGGCATCGCCTGCGGCTGCGGACAATATGCCGTGGTGGCCGTCGGCGCCGGCTTCGCGACGGTGCTGCTGGTGATCGTGAGGGGCCTCGAACGCTGGATTCCGCACGGAAGGAAAGAAGGCGACGGCTGATTCAGCTCCCGTTTACCTTCAAGGGTCCAACTGGGTGAACAGACGGTGCGGATTCAACTGCGCCGCGGGCGGGACAGCCGGGACCATTGTTATGAAGTTGTTGAAGAAACTCGGAAATCCGATGGTGCTGGTGGCCCAGGGCTTCGTCCTCGGCGCCTTTCTCTTCCTCGCGACTCACCCGGAAACCGGCCGCGACCTCGGCGACCTCGCCGACCGCACCTTCGCGAGCGTCCAGGTGCCCGGTGCCGTGCAGTCCTTCCTGTAAGCGAAGACGGCCTTTCTCCCAGCTTGAACGGCGGCGCCGCCGCTTTATAGCAAGGCGATGGTTCGCTTTACGTTCTCAGGCCACGATCTGGTCGCGCTGCCGCAGGGCGCCCTCTTCTGGCCGGCGCGCAAGGCGCTGCTCGTCGCCGATCTCCACCTCGAAAAAGCGAGCTGGTTCGCCCGCTTCGGGCAGA
>DASQND010000120.1:0-1907 GCA_035645215.1 Allosphingosinicella sp.
AGTTGCCGGAACTGGATTGAGCGGGAGACGTAAGGAAGCCCCGACAAACTCCGTCCGGGCTGAGCTTGTCGAAGACCAGCCCTTCCTACGGCGCCGGAAGGAAAGGCCAGCCCTTCGACAAGCTCAGGGCGAACGGAGCGGTCTCTCTTGCTTCGCTTCATGGGGCGCTCTTCGTGGGCGCAAGCTCGGCCTCGGTGCAGCGCCCCTCGACCTCGGCTGCAAGCCGAAGTCTATCCTGAGCGACGACGCAGGGTCGTCGAAGGGCTAGGGACGAACGCCGCCGGGAACCAGCGACGATCACTGTTCCGGCTGCCGCTCCCGTGAAAGGGGGGCGGCGAAGCCTCCACCCGATCCGCCCGTGCCCGTCGCCCCCTGGATCCCCGCTTCCGCGGGAATGACGGGTGGATGCTCAAACCTCCGCGAACGTCGGCACAGGGGAAGTCCCCGTTCCCGCCACCCCCGGCGGCACGGCGGTGAAGCGAAATCCCTTCCGCCGACAACATGCCGCCCGTCATATCCTCGCAAATCAACACCCTTGCGCCGAGCAGCACCGTGTGCACCGGCCGCCTCGCAGCAAGCGCAGTGGCGCACATCCTTGAAAATTCAATTGAAATCGGCGTCGCGTTCTCGCATTCCTCTGCCGGAATTCGAGGAGCGGTCATGACTGAATCGAAGCACTGCACACGGGCGGAATGGGTTACGCCGGAGATTAGGCGGATTGCCGCAGGCGCGGCTGAGGACGGCTCCACCGATATGAGCGACGGTGCCCTCGTGAGCTAGGGCTCCGCAGGCACGCTTCTCCGTCATTCCCCGCGGAAGCAGGAATCAGACGAAGTTACCACTCCCTCCGTCCGCCCGGACCTCCGCGGATCCCCGCTTCCGCGGGGGTGACGGGTGCATGGCTCAAACCTCGGCGAACGCCCGCACCGGGAATGTGCCCATGCCGGCGATCTTCGGCGGCACCGCGGTGAAGCGGAAGCCCTCATCCGGCAACGCCGCGAGCCCCGTCATGTGCTCGCAGATCAGCACGCCCGCGCCGAGCAGGATCGTGTGCACCGGCCGCCTGGGCACGCGGGTGTCGTCGATATTGTGGCTGTCGATGCCGACGAGCTTCGCGCCGCGCTCGACCAGCAGCCGGGCGGCGGCTTCGGTGACAAACGGGTGGTTCTCGTAATAAGCGTCGGTGCGCCAGTGGCGGTCCCAGCCGGTCTCGACCAGTACCGCCTTGCCCGCCACGTCGAGCTCGTCGAATGCGGCGACGTCCACCGCTTGGTCGGCGCAGCGCACGACGAGGCCCGGCAGGCCGGCCAGCGCGTCCAGCTCCAGCGCCGCCAGATCGTCCCCGTCCGCATAGCGGTGGAACGGCGCGTCGAGATAGGTGCCGGTGTTCGCCACCATGTCGATCCGGCCGATCTGAAAGGTCTCGCCGTCCTCGTAAAATGCGGCCGAAGCCTCCCGTTCCCAGAAGTCGCAGATGTGCGGGCCGGGGAGGCCCTTGTAGGTCGTCATCCCGTCTTCGATGACGTGGCTGAGATCGACGAAGCGGGTCACGGCGTGACGCCCGGACGCGGCGCGGGCGCGGCCTTCCGCTTCTGCGCGATCCGCACCAGCGCGATGGCGCCGATCGCCATCCAGACGACGTTGAGGCTCGCCGAGGGTATCGCCCCGTGCCACCAGCCGTTGACGATGAAGCCGGCCGCGCCGACCACGTTCATCGCCTGGTAGAGCGCCGACTGCCCCGTCACCTTTCCCATCGAGAGCAGGAGATAGGCGGCCAGGATCAGCAGCGCGCCGATCCAGCCGGCGATCTCGACGAGGATCGGCATCATCTTTGTCCTGTCATTCCCGCGCCCGCCTCAGCGGCGGCCGGCGAGGCCGCGCAGGACGTAGTGGAGGATGCCGCCGTG
>DASQND010000121.1:0-18694 GCA_035645215.1 Allosphingosinicella sp.
GTCCGCATTGCCGCCGCCCTCGATCACGTCGTCGCCCGCGCCGCCGACGATGAGGTTCGCGCGGGCATTGCCGGTCAGCGTCTGGCCCTCGCTGGAAAGTCCGGTGAGGTTCTCGATCCGGATGGCGCCGCCGGGCAGGGCATAGGCCTTGAGCGCGGTGCGCACCTCGTCCGTGCCGCCCGCAAGCTCGTTCACGACGTCGCCAGGATCGTCGACGATATAGACGTCGTCCCCGTCGCCGCCCGTCATCGTGTCCGCGCCCGCGCCGCCGTCGAGAACGTCGTTGCCCGCGCCGCCGACGATGATGTTGGCGAGCGCGTTGCCGGTCAGCACCTGGCCGGCGTTCGACGTGCCGGTCAGCCGCTCGACATTGTCGCCGAGCGTGTAGCGGGCGAGGGCGGTGCGGACCTCGTCATTTCCTTCGTCCGCATTCTCGACGACCAGGTCGCCGGCATTATCGACGAAATAAAGGTCGTCGCCCGCGCCGCCAGCCATCCGGTCGGCGCCCGTGCCGCCGTCCAGGAGGTCGCGGCCGCTTCCGCCGTCGAGGCGGTCGTCGCCGCCATATCCGTAAAGGCCGTCGTCGCCGCCGAGGCCGCGTATCTCGTCGGGCTGGTCCGTGCCGTAGAGCGTGTCGTTGCCCTCGGTGCCGACGATCTTGGTCTGCGCGTCGACATCGGCCTCGCCGACGACGCCATCGACGCGGATGGTGAGCGTGTCGCCCGCGGTGAAGCGGGTGACGTTCACGAGAGTGTAGGCGACGCCGTTCTCGGAGGCCGGGGTGAAGGCGAGCGTCACCCGGCCGAGCGCGGCGACGTCGATCTTGTCGACGCCCGCCTGGAAATCGAGGATCCGGTCCACCGCGCCGGTGCGCGAATCGCTCACCGCCAGGTAGACAAAGCGGTCCGCCCCGCCGCCGCCGGACAGAAGGTCGGCGCCGCCCTCGCCGGTGATGACGTCGTCCCCGCCGCCGCCTGCGATGATGTCGCCGCGCACCGAGCCGGTCAGCGCCTGTCCGGCGCCGGACGTGCCGGTGAGTTTCTCGATCCCGAAGGCCGAAGACAGGCTGTAGGCGGCGAGCGCCGTGCGGACCTCGTCGATGTCGAGGTCGGAATAGCTGGTGTCGACGACTCGATCGTTCGGATCGTCGACGATGTAGATGTCGCTTCCGGACATTCCGTCCATCGTGTCGGCGCCGGCGCCGCCGTCGATGAGGTCCGCGCCGCCCGATCCTTCGATGATGTTGCCGAGCGCGTTGCCGAACAGGCCCTGGCCCGTCGCGGCGATGCCGATCAGCCGCTCGATCCCGTCTCCGAGCACGTAAGCGGCGAGCGTCGTCCTGACGGTGTCGTATCCGCCTCCGCCAAGCTCATCGACGACGTCGCCGGCATTGTCGACGGTGTATTCGTCGTTGCCGAGGCCGCCGCGCATCAGGTCCGCGCCGGCTCCGCCGTTCAGGATGTCGTTGCCGGGCCCGCCGTTCAGCTCGTCGTCGCCCGCGCCGCCCAGGAACGTGTCGGCGCCCGCGCCGCCGGTCGCGACGATGCGGCCGCTCGTTTCGCTCAGCGCGCTGAAATAGGTGGTCTCGCCGGCGAGGCGGGCGCTGGCGTCGACGATCAGGGTCGCGCCGCCGGCAAGCTCGCCGCCCTTCAGCGTAAGGCCGGTGCTGGTGTCGGCGCCCGCGCCGCCGTAGCTGTTGTCGGCCGCGGTCAGGAACAGGACGCGCTCGACGCCCGTCAGCGTGCCGATCGCGTAGAAGTTGCTGCCCTGCATGACGAGCGTGTCGAAGCCGCTGCCGCCGTCGATCGTCGTGTTCGGCCTGAAATTGTTGCCGACATAGAAGACGTCGTCGCCGCCGCGCCCCTCGAACCGGTCGAGGGCGCCGTCGATGGTAAAGGCGCCCTGCGAGATCATGAAGACCTCGCCGAAGCCCGACCCGACGATGTGGTCGGCATTGAGCGTGCCGAAATAGCGGTCGCCTTCGGACGCCGCGCCGGAAATCCGGACGGTCACCGTCGCGGTCGAGCCGCCCGCCAGCGTGTAGGTGAAGCTGTCCGTCGCGCTCGTGTTCACGGTCGCGCCGGAGCTCGGCGGCACGAGATGGTTGAACTTGCCCGACGGATCGTAGCTGAGGCCGCCGCCGGCGGTCACCGTCACCCTCGCGCCGGACGCAAGCGTCACCTGCTGGCCGACGGCGGCGGCGGAGCCGTTCACCGCGGTGACGAGGAGATCGGCGCCGCCGTCCGGGCCGGAGCCGTTGTCGGCGAACAGATTGGCGCTGAGGACGGTGGCTTCGTCGGTGGCGAGCGAGTCGCCGCGTGCGAGCGGCAGATCGGTCGGCACGAACAGGCGCAGCTTGACGTCGGCGTTGAGCGGGTTCGCCACGTCGTGCCAGGTCACGACGAGCGTCCCGTTGGCGAGGACCGCGACGGCGCTGTCCTGCTGGGTCCCCAGCGTCGAATGATTGACGAGGAAGCTGTCGCCGATCTTCTCGCCAGCCGGGCCGATGAGGCGGGCCGAGACGCCCGCGCCCGAATCGTCGACGGGCGTGGCGCCGTTCCAGCTCACCAGGAAGCCGCCGGAGGGGCGCGCCGCGACTCGCGGCTGGCTGTGCCCGCCTTGCTCGATCACGAACTCGCCGCCGATCCGGGCGCCGGATGCGTCGAAGAGCTGGCCGTGAATGCCCGCAGTGGTGCCGGAATGGCGCCAGGCGACAAGCGTCGTTCCGTCAGCGAGGGAGGCGATGGCGGGCTGGTCCTGAGTCCCGAGCGTGCTGGTGTTGACCAGCAGCTCGCCGCCGGCCTTGGCGCCGGACGCGTCGAAGCGCTGGAGCTTCACCGCGGTGAAGCTGTCGTCGCCGCCGATCAGGCTCGAATCGCGCCAAGCGACGGTGAAGCCCCCGCCGGGCAGGGCTGCGCTCGCGGGGAAGGTCTGGATGCCGGCGGTTTCGGTGTTGACGAGGAACTCGCCGCCCACCTTCGCGCCGGACGCGCTCAGGATCTGGGCGCGCACCGCGCTCCCGCTCGTGTCCCCGCCCGTCGCGCTGGCGTCGCTCCAGGTGACGAGAATGTTGCCGTTGGAGAGCGCCGTCACCGACGAATTGGACTGCGCGCCCAGCGTCGTGTCGTTGGCGAGGACTTGGCCGCCGACCTTGGCGCCCGCCGCGTTGAAGATCTGAAGGGCGATGCCGGTACCCGACGTGTCGCCGCCCTGCGCGCTCGCATCCGACCAGGAGACGGCGAAGCCGCCGGTGGAAAGCGCGGTCACGCTCGAGACCGACTGCGTTCCCGCCGTCAGCGTGTTGACGACGAACTCGGCGCCGGTGGGATTGCCGGCTTCGTCGTAGAGCCGCGCCTTGACCGAGGCGCCGTTGCCGTCGCCGTTCGCGACATTGGCGTCGGTCCAGACGAGGACGAAGCCGCCGCCCGCCAGGCGCACGACCGAGGGATCCGATTGATGATCGGCGAGATTGGCGTGCACCGTCGTTTCGGCGCCGGCAGTGAAGCGCCGCTCGGGCGCCGCCGCGTCGGCGATGGCGAACTGGACGGCTTCTTCGCGGACGTTGCCCAGGCTATCGGTCACCCGCACCGTGACGGTCGCCGTCGGAGCGGTTTCGAAATCGAGCCTGTCATTGTCGGAGACGAACAACCGGTCGCCGACCATGGTGATGCCGCCGCCGGTCGATTCGCTGACGAAGGCGTAGCTGTAGGTCGTGTTGATGGCCGACGAAGCGACGGTGAGCTTGACCGCTGCGACGCCTTCCATCGTGACTTCGCTGAGCGACTCGCGCGACGCCACGACGTCCATGTCGTTGGTGGAAAGCGGCTTCAGGATGCGGCCGCGAATGCCGCCGTCGATATTGTCGAGGGTCCAGTCCGCCTGGCGGGCGTCGCCGGGGCCGGCGCCGTGCCACATCACGGCGATGCGGTCGCCGCCGATCAGCGCGACCGCGGACTGGCCGTGATTCGCATTGGCATGGTCGGTTTCGGTGCCGACGAGGAATTCGGTGCCGAGCTTCGCGCCGGCCGCATCGAACACCTGGCCCTTGACCAGCGTGCGCACCGTTCCCGAGGCGCTGTGCTCCGTCCAGGTCGCGAGGAAGCCGCCGCCGGGAAGGCCGATCACGGCGACTTCGTTCTGCGTGCCTTCGGTGGTGGTGTTGACCGCAATCTCGCCGCCGACCTTCGCGCCGGCCGAATTGTAGATCTGCGCCCGCACGCCCGGCGAAAGGCTGCTGCCATGATGGTCGGCGAGCGAATGCGCCCAGGCGAGCACGAAGCCGCCGCCCGGGAGCGCCGAGATGACGCTGTTGCCGAGGTCGCTTCCGCCCGACTGCGACTGGATTTCGGCGCCCACCTTGGTTCCGTTGGCGTCGAACAGCTGGATGCTGCGATTGTAGGTCCCGGCAACCACGACGAACTGGCCGTTGGCGAGCGCGGTGACGAGCGTCGTTCCGCCTTGGCCGACGGTGAAGCCGCTGCCGACCTTGGCGCCCGCCGCGTCGAAAAGCTGGCCGTTGCCGCCAAAGGCCGTGGCCACGAAGCTGCCGCCGGAAAGCCCGGCGAGGCGCATGTCGTGGCCGTTTGCGGCGTGCAGGACGGTTTCGGCGCCGACCTTGGCGCCGGCCGCGTCGAAAATCTGCGCGCGACTCTGGCTGTTGCCCCAGCCGACGACGAAGCCGCCATTGGCGAGCGCGGCGACGGACAGCGCGGCCGACGGATCGACGGCGCTGCTGTTGACCGGGATTTCGCCGCCGACCTTGGCGCCGAGGCTGTCATAGACCTGCGCCTTGAAGGCCGCGCCGGCGCTCTCGTCGAGCCAGGCGACGACGAAGCCGCCCGAGGCGAGCTTCGTGACGACAGGACGAAGCTGGTCCCCCGCAATGACCGTGTTGACGACGAACTCACCGGTCTCGCGACCGAGCAAAGCGACCTGGTCTAGCACTGAAACGATCCCTTCCCCGGGAGCACGGCCACAGCAGCCGACTCCCCCCGAGGGACGTTTTGCAATGGAATCAGCGGCTTTGGAAGCGAGAAAGCTCCTGATTTGGAGCAACCCCCCAGACTATGGGGGTCGGCATCCGCTCAGGCCGGCGGGTCGTTCGTGGAGGCTGCGGCGAGCGCTCGGCCGCGGCGGCGCTCGGTGAACCAGATGGCGACAAGCGAGATTTCGTAGAGTGCGATGAGCGGGATCGCGAGCAGGAATTGGGAGACGACGTCGGGCGGAGTCAGCACGGCGGCGACGATGAAGGCAATCAGGATCGCATAGCGGCGGCCGCGCTTCAACTGGTCACGCGTGACGAGGCCCGCGCGCTCGATCAGCATCAAAAGCACTGGGAGAAGGAAGGACACGCCGAAGCCGAACAGGAAGCGCATGACGAAATCGAGATAATTGCCGACGCCGGGAAGCGCTTCCTGGGTGACGCCGCCGAAGCTGCCCTCGTAGCCGAGCAGGAAGTGGAGGGCGACGGGCACCGCGAAGAAATAGGCGAGCGTCGCGCCGAGCCCGAACAGGACCGGGGTCATGAAGAGGAAGGGGAGAAACGCCTTTTTCTCGCGGCGGTAGAGGCCGGGGGCGACGAACAGCCAGATCTGCGACGCGAGCACCGGGAAGGAGAGCATCAGGGCGGCGAAGAAGGCGACCTTCACGCGGGTGAAGAAGGCTTCCATGACGCCGGTGAAGATCATCCGGTCGTGCCCGGCTTCGCTCAGAGGCCGGACGAGGATGGTGAAGATCTGGTCGACGAAGGCGAAGCACAGGAAAAAGGTGGCGAGCAAGGCGAGCGCGCACCAGATGAGGCGGCGCCTCAGCTCCACCAGATGCTCCATGAGCGGCGCCTTGCTCTGGTCGAGCCCTTCTTCTTCCGGGCCTTCTTGTTCGATCGCGCTCACGGCAGGTCGCGCCTGGGGGGCGGCGGCGCGGTGCGGCGCCGCGGCGGCGGGGCGACCCGGCGCGGGGGCGCTGGCGGCGGGGCGCGGCCGGAGTCGCCGGGCGGCAAAGGCTGCATTTCGTGGTCGCCGGGCGCGGCGACCGGCGGCACATAGTCGGGATAGTGAGTTCCAGGAGCAGCGGAGTCTTCGCCGGCGGCGGCGGGATGCTCACGCATGATCCGCTCATTGTCCGCCTTCCACTTCTTTTCCATGTCCTCGAGTTCGGACTCGCGGATCATGGTGTCGATGCCGGTTCGGAAGTGCTTGGCCATGCCGCGCGCGCGGCCGATCCATTCGCCGACGGTGCGCATCACCTTCGGCAAATCCTTGGGCCCGATCACGACCAAAGCCACGATCGCGACGATCAGCAGCTCCGCGCTGTCGATGCCGAACATTGTTTCCCCGCGGCTTTCCGCCGCCTCTTAGCGCTGAATGCCGTCCGGGCCGCGATGCTCCGCCGGAGCGGCGGCGGGATGCGCGGTGGGCTGAACCGGTTGCGCGGCGCCGGCAACGTCGCCGGGCTGCGGCGCCATCACATGGGGCTGAGCGGGATGACCTTCGGCGATCCGGCGCTGCTGGGCGGCATGGGCGGCTTCCTCGTCCTCGCTCATGCCCTTCTTGAAGCTTTTGATGCCCTTGGCGACATCGCCCATCATCTCCGAGAAGCGGCCCTTGCCGAACAGGAGCAGGAGCACGATCGCGACGATCAGCCAATGCCAGATGCTGAAACTACCCATTAGAAAATCTCCTTGGGTGCGAACCTAGTCTTCTTCGTCCGCACTTTCCAGTTCCGCCTCGCCTCCGATGGCGAGCTGCTCCATCGCCGCGTCGATCGGATCGAGCAGGCCGGCGGCTTTCAGGTCGTCGATGCCCGGGAGGTCGCGGCGGCTCGACAGCCCGAAATGCTGGAGAAAGGTCGCGGTCGTCGCGAAGGTAAGCGGGCGCCCGGGCGCTTCGCGGCGGCCGGCGGGGCGGACCCAGCCCGCCTCCATCAGCACGTCCAATGTACCCTTGGAGATCTGGACGCCGCGGATCGCCTCGATCTCGGCGCGGGTGACGGGCTCGTGATAGGCGATGATCGCCAGGGTCTCGACGGCGGCGCGGGAGAGCTTGCGGCTTTCCTCGCGCTCCGGGCGAAGGATGTGGGCGAGATCGGGCGCGGTCTGGAAGTGCCACGCCTTGCCGCGCGCAACGAGCTCGACGCCGCGGCCTTCATAATGGGCCTGGAGGTCTTCCAGCGCCGCCGCGACGTCCACGTCCGGGCCGACATAGTCGGCAATGTCGGACGGGGTGAGCGGCTCCGCGGAGGCGAACAGCGCAGCCTCGACGGCGCGCAGGTGATCGGGGACGGCGCTCACGCGGCGGCTCTCACGAAGAGCGGGCCGAAGGCGTCGTCCTGGCCGAGCTCGACCTTGCCGAGGCGGGCGAGCTCCAGCGCGGCGACGAAGGAGGAGGCAAGCGCTGACTTCCTGTATTCCGGGTCCTTGGTCGCGGGGAGGAAGGCTTCGATCCGGGTCCATTCGATGCGCGTGCCGATCAGTTTCTCGATCCGCTGCAGCGCTTCGTCGAGGGTCATGACCGGCCGCCGCGAAACGACGTGGAAGGCGGGTTCGCTCCGCGCGCGGACGAAGCCGTAGGCGGAGATGAGGTCGTAGAGATCGGCCTGCCAGGCGGCCTTGCGCACCACCTTCAGCCCCTCGGGCGCGCCGCGCAGGAAGACGTCGCGGCCGACGCGGTCGCGGGCGAGGAGGCGCGCGCCCGCCTCGCGCATCGCCGACAGGCGCTGGAGGCGGAGCTGGAGGCGCAGCGCCAGCTCCTCCGGGCTCGGGTCGGCTTCCGGGTCCTTGGGGAGGAGGAGGCAGGATTTGAGGTAGGCGAGCCACGCCGCCATGACGAGATAATCGGCCGCGATCTCGAGCTTCAGCTTCTTCGCATCGTGGATGAAGGCGAGATACTGCTCCACCAGCGCCAGGATCGAGATTTTGGCGAGGTCGACCTTCTGGGTGCGCGCAAGCGTCAGGAGGAGGTCGAGCGGCCCTTCCCAGCCGTCGAGATCGAGCGTCAGCCGGTCGGCCTCGCGCACTTCGGGCTGCGCTTCGAAGTTATCGTCCCAGTCCACGAGGCTCATCCTAGCGGCAGCGGCGGCGATGCGAAGGGGCGGGCGCGACTTTCCTGTGGATGGAGGAGCGGGGCGGCAAGCGCGCGCTTGTCGATCTTGCCGATCGCGGTGAGCGGGAGATCGGGAAGGATGTGGATGGCGCGCGGGCGCTGGTAGCGGGCGATGCGCTCGGCGAGCCAGGCCGAAAGCGCCGCGGCGTCGAGCGCGGCGCCGTCGCGCGGCTCCACGAAGGCGACGAGGCGCTGGCCGAAATCGGGATCGGGGACACCGACGGCTGCGGCTTCGCGGACGCCCGGGTGCTGGGCGAGGACGGTTTCCACCTCCCAGGGGCTGACATTCTCGCCGCCCGAGACGATCATGTCGTCGGCCCGGCCGCGAACGAACAGGCGGCCGGTCGCCGGACAGCGGAAGCCGAGGTCGCCGGTCTCGATCCGGCAGCCCTGGGAGACGGCCGCGCTGCTCGTCACGCAAAGGCGGCCCGGCTCGCCGTCGGCCACCGGACGGCCGTCCGGGCCGAGCACATTCACCCGCACGCCCCAGATTTCCCGGCCGATCGTGTCCGGCGCTTCGGCGAGGTCGGCGGGCGCTGCGAAGACGGCGACGCCGCCCTCGCTGGTGCCGTAAAGGTTGAACAGAACGTCGCCGAGCCGCGCACGCGCTTCCGCGGCGAGCGAAGGCGGGAGGGCGGCGCCGCCGGAGACGACGCAGCGGATCGAGGCGAGCGCGGCGGGCTCAGCCATCATGCGGCGCAGCATCGAGGGGACGACCACCGCCGCTTCGATCTTCTCGGCTTCGATCAGGCGGACGGCGGCGGCGGCGTCGAAGCGCGGCGTCAGGTGGACGGTGCGGCCGAGCGTCAGCGCGACGAGAAAGGCCGCGATGCCGTAGCCGTGGAAGAGCGGCACGCCGACATAGGCCGCGCGGTAGCGGTCCAGCTCCAGCGCCGCGACGAGATGGAGGAACAGGCGCACGAATGCGAGCGGGGACGGCTTGCGGGCCGCCGCCTTGGGCGGGCCGGTGGTGCCGCCGGTCAGGACGACCAGCTCGCCGCCGTCGACGCGCGGCAGGCGGCGGTAAGTGGCGGGCGCGGCGGCGAGGAGCTCTTCGGCGAGGAGCATGGGACCTTCGAGAAGGGTGGCCGTTCCGTGTTCGGCGATGACCAGGCGGATGCGGTGCCGCGCGATGAGGTCGGCGAGCTGCGGCTTCGCCATCTCTGGGTTGAGCAAGGTCACCCGCGCCCCGAGCCGCGCCGCCGCGAACACGGCGCGGACGATCCCGGCGCCGTTGCGGCAGAGGATGCCCACCACGTCGCCGCGGCGGAGCCCGTGTGCGTCACGCAGCGCGGCCGCCATGCGCTCGCACTGCTCGGAAAGTTCGGCGAAGCTCAGGGCCTGTGCGCCGACGACCAGCGCCGGCTTGTCTGCGTACCGGCGGGCGGCGAAGCGAAGAAGGGAGCCGAGATTCCCCCCTCCCCGCGCCGCCGCGCCGGCGAAGGCGGCGAGCGCGGCGGGCGTGAGCAGGCCCGAGGCGACGAGCCGGCCGAGGATCCAGCGGCGGGAGACGCCCCTGCTCACCGCCCGAGCCTCCGCTTCTGCCCGCGCGCGGCGATGGCCTCCCACGGCCGCCGGAACAGGGCGGAGGCGAGATGCGCCGGCGCAAGCCACCACGGCATCCACCGCCGGGGGCGGCGGAGCATCGCCCGCGCGACCAGCCGCGCCGCCTGCTCAGGCGCCATGGCGGGCACGTCCTCGTAGATTTTCGTCGGCGCGATCATCCTGGTGCGGACCAGCGGCAGGTAGATCGACGTGACGGCGACGCCGCGTGCTTCCAACTCCGGCGCGGCGGCGCGAAGCCACTGGTCCATCGCCGTCTTGGACGCCTGATAGGCCGCCCAATAAGGCGCCGGGAGGAGGAGGACGTTGGCCGCCGAGACGTTGACGATCTGCCCCTTGCGCAGGGCCAGCCCCGGGATGGCGGCGAGGAGCAATTGCACCGGCCCCAGGTAATTGACGCCGATCGTCCGCGTCACGTCGTGAAACCGGTCCAGCGACTCGAACAAAGGCCGCCGGATCGACTTCCCCGCATTGCTGACGACGATGTCCGGCGCGAGCGCGGCGATGCGCGGCGCCAGCGCCTCGACCGCCGCCGCATCGGTAAGGTCCGCCGCAAGCACCACCGCCTCGCCGCCTTCGGCGCGAATGTCCGCCGCGACCTCTTCCAGCTTCTCGGCCGTCCGCGCGACCAGCACCACCTTCGCCCCGGCCGCGGCGACGATCCGCGCCACCCCTTCCCCGATCCCGAAGCTCGCCCCGGTGACCAGCACGGTCTTCCCCCGAAGCGCCCGCTCGAGCGCCTCCGGGGCGAGCGTCACCCGCGGGAATAGGATCCGTTCAAGAAGCGCCCGCCCCACCATCGGCGGCGATCCTGCCACAATGGCGCACGAGCGAGAAGCGAGCGGCGCCGACGGCGATCAGCGCACCCGGGCTTCCAGGGCCTTGTGTGCCGCCTCCACCCAGCCAATCATGCGCTCGGCGAACGCTTGCCGATCGTTCATTGCCATCCAAAGCGCGGCGGCCGGATTCATCTCGGGCGGAGCTCCGACGTCCGACGGAGTGAGGTGGCGCCACCAGAGCCAGCGGCTTTCCGATCGGCCCGAGGCGCCGAGCCCGCGATCGAGCGCCCGCATCGTCTCGGCGGCGAGCGGCTTGCGGCCGCTTTTCTCCTTCGTGACCAGCCCGATATACCCCTGGTTGCCGGAATAGTCGCCGACGAGGGCGAACCATAGACGCTCGTCGCCGAAGTCCACCACAAGCGCGCAAGCCGAGCGATCGATCGGGGCGCCGTGGCCTTCCTCCCAGTCGGTCGACCAGCCGCGTTCCAGCGCCAGCGGCTCGAGAGCCGCTTCCATGTCTTCGAAAATCGTCTCCATGAGATCGTCGCCGACGGCGATCAGCTCCATGGCGGCGCGCAGCCGTTCCGGCTGGCTGCGGAGCGCTTCGAAAAGAAATCCGTTCTCGCTCAACGCCGCATCTCCTTCGAATTCGCGCTCGATGAAGTCCGCGAACTCCTCGAGCATGGCGCGCACCCGCGCCGCATGACATTCCCGTACACAGGCGCGCACCCATGTCTTGAGATGACTGTAGTTGCTGTCGACGAGCCGCCCTTCGCCTGTCAGTGCAGCGGCTTCCTGCGGTGAGAGCTGATGGTCCGGAACCGGCTCGTCTTCGCTCTTGAGCAGCACCAGGCAGTGCCGGTCGGGCGCAACCGCCTGGAGATGATCGAGGTAATCGCGCACCTGACGGTGCTGCCAGCCCGCATAGGGTTTGTTTTCGATCGCCAGGATGAACTCACCGCACCGGACATGGACATCCAGGCGCCGCCGCTTGGCGGCGATGCCATCGGTTGCGACTTCCGTCTCCGCCTCCGCCGAGCAGGTTTGGAGGACGTGCCGGATCTCGAAGCTGCTGAGAAAGAGCCGGAGGAACAAGTCGCGCTGCCCGTGCGATGCGCCCGGATCGAGCAGCCAGCGGAGCACGGCCGAGAGGCCGAGTTCGTCCGTACGCAGGAAGTCGAACATGTTGAAGTCGATGGCATAGCGTTCGGCAAGCCCCCCGCGCAGCTCCCGCCAGACGCGATTTCGGGCGCCGACTTCGGCAAGCAGCTCGAGAAGCGGCGCGGGAAGCGCGGACGGAGAGGTGCCGCGGTCTCCTGTCGCTGAAGCTCGCTCTCCCATAGCCGCCTCGTAGCGCCTTCGCCGGCGCCGGAAAACGGCCGAACCCGTCCGTTTCGGACCTTAGTCTGCCGCAGCGCCGAGCGCCGCCGCCGCCGACATGGAGCGGCGCCAGTCTGGCGCGGCCGGGCCGGGCGGCGGGATTGCGGGCATCCGCGACAGGGAAGCGCCGCTCAGCGCGGGCAAAACCTCGGCGGCCTGTTCCATCGCGGAAAGCTCGCCCGAGCAATGGAGGGCGAGGTCGCAGCCGGCGTCGACGACGGCGCGGGCGGTTTCGGCGGGGGTGCCGGCGAGGGCTTTCATGGCGATGTCGTCGGAAAGGAGGAGGCCGCCGAAGCCGATGTCGCGGCGGATGGTCTCTGCGATGACCGTGGGCGAGATGCTGGCTGGGCGGTCCGGGTCGAGGGCGCGGTAGAGGACGTGGGCGACCATGGCGATTGCGGCGCGGGGCGCGAGGGTGCGGAAGGGGGCGAAGTCTCGCTCGAGCTCCTCGCGGCTCGCCTCGACGACGGGGAGCTCGTGGTGGCTGTCGGCGGCGCAGCGGCCGTGGCCGGGCATGTGCTTGATGCAGCCGAGGACTCCGCCCGAGGCGAGACCATCGAGGACGGCGCGGCCCAGGGCGGCGACCTGGAGCGGGTCGGCGCCGTGGCTGCGGTCGCCGACGATGTCGTGCGCGCCCTCGTGCGCGAGATCGAGGACGGGGGCGCAGTTCACGTTGATCCCCGCTTCGGCGAGGATTGCGGCCATGGCGGCGGCATTGTGGCGGGCCGCTTCGATCGCCGTCATCGGCGCCTTGGCGTAGAGTGCGGAGAACTCGGCGGCGGCCGGGAAAGCGGGCCAGTGCGGCGGCTTGAGGCGCGCGACGCGGCCGCCTTCCTGGTCGATGAGGATGAGGAGGTCGCCGCGGCCGTGGAGCCCGCGCAGGTCGTCGGTCAGGCCGCGTAGCTGCGCGGGATCGATGCAGTTGCGCGCGAAGAGGATGTAGCCGGCGGGATCCGCCTCGCGAAAAAAGGCCCGCTCGTCGGCTGACAGAGCGGGCCCTTCGAAACCGAAGACGATCGGCAGCGTCACCGCACCGCCACGCAGCTTTCGCCGGCGACCTGGAGACGGCGGCAGACGTCCGCCGAGCCGGCGCCGCTGGCGCGCAGGCGATACAAAGTGCGGCCGTTCGCCTGGACGGGGGTCACGCTGTGGCTGAGCGGCGCGAGATAGCGGAAGCGCGCGGCCATGGCGCGCCAGGCGCCTTCGGCCGAAGCCTGGCTGGAAAAGGCGCCGAGCTGGATCGCCGGGCCGGACGCGGCGGCGGGCGCCGGCGCCGGAGCGGGCGCCGCGCCGGGACGGGCCGGCTGCTGCGCCGGAGCGGGGGGTGCCTTGGCCTGACCGCCGGGCTGCTGCTGACCAGCGCCCGGCTGCTGGGCCGGCTGCTGGGCCGGCGGACGGCCGGCGCCGTCGCGGCCGACCGGCGTTTCCGGCACCACCATCGAAAGGTTGCCCTGCGGCTGCTGGCCTTCGGAGGCCTTGTGGGCGGTGCCGCCCTGCCCTTCGACCTGCATGCCGCCGGGCGTGTCCGGCGCGACTCGGTACGGGCCGTCGGGCGCTTCGATCAGCTCCGCCTCGCCGTCCGCCCCGGCCGTGCCGCCGCGATTGCCGAGCCAGAAAAGCCCGCCGACGACGAGGCCGATCGCGAGCAGGCCGATCACCACCGCGGCGATGAGCTTGAGAGCCGAGGGCCCCTCGCCTCCGCTTTCGTCCTCCACGGCTTCCAGCCAGGGAAGGCGGTCGCCGTCGTCGATATCGGTGGTGCGCGCGTCGGTCATCTCACATCATCTCCTCGGCCGGCTCGACGCCCATGATCGAGAGGCCGTTCTTCACAGTCTGCCCGATCGCGTCCGCCAAGGCCATACGCGCGCCGGTCAGCGCGGGATTGTGTGCCAGGAGGAAACGCCTCTGGGGATCGTCGTTACCCTTGTTCCAAAGCTGGTGGAACGCGGCGGCGAGATCGTAGAGGTAGAATGCGATCCGGTGCGGCTCGTGCGCCGTGGCCGCGCCTTCGACGTTCCTCGGGAATTGCGCCGCCAGCCGCACCAGCGACAGCTCCTCCTCGTCGAGCAGCGTGAGGTCGGCCTCCGGCGGGAGCGGGATTCCCTCCTCGACCGCGCGCCGGTGGAGCGAGCGGATGCGGGCATGGGCGTATTGGACGTAGAAGACCGGATTGTCCTTGGAGGCTTCCACGACCTTGGCGAAATCGAAGTCCATCTGGGCGTCGGCCTTGCGGGTCAGCATGGTAAAGCGGGCGACGTCCTTCCCCACCTCCTCGACCACTTCGGCGAGCGTCACGAAATTGCCCGAGCGCTTCGACATCTTGACCGGCTCGCCCGCGCGCAGCAGCCGCACCATCTGGACGATCTTGACGTCGAACGGAGTCTTGTTCTCCGTCAGGGCCGCCACGGCCGCCTTGATGCGCTTCACCGTCCCCGCATGGTCGGCGCCCCAGATGTTGATGAGCTGGTCCGCGGCCTGCGCCTTCTGGAAATGGTAGGCGAGGTCGCCGCCGAAATAGGTCCAGCTTCCGTCCGACTTGCGGATCGGCCGGTCCTGGTCGTCGCCATACTGGGTCGCGCGGAAGAGGGTGAGCTCGACCGGCTCCCATTCGTCATGCTCGTCGAGGCTCTTGGGGCGCTCGAGCATGCCCTGGTAGACGAGGCCGCGGGCCTTCAGGGTTTCCAGTGCCTGGTCGGCCTTGCCGGTTTCGTGCACCTCCGCTTCGGAGGCGAAGACGTCGTGATGGATGCCGAGAAGGGCCAGATCGGCGCGGATCATGTCCATCATCGCGGCCACCGCGGCGCGCCGGAAGAGCACCAGCCATTCACCTTCCGGCGCGGAGACGAAGCGCGCGCCATACTCGGTGGCGAGCCGCTCGCCGACCGGCTTCAGATACTCGCCCGGGTATAAACCCTCCGGGATGACGCCGATGTCCTCGCCGAGCGCTTCGCGGTAGCGGAGGTGCGCGGAGCGGGCGAGGACGTCGACCTGGCCGCCGGCGTCGTTGACGTAATATTCGCGCGTCACCTCGTAGCCGGCATGTTCGAGCACGTTCGCCAGCGCGTCGCCGACGACCGCGCCCCGGCAATGGCCCATGTGCATCGGCCCCGTCGGATTGGCCGAGACATATTCGACGTTGACGCGCTTGCCCGCGCCGACCGCGACGCGGCCGTAATCCCCGGCCTGTGTGAGGATCGTCTGGAGCTCGTCCTGCCAGACGCGCGCCGTGAGGCGGATGTTGATGAATCCGGGGCCGGCGATCTCGACGCCCGTCACGTCCTCCAGTGCTTCGAGCTTCGGCGCGATCAGGGCCGCAAGCGCACGCGGGTTCGTGCCGGCGCGCTTCGCCAGCACCATGGCGGCGTTGGTCGCGAGATCGCCGTGCGAAGGATCGCGCGGCGGCTCGACGGCGACCGCGCCGCGGTCCAGCCCCGGCGCGAGCTGTCCTTCGGCTTCGAGCGCGTCGAGCGCGGCGGCGAGATGCTCGGCAAAGCGGGCGTAGAGGGTCATTTGCTCATCCTGGAGGTTCCATGGCCTCCTAGACAAACTCTCACTGTGTGTGAACCGGGCGCGACCTATTCGCGCCGCCAGTCCTTTCGTGTCATGCTCACGAAGCGGTTGCCGAGCTCCGAGCTATTCCGCTCGAGAATATTGCGGAGCGTCTCCGTCCGCTCGATTTCCGCGACGCCCGCCGCCGTGAACGCCGCTTCGCGGTTCTGGCGGTTGCCCCAGACATGCTCGCTAAGCAGAGGATTGGTAAGCGCCTGCGAAAACGCGTCCATCGCAACCATCGACATGATCAGCTGCGGCAGCGGCCCATTCTCCTCGCGCGGCTCCGCGAACAAGCCGACATAATATTCCAGATTGTCTACCTTGCCGTAGAGCGTCTCCAGATCGGATGCGAGCTTCGCCCGGCGTGCCTTGTCCTGATCATCGCGACCCTTGCCGACAACATCCTGGAAGCTGCGGGCACGGTCGAGGCCCATCGCCTCCCGGTAGTCGTTGTAGCTGGCGAGGTTGTTGTGGCGGCCCTGGAGCACGGCGCGCGGCTCCGCCTCCGTTACGCCGTTGACAAAGAGCGCAGCCGAATTGCCGAGGCCCAGTTCAGTCCCGTTGTTCGCCGAGACTTCAACGAACGCGGCGGCAAGACCGCCTTCGATCAGCACCCGATTGTCGAGCAGCAAAGTCTCGAGCGGGCGGGCGACGCCATTCCAGCGTATGGAGGCCGGCACCAGCGAGTGCCACCGGTAGAGCAGACTGAACTCCGCGGTCATCCAGTTCGGGCGATTCCAATCCGCGTCCCATGCGACCTCGGGCTTGGCGCGGATCTTGAATTTCGAGGTGTTGATGTGGTTGATATATTCCTCGACGACCAGCTTGATGAACATGACGATGACGATGTTGCGCGCCGTTTGAAAAACGGCGTCGTCGTCCCAGTCGCGTTGTTGCTGCTGGAGCATATCGGCGAGACGGTTGTGCTCGCGCAGCAGCAACGTGTTGATCATCGCAACCTGCGGTGCCGCGTTCACCCGATCGCCGCCGACCGCGAACATCGTTTGCCGCACACGCGAATTCTTCACGCCCAGCGGCTGGTCGAGAACAGGCTTTCCGACTTCGTCGCAAAACTCCGCCTTTACCGTTTCAAGCTTCGGATCGGCAGGGTCGTAGAGAAAGGGCGAGAACTCCTCTCCTCCGATAAGCTGCGTCTTGAGGCGGCCTTTGCGCCCCCGGTCGGACGGTTTTTCCCGCAGCACCGCCGTCTGTTCCTGCGTCCGGCCGTATAGGGGGCTAAGGTCGATCTCGTGGTTGGACGTGGTTCGCGCGCGGTCCTCGCCGCCCGGCCCGAACGGCGCCTCGTTGTTCATCATTGTGCGAATGAAGCCGTCCGTCAGATATTGCGCGAAGGCTGGGAAGAGGCAGGTCGATTTCGGACACGGCCTCTGACCAGCGCCGTCCGCGGCAAAGAGCAGCTTCACCTCGGCAATCGGCGGCCTTGCCGTTCCCCTGCCTTCAGGCCCGACGTGCGGCTTTGGCGGCAACAGCCGGGCATTGTAGGTCTTGTCGGTAAGACCGCTCCAGCAAATGTGGCCGCACCGCGTGCTCCAGGGGTGAGGCCGCGTTCGACTCTTTTTAACGAGGCGGTTGATGACCAACCGATTGATTTTGTCCTTGCCGAGCACGGCAGATCCTGCCCCGACGAGGATGTCTTCTATGATCGAGCCCATGATACCCCCCTCCCTGGATTCGATTTGACAGGTAGCACAGCCAGGGCCGCTTTTATACTTGCAACGATTTAAGGTTTTCGGGTTCACCCGTTGCACTGCCGCGGTGCGTCACGGCGCAAGTACCGTTGTCAAAAACCCTCCGGCAGCGCCACCGGCCCGATCAGCGCCACGTGCTGGCGGATTGCGAAGCGGTCGGTCATGCCCGCGATATAGTCGCCGATCCGGCGCAGGGTCGCGACGGGGTCGTCGTTGCTTTCCGGGCGCCATTCGGGGGGGAGGAGCGACGGGTCGGCGCGGTAGGCGGCGGCGAGGTTGGCGATGACCTTTTGCGCTTCGACGCGGACGGCGGTGACCTCCCGCGCGTTGTACATGCGGGCGTAGAGGAAGGTCTTAAGCGCCCGCTCCTCCGCGGCGAGTTCGGGCGAGAAGCCGGCGAGCGGGCGGCCAGAGGCGCGGACGTCGTCGGCGCTTTCCACGCCCGCTTGCGCGATGCGGGCGCGGGTTTCGGCGAGGACGTCGTTCACCATCAGGCCGATCTGATCGCGGACCAGCTCGGGCACGAGCCGGTCTTCGGGATGATCGGGGTAGCGCGCGCGTACGGCCTCCCAGGCGCGGGCGGCGAAGGGGACTTCGAGCAGGTCTTCGAGCGTGAACAGGCCGGCGCGAAGGCCATCGTCCACGTCGTGATTGTCGTAGGCGATGTCGTCGGCGATCGCCGCGACCTGTGCTTCCAGGCTCGGCCAGGTGCCGAGATCGAGCGCGTATTCGGCGTCCGCTTCGGCGAGCGCCCAGGGCGCGCCGGTCACCGGACCGTTATGCTTGGCGAGCCCCTCCAGCGTCTCCCAGCTCAGGTTGAGGCCGGGGTGGAGCGGATAGGGCGTCTCCAGCTTCGTCAGCAGCCGGATGGTGTTGGCATTGTGGTCGAACCCGCCGGCTTCGCCCGTCGCCTCCTGGAGCGCGTCCTCGCCGGCGTGGCCGAAGGGCGGGTGGCCGATGTCGTGGGCGAGGCACAGGGCCTCGGTCACATCCTCGTTGAGGCCGAGCGCGCGGGCGAGCGTGCGGCCGATCTGCGCGACTTCGAGGCTGTGGGTGAGGCGGACGCGGAAATGGTCGCCGTCGGGCGCGACGAAGACCTGGGTCTTGTGGCGGAGGCGGCGGAAGGGGATCGAATGGATGATCCGGTCCCGGTCGCGCTGGAACGCATCGCGCGGTCCTCTTGTGGCGCCCGGATGCTCGGCGTGGCGCCGCCCGCGGCTCAGGGCCGGGTCGGAAGCGTAAGCGGCCGGCGGGATCACCGTGCGGGAAGTCTCGCGACTTCTTCGCCGGCCCGGCTCGACCAGGTAAAGGCGGCGATGTCCTCGGCCGCGAGTCGGTTCAGGAAGGCGCGCGCCTCGGCGGGAGTCGCGAACGGGCCGACGAGGAGGCGCCCCGAAGCGCCGTTCGCGGCCGACCAGGCGGTGCGGTCCCGCATCAAGGCGGGCGCGGCGCGGCGGATGCGATTGAGCTCGAAGGACAGGGCGCCCGGCGCGCCGTTCGCGATCTGCACCCAGTGGCGGGCGGGGTGCGCCGGCGGCGCAGGCGTGACCGTGCGCGTGGGGGCGGCCGCCGCGGGCCGCGCGGCGGTGCCGCTTCCGGCGGCAGGCGTCCG
>DASQND010000122.1:0-6156 GCA_035645215.1 Allosphingosinicella sp.
GGAGCCGGTTCCCGGCTTCGGCGACACGCAGGTCGAGATGATCGACATTCCGGTGCGCGATCCCCAGGGGCGTCCGCGCCCGTCGGCCGAGATCGCGGAGAAGATGGACGAAGCGGTCGCCGGCGCGGCGGCGGCGGGGCGCCATGTCCTGGTCCACGTCGTGCACGGCTCCAAGACCGGGCTCATCCTCCCCTCGCTCGCCGACATCGACCGGCTCGCCGGGCGTCACGGCGAGCGGGTCACACTTCTCGTCGATGCCTGCCAGGCGCGGATCACGTCGCCGGCGATCGGGCAATATCTGGAGCGCGGCGCGATTGTCTTCGTGACCGGTTCCAAGTTCATGGGCGGGCCGCCGTTCAGCGGCTTCGCGCTGGTTCCGCCGCGCCTCGCCGCCGCGGCTCCGGCGCTTCCGGAGGGACTTGCCACCATCTTCCGCCGCGGCGAATGGCCGGCGGGCTGGCCCGGGGCCGAGCGGCTGCCGGACGGCGCCAATCCCGGCCTGCTTCTTCGCTTCGAGGCCGCGATCTTCGAGCTCGAGCGCTTCCAGCGCCTGAGCCTCGACGCTGTCGCCCGGGTGATCCTTTCCTTCCACGCGGCGGTCCGCAAGGAGATCATCGAGCCGACGCCCGCCCGCCGCGTCGCCCCCTATCCGCCCGGCGAGCGCGAGGAGGCCGACACCCACCCGATCGAGATGCGCACCCTCTCGACGCTCGATCTCTCGGGTCTCGGCGGCGGCAGTGCGACGTTCGAAGACGCGGTGCGCTGGCACAAGGCGCTGCTCGAACACAATGTCCGCCTCGGTCAGCCGGTCAAATGCGTCAGGCTCCCCGGCGGCGGCTGGGGCGCGACGCTGCGCATCGGCCTCTCCATGCCGATGGTGGCGGAACGCGCCGCCCTTGCCCCCGACGCCCTCGACCGCGCCTTCCGCGCCGACATGGCCCGCATCCGCGAGGCGCTGGCGGCGGTGTCCGCCTAGCCCCGTATCAGCAGCCAGCCGATCGTCGCCGCCTGGAGCAGGAGCACGCCGATCAGCATGACGTTGGTTCGCTTGTGCCGCTGGTCGAGTTCGGCCTGCAGGAGAGCGAAGGCGGCGACGATCTCTTCGCGCGTCGGGAGGTCCGCCACCATGGCGCTCAATGGATCAGGCTCCCCGGCCGCATCCGCATCCGCCGCCGGCCGCTGGCCCATGATGCGGCCATAGACGTTGCGCGCCAGCTTCTGCGCCGCATCGGCCGCCGCCGCCTTCACCGCCTGGCTTGCGATCAGTTTCGCCGCACCCGCGACCACCAGCGCCGGAAGAGCCATCTCACCCCCTGTTCTTCAACTCAGGCGGCAGGCTAGCGCCGCCGACCGGCCCTGCGCAACCGCTGGGTGTGGGTCACGCTGCCGGAGCGGGTGCGACCGCCTCCTCCGCCGAATGCCCGCCGCCAAGCCCGCCCCAGTTCAGGTTGCGGGTCAGGTACATGACGGCGGCGAGGGCGGCGAAGAGGAGGAGCGAGCCGATCAGGAGCGAATAGGCTTCGAGGCTGAGGAGCACGAACAATACCGCGTAAAGCGCCGCCAGCAGCGCGCCGATATAGGCCGCTCGCTTCCAGCTTCTCAGCACCGCCGCCGAATAGGCCGTGTTGAGCCCGGTGATCGCCGCCGAGGCAACGATGTAGGCGAGGGTGAAGCCGATCACTTCGGCAAAGGCGAGGAGGAGGATGAAGAACAGGATCAGCCCCGCGCCGACGAGGAGATATTCCACCGCCGAGACCCGCACGCCGCCGATCACGTCGAACAGCAGGAATGCGAGAAAGGTGAAGCCGATGAACAGGAAGCCGTATTTGGTCGCGCGGTCGACCTGGGAATAAAGGTCGACGGGCTGGACGAGGCTGACCTGCGCGCCCGCCGCCGGCCCGCCGTTCGAGTTGCCGTCGCGGCCGCTGCGGTAGCCGTAGCCGCCATCGTCTTGGTTTCGCGGATCGGGCGCCTCGACCTGCTGCGGCGCGGCGGGCGCAGCATTGGCCGGGCTGGTCGAAACCAGCGACTGGCCGAGCGCGAGGTTGCCGACGCGGTAGACGGCCTCGAACCCTTGCGCGCTCACCGTGCGCGAGGCGGGGAGGAAGCCGCCCTGGAAGCTGGGGTGCGGCCAGGGCGAACGAAGCTGCCAGACCGTCTCGCCGGCGCGCGGCGACAGGCCGAGCGAGCCGTTGCCGCGGAAATCGAAGGAGAAATCGAACAGCATCGCGCCGCCGCGAAGGGCGCCCGCATCGAGCCAGGCGAAGAAGCCCGAGCCGCCGCCGCCGCCCGGCTGGAGCCTGAGCCTCTGGCCCGCCGTGGTGACCTGCGGGTTGGCGCCGAGGCCGCGCGGATCGGACAGGCCGAAGCGCAGCTCGGCGCGGGCGAAATCGAGGCGCGCCGGATCGACGCCGAGACGCGCGAGGTCCTGCGGCACCGCAAAGCGCGCGCGGCCGCGGACCGACGCGTCGTAGACGACGACTTCGTAGATCGAGCGGGTGCGCCGTTCGGGCCGGACGTCGGTGCTGAGCTGCACGATTTCGGGCGCCAGCGTCAGCTCGTGCTTGGTCTCGACGGTGCGGGTGACGTTCCCATTGCCCTCGCGCACCGTCTCGGTGGAGACGGTCGTGTAGGGAATGACGAGGAGCGGCCCGGACATGCCTTGCGGCCCCGCCCACCCTTCGGCGATCGACTGCTGCGCGAATTCCGACTGCGACTGGCGATCGTAGACGATCATCCAGACGGCGAAGAGCGGGAACGAGAGAAGGAAAGCGACTGCGATGACCAGCCCGAGCTTGGCGCCCGGCGTGCGCTCCTGAACCATGATGTTCATGCGGCTCATCTCCCCTGTTTCACAACTCGTCGTACGTACTGCACGGTTCGTCGTCAAGGGAGGGCGACCGCACGGACTCGCAGCCGCGTCCGGCAGCGCAGTGGACTTTAAAATAGAAGAATCGTTCCCGCAGAGGCGCAGAGACGCGGAGGGGCCCTGCCGTGCAGAACCCCCGCCTCTCTCCGGCCTCTCTGCGCCTCTGCGTCTCTGCGCGAATAAATTACAGGGCTTCGCCAGGCTAGGGCTCAGCGGGGGCCCTCAGTAAACCCGCGCCTTGGGCTTGATATACTCGACCTCGTCGGTGAGCGTGTAATCGTGCACCGGCCGGTAATCGATGCGGACGCCGCCCGCCTTGCCACCCCAACCGTCGAACCAGGCGATGCTGTGCTTCATCCAATTGTCGTCGTCGCGGTTCGGATAGTCCTCGTGCATGTGGCCGCCGCGGCTTTCCTTGCGGTTGGCGGCCGAGTGCATGGTCACCGCCGCCTGGGCGATGAGATTGTCGAGCTCGAGGGTCTCTATGAGGTCGGTGTTCCAGATGAGCGAGCGGTCCGTCGTCTTGATGTCGGCCATCTGGGTGTAGATCTCGTCGATCTTGGCCTGGCCTTCGGCGAGCGTCGCCTCCGCCCGGAAGACCGCGCAATCGGCCTGCATGGTCCGCTGCATCCGGTTGCGGATATCGGCCGTCGGGCTGCCGCCGGACGCGAAGCGGAAATGATCGAGGCGGGCGAGGGACAGGTCGTCCGCATCCTTGGGGAGCGGGGGTAGGGCGCTACCCGGCTTGATCGTCTCGCCGAGGCGGATGCCGGCCGCGCGGCCGAAGACGACGAGATCGATGAGGCTGTTCGAGCCGAGGCGGTTCGCGCCGTGGACGGAAACGCAGGCCGCTTCGCCGACCGCGAACAACCCCGGCACGACGCTGTCCGGATCGCCGGCTTTCAGAGTCACGACTTCGCCGTGATAATTGGTCGGGATGCCGCCCATATTGTAGTGGACGGTGGGAACGACGGGGAGCGGCTGGCGCGTCAGGTCGACGCCTGCGAACACCTTGCCCGTCTCGGTGATGCCGGGGAGGCGCTCGGCAAGGATCGCCGGGTCGAGATGGTCGAGGTGGAGGTAGATATGGTCCTTGTCGCGGCCCACGCCGCGGCCTTCGCGGATCTCCATCGCCATCGATCGCGAGACGACGTCGCGGCTGGCGAGGTCCTTGGCCGATGGGGCATAGCGCTCCATGAAGCGCTCGCCTTCGGAGTTGGTGAGGTATCCGCCTTCGCCGCGCGCGCCTTCGGTGATGAGGACGCCGGCACCGTAAATGCCGGTCGGGTGGAACTGGACGAACTCCATGTCCTGCAATGGCAGGCCGGCGCGAAGCACCATCGCATTGCCGTCGCCGGTGCAGGTGTGCGCGGACGTCGCCGTGAAATAGGCGCGGCCGTAGCCGCCGGTCGCGAGCACGACGGCGTGGCTGCGGAAGCGGTGGATCGAGCCGTCTTCCATGTTGAGCGCGACGACGCCGCGGCACGACCCGTCCTCTGCCATGATGAGGTCGAGCGCGAAATATTCGATGAAGAAGTCGGCGTCGTATTTGAGGCTCTGCTGGTAGAGCGCGTGGAGCATGGCATGCCCGGTGCGGTCGGCCGCGGCGCAGGTGCGCTGGGCGGGCGGGCCCGCGCCCATGTTCTGCATCATGCCGCCGAAGGCGCGCTGGTAGATCTTGCCTTCGGTGGTGCGGCTGAACGGCACGCCGGCATGTTCGAGTTCGTAGACGGCCGCGGGCGCTTCCCGGCAGAGATATTCGATCGCGTCCTGGTCGCCGAGCCAGTCGGAGCCCTTGACGGTATCGTACATGTGCCAGGTCCAATGGTCCGGCCCCATGTTGCCGAGCGACGCGGCGATCCCGCCCTGCGCCGCCACCGTATGCGAGCGCGTCGGAAAGACCTTGGTGATGCAGGCGGTCCGCAGCCCCTTCTCGGCCGAACCCATCGTCGCCCGGAGCCCGGACCCGCCCGCGCCGACCACCACCACGTCATAGACATGATCGACGATCTTGTAGGCTCCACCTTTCGCAGCCGCGGCCATCAGAAGGCGCTCCGGGCGAGGTGGGTCGAGCGGGTGGAAAGGCGGATTGGCATGGCGGACGGGCCCCGTGGCTGGTTGCGACCGCTACTTAACCCCGGGGCGGAGGGATGCAAGGGCGGGGCTGTAGAGCAAGCGCAGACGCGCCAGCAGCAGAGGGTTGAGCGAAAATCGGTCGAACGGCGGCAGCCGCGAGCCCGGTCGGGCGCTCCCGCCGTCCTACCGCGCAATGCCTCCTCCACACCGTTTCAATTGAAAGCTGAGCACACCTCAAGTTGACGGACTGCCGCCGCGTGCGCACATTGCGCCTGGCGGCAGGAGTGACGGGCATGACATCCGCACAAATCTTTGGGATCATCATGGGATCGGGCGGCGTCTCCGGATTGGTGACTCTGCTTGCGACTAAATGGCTCGACGCAAACTCAAAAAAGCGCACCTCTGCGCACCAAGCGAGGCTTGTGTCCGAACATCTAGAAAATTTCGCTTTCGGGTGTGCCGGGCACAGTTTTACAAACTATACGATCCTGGTTGAGCAGCGACCCGGAGTCTTGATTTCAACCGTTCCGCTATTTCCCCCATTTTCAGATAAAATTGAATGGACGGGGCTCAATAGCGATTGCGTGGACGCAGCGCGCCGATTGGACCAGAACTTCTACATTGCCGATGCACAGACCAGAACCGCGTTCGGCAGGTCACCCGAGTCCGGCTTTCGCTTTGCCTTCTCCGAGACCTTGCGCTTGGGCAACGAGGCGCTGGAGGCAGCATCGACGCTGCGCGCCACTTATAAATTGAAGCAACTCACCTTCGAGCCGCCACGTTGGGATTGGGTTACTTTCCTAAGAGGCGAACTCGAGAAGCTGGACCTCCGCAGAGAGCAGATCACGGTCAAGGCGCAAGAAACGGCGCTTCAGAAATCCGCAACCTGACCACTACAGAACAAAGCAGGGACATCTTGGCACTTCCAGTCGCCGCGTGTCGCCTATGCAAGCGGGTGTACCACGGCGCAGCTGCAACCTAAGCACGGGCGCATCCCGAAAGGTTGCTCAGGTAGAAGCGAATGACGCTTACACGCTTCCGCCGGCGAATACCCGCCGCCCGCCGCCCTCCCTGGCCGCTGCTGGTGAGCGGCGCAGGCTGAGGGCGGCGGGGGTCCTTCTCGCGTCTTAGAAGCGCAGGCTCATCGTGAGGCTGAGGCTGTGGGTGTCGAACTTGTCGTCGCTGCGGGCGAAGTCGGTGCCCATCGGGTT
>DASQND010000123.1:0-1869 GCA_035645215.1 Allosphingosinicella sp.
CGCGTGACCGCCGCCCGCCAGCGCATGCAGAACGGGCAGTGGACCGACGCGCCGGTGGCGGCCGCGACCGTCCAGCGGCTGGAGGACATCATCCTCACCCGCGCCCGCGACCTGCGCCGCGGCGCCCGCGCCGGCTGATCCGTACCAGCCAAGTCAAACCGTGACCGCGCGTTTCAACCCGCTGAAGGCCGACGCGCATTGGCAGCAGGTCTGGGAGGAACGCGGCACGTTCCAGGCCCAGGACGAAAGCCAGAAGCCCAAGGCCTACATCCTCGAGATGTTCCCCTACCCATCGGGGCGCATCCACATGGGGCATGTCCGCAACTACACGATGGGCGACGTGCTCGCGCGCTACCGGCGGATGAGGGGCTTCGAGGTGCTTCATCCAATGGGTTGGGACGCCTTTGGGATGCCGGCCGAAAATGCCGCGATGGAGAAGAAGGTCCATCCCGGCGAATGGACCTGGGCCAATATCGAGACGATGAAGGCGCAGTTGAAGCGCCTCGGCTTCGCGCTCGACTGGAGCCGGGAGCTCGCCACCTGCGATCCGCGCTACTACGGGCACGAGCAGGCGCTGTTCCTCGATCTCTACGAAGCGGGGCTCGTCTACCGGAAGGACAGCGAGGTCAATTGGGACCCCGTCGACATGACCGTCCTCGCCAACGAGCAGGTGATCGAAGGGCGAGGCTGGCGCTCGGGCGCGCTGGTGGAGCGCAGGAAGCTCAGCCAGTGGTTTTTGAAGATCACCGACTTCGCCGAGGAATTGCTCGAGGGCTTGGGCACGCTCGACAAGTGGCCGGACAAGGTGCGGCTGATGCAGGAGAATTGGATCGGGCGCAGCCAGGGACTCCGCTTCCGGTTTGCGATGGCGAACGCGGGGGAAGAGAAGGACAGCCCTTCGACAAGCTCAGGGCGAACGGAGGGTGGCACCGACTCCCGGCCCGTTCGGGCTGAGCCTGTCGAAGCCCTGCCCTCCTTCCTGGAAGTCTACACCACGCGCCCGGACACGATCTTCGGGGCGAGCTTCACGGCGATCTCGCCCGATCATCCCATCGCGCTGACGCTCGCGGAGAGCGACCCCGCGCTCGCCGCCTTTATCGCCGAGTGCAAGCGCGGCGGCACCACCGCGGCCGAGCTCGAGACGGCGGAGAAGAAGGGCTACGACACCGGGCGCGCCGTCGCGCACCCGCTCGATCCAGAGTGGACGCTGCCGCTCTGGGTCGCGAACTTCGTGCTGATGGATTACGGCACCGGCGCCATCTTCGGCGTGCCCGGCCACGACCAGCGCGACTTCGAATTCGCCACCAAATACGGCCTGCCGATCCGCCGCGTCGTCGCCTCCTCGCCCGAAGCGGCGGATGAGCCGGTCGCCGGCGAGGCGGACAGCGGCGGCGGCACCATCGTCAATTCGCGCTTCCTCGACGGGCTTTCCGTGGACGAGGCCAAGGCGGAGGTCGTCCGCCGCGCCGAAGCGGAGGGCTGGGGCCAGGGCACGACGGTCTGGCGCCTTCGCGACTGGGGCGTTTCGCGCCAGCGCTACTGGGGGACGCCGATCCCGATCGTCCATTGCAACGGCTGCGGCGCCGTCCCCGTGCCGCGCGACCAGCTCCCGGTCGTCCTTCCCGACGATGTCAGCTTCGACATTCCCGGCAATCCGCTGAACCGCCACCCGAGCTGGAGCAAGGCGGAGTGCCCGCGCTGCGGCGCGGCGGCGCGGCGGGAGACGGACACGCTCGACACGTTCGTCGATTCGTCCTGGTACTTCATCCGCTTCGCCAGCCAGCCGACCGACAAGCCGTTCGACAAGGCGGCGGCGGAAGCCTGGCTCCCCGTCGATCAATATATCGGCGGGGTGGAGCATGCGATCCT
>DASQND010000124.1:0-45699 GCA_035645215.1 Allosphingosinicella sp.
CGTCGGATGCACCGCCACCGCCATGTCGGCCAGCATCGTCTCGGGCCGCGTCGTCGCGACCTGGATGAACCCCGAACCGTCTTCCAGCGGATAGCGAATGTGCCAGAACTTGCCCTGCACTTCCGCGGTCTCGACTTCGAGATCCGAAATCGCCGATTGGAACTTCGGGTCCCAATTGACGAGCCGCTTGTCGCGGTAAAGCAGTCCGTCGCGGTAAAGCTGCACGAACACCTTGGGAACGGCGCGGTTGAAGCCCTCGTCCATGGTGAAGCGCTCGTTCGCCCAGTCGCAGGACGCGCCGAGCCGGCGGAGCTGGCGCGTAATCTCGCCGCCGCTTTCCGCCTTCCATTCCCAAACCTTGGCGACGAACGCCTCGCGCGAATAATTGGTGCGCTTGTCCTGCTGCGCCTCGAGCTGGCGCTCGACGACCATCTGCGTCGCGATCCCCGCATGGTCGGTGCCGACGACCCAGAGCGCGTCCTTGCCCTGCAGCCGCGCGTGGCGGACGAGGATGTCCTGCAGCGTGTTGTCGAGCGCATGCCCGATATGGAGCGAGCCGGTGACGTTTGGCGGCGGGATCACGATCGTGAACGGAACGGCGTCGGGCCGCTCGGGGCGGAACAGGCGCTGCTCCTCCCAATGCGAATACCAGCGCGCCTCGATGGACGCAGGATCGAAAGTCTTCGGAAGCTCGCTCATGGCGCGGGGATTAGCGGGGAAGATGGCGTCCGTCACCCGGGTTCCTCCCCATGCGGAGCATGGGGAGGGGGACCATGCGAAGCATGGTGGAGGGGTAAATCGCACAGGCCGAGCCAGTTACCCCTCCACCACCCTTCGGTTGGTTCCCCTCCCCCCGCTTCGCGGCGGGGAGGATTACTGCCCGCCAGCTGGCCGCAGGTGCTGCGCCATCCAGCCGTGCACTTCGCGGTACCATTGGATCGAATTCTGCGGCTTCAGGATCCAGTGATTCTCGTCCGGGAACATGACCAACCGCGACGGGACGTTCCGGCGCTGGAGCGCGTTGAACATGGCCAGCGACTGGCTGTACGGGATGCGGAAGTCCTTCTCGCCGTGGATGACGAGCATGGGCGTGCGCCAGTTCTGCACGTAGCGAACCGGGTTCCAGCGCTCCATGACCTCCGCCGCCGCCGGCTCGTAATAAGGCCCGCCGAACTCATATTCGGTGAACCACAGCTCCTCGGTCTCGTAGGACATGGCGCGAAGATCGAACACGCCGGCATGGCTGACGAGGCAGCGGAAGCCTTCGGGCCATTGCCCCGCAATCCAGTTCACCATGTAGCCGCCGTAGGAGCCGCCGAGCGCGCAGGCATTGGACGTGTCGATCCGCCTGTCCTGGCGTCCCGCGGCGGCGAGGCCGAGGCGCAAATCCTCGAGCGGGGCGCCGCCCCAGTTGCGGTTGATCGCGTCGGTGAAGGCCTGGCCGTAGCCCGTCGACCCGTGGAAATCGATGGAGACGGACGCGTAGCCCGGCGCCGAGAACAGCCACGGGTTCCAGCGATAGGACCAGCTGTTCCCGAACGAACCCTGCGGCCCCCCGTGAATCAGGAACGCGACTGGCAGTCGCTCGCCGCGCGCCGGCCGGACGATCTGCCCCCACACCCGGTCCCCGCCGGCGCCGTTGAACGAGAAGCGCTCGACGTTCGGCCGGTCGAGCTGGGCGAGAAGCGCGGCATTGACGCGCGTCGCCTGCTGCACGCGGCTCCCGCGCTGGACGTAGATGTCGTCGGGCGCGGTGAGGCTGTTCAGCGTGTAGACGAGCGCACCGCTGCGCGTCTGCGTCACGTTGTTCACCGTCCCCTGCTGCGTCAGCCGAGTTACCCGGCCGGTGCGCGCGTCGACGCGGAAGGCGGGATGATCGAGCACGTCCTGCGCGGTGACGAGCAGGCTGCGGCCGTCCGGCGCCCAGGCGATGGAGCCGACCGAACGGTCCCAATTCTGGGTCAGCGCCCGCGTCTGCCCGGTCCTGAGGTCGCGGAGCATCAGCACCAGCCGGTCCGCTTCGTAGGTCGGCACCCGCATCGCCGCATAAGCGAGCCAGCGGCCGTCAGGCGACACGGCCGGGGTCGTGTCCGTCGCCTCGTTGGCGTCCGTCAGGTTCACGGGCGGACCGCTGCCGTCGGCGGGTACTGCGAAGATGTCGAGATTCGTCGAGGTCGGCTCGATCCGCCCCGCCTCGCGCAGGGTGAAGTACAAGGTGCGCCCGTCGGCGCTCCAGCTCAGCTCCTCCGCACCGCCGAACGGCTTGGACGGCGAATCGCCGACGAGGTTCGGCGCGACGGGCGTGCCCGCACCCTGCGGCCGCCCGCCGACCATCGGCATGGTGAAGATGCGCGAGCGAACGCGGGGCTCGGACCAGGCATCCCAGTGCCGGACGAACGTCTCGTCGTAGGTGCGGGCCGAGCCCCTGCCCTGCTGGGCCGCGGGGACGTTGGCGCAGTTCAAGTCGGCGCAGGCCATGTTGCGGTCCGCCCAGATCGCGATCCGGTCGCCCGAAGGCGCGAGGAGATAGCCGCCGATGCCGGCAGCGATGTTCGTCACCTGCTCCGCCTGCGCGCCCGCGGACGGAGCGACGCGCCAGAGCTGCTCGGAACCCGACGCGCCCGACAGGAAGTAGATCCAGCGCCCGTCCGCCGCGAAGCTGGGATCATGCTCGTTATGCTCGGGCGTCGATCCGATCTTCACCGCCTCCGCGCCGGGCCGCCGCAGGTCGAGCAGCCAAAGGTCGGTCCGCCCGCGATTGGCGGCGATATCCGCCTCCCGCATCTGGTAGACGACCCAGTTCCCGTCCGGCGACACCTTGGGCCCCGCGATGCGGCGGAAGGACTGGAGATCGGTGGAGGTCATCGGCCGCGCGGATGCGGCGGCCGGAACAAGCGCGAGCGCGGCGAGGCCGGCGAGGAGGAGCTTTTTCATGAGCCCGCGGGTACCACCGCGCCGCCCCTGAAAAAAGCGGTAAAGCTCTAGAGGCTCCGCCCGGTGATCCGCGCGATCTCGCGGGTGACGAGCTCTTCGACGAGCTCGGGAAGGTGCTGGTCGAGCCATTCCTTCAGCATCGGCCGAAGCATTTCGCGCACCAGGGCTTCGAGCGGATGGTCCGCGCCCGCGCCGCCCGCCGATGCCGCGCCGACATCGCGAAGCGCGCTCAGCGCCGCCAGCTTCTGCCGGCTCGCCGCCGCCGTGTCGGCCGAAAGCAGGCTCTCGCCGTCCGAGACCGGATCGTCGAGCTCAAGCACGTCTTCGGGCTCCTGCGGCTCCGGCGGCAGCTCCGTGCGCGCGGGCCGGCGCTGCGGCGCGCCGCGGCTCGACGCGGCGCTGGAAACGGCCGCCCGGCCGTCCTCTGCGATGACGCGTTTGATGGAGGCGAGTATCTCCTCCATCGACGGATCCTGCTGAATATCCCCCATGATGAGGACCTTATCCCTTATTCGCAGGCCGCTGTCACTGGGGAGATTGCGGGGTCTCGGCCCCCGTAATCGGCACCTGGCGACGTTCCTCCACCGGCGTTTCCGCGGCCGGCCCGGTGACGGTGCGGGTCGAAACGGCGCGGGGCTCCTCGTCCCTGTTCCAATCGGACGAGCGCCGGCTGACGCGCTGGTAGTTGGCGACCGGATCGTAGAGCGCGCCGCCGTCGAGGTTCAGATCCTCCGCTTCGGCTCGTCCCATGGCGTTGAGAAGCTGGAAGCCCGCGACATAAGCGTCGCGGCGCGCGCTCACCAACGCGACTTCGCTGTTCAAAAGCTCCTGCTCGGCGTTCAGCACATCGAGCACGTTCCTGGTGCCGACCGTCTGCTCCGCGCGCGTGCCTTCGAGCGCGAGAGTGTTCGCCGCGACCGCCACCGTGTTCGATTCGATCGCTTCCTGCGCCGCGCGATAGATCGCATAGGCGGCGCGCACGCTGGCGACGACGAAGCGCTCCGTCTCGATGCCGCGCTCCAGAAGCTGGCTGCGGACCGCCTGCGCCTGGCGCACCCGCGCGCTGACGATGCCGCCCTGATAGATCGGGATTCGCGCCTGCACGCCGACCGCCGAACTCGTGACCGAATTGTTATTGCCGACGCCGCCGAACTGGCTGTCGGCCGAACCCAGGAAATTGGTGTAATCGCCGCTCGTGACGCCAGAGACGGTCGGCAGCCGGTCGGCCTCGAGGACTCCGATGTCGCGACCCGCCGCGCGGATCTGCGCGGCAGCGGAGATCAGGTCCGGATTGTTGGCGAGCGCGACGTCGACCGCCTGGTCCGCCGTCGCCGGGAGCAGCGGAAGCGGGGGCGGCGGCTGGAGGTCGGCGGGAAGCTCGCCGATGATGCGGCGATAGGCCTCCTCGCTCGAACGAAGCCGCCCCTGCGCGGTCGCGAGGCTCGACTGGGCAAGCGCCCGCCGCGCTTCCGACTGCGCGACGTCCGTGCGTGTCAGGTCGCCCACTTCGAATCGGTCGCGCGTCGCCCGCAGGTTGGTGTCGAGCACCCGCACCTGATTCTCGTTCAGGCGGACGATGGAGCGGTCGCGGATGACGTCCATGTAGGCGGCGACGGCTTCCGTGAAGATGTCGCCTTCGGTGGCGCGAAGAGCCGCGCGGCCCGCGGCGACCCGCTCGTCGGCGGCGACGATCCGGTTGCGGGTCCGCCCGCCTTCGAAGATGGGATAGCTGACGTCGACGCCGGCATTGAAATTGCGGCCGCTGCCGAAGCCGCCGCGGTTCGAATAGATGTTCTGGTTGACTCCGGCCGTGCCCGACACCTGTGGCCGCCGCCCGGCGCGTGCGATGGCGACATTCTCATCGAGCGAGCGGACCTGCGCCCGCTGCCCCATGATGGTGGGATTGGTGGCGTAGGTCTTGACGAGCGCGTCGCGCAGCGTCTCCCCGTGGGCGGCCCCCGCCGCAGCGATCGCGGCCACACACGCGGCCGCCAACAAACCTCCCCGCATCTCTACCCCTACTCCGCTCTCTCGAAACTGAATGCACGTGGCTTGGCGAAGCCCGGCAGGATCGCCGCCGCTCCGTCGGTGAAAATGGTGAGCCCGAACGAACCCGCAACCTTGCGCCCCACCCCGAGCCTGGTCACCCCCCCCTCGAGCACCACCGCGGCGATCCTGCCGTTCTCGGCGACCTGCGCGACGATGGCGTCCGGCACCGCGGCGACGGCGCCGTCGATCAGCACGAGATCGTAAGGCGCACCCGCCGCGTGCCCCGCGGCGAGCGGCCCCTCGACCAGCTCGACCTTCGTACCCTGAAGGGCGTTCCTAGCAAAGGCCGCGAGGTCCGCATCCTCCTCGACCGCGACGACCGAAGCACAGAGCTTGTCGAGCAGCGCCGCCGAATAGCCGGTCGCCGCGCCGATCACCATCGCGCGCTCATGGCCGCGCGGACCCGCTTCGCTCAAGAGCCGCGCCGTCGCCATCGGCGGGTTGAGCTCGCGCCCGCCGCCGAGCGGCACCAGGGCGTCGGCATAGGCGATGGGCACGCGCCCCGCGGGCACGAAATGCTCGCGCGGCACCTCCCCGACGGCCGCGAGAACCCGCGCGTCGGCGACCCCCGTGGTCCGGAGCTGGCTCGCCACCATGGCGCGGCGCATATGCTCGAAATCGTAGTCGCTCATCGGGGTTCTTATCGCACCGCTGTCTTAGATTGGCAATACACCTATCGGTCCCTTCGGCTTCTATCGGCACCGCCCCGCGAGGCCAAGCAGATAAGGCCTTCGTTTCCGCCGTCTTTCAAACGGAGCAAAAGCCGTGCCACGATCCTGCCCCGGAGTGCGCGGGCAGGGAAGCGGAGAAATGTCCGATTCCGCACAGAAGCCTGTCCGCTGCCGGACAGAAGGGCATAGGGTAATGCCGCGCGGCGCCCCAATCGATAGCCCTGAGCCTGTCGAAGGGCGGATTGCAGGGCGCCGACCGGGGCTTCGACAGGCTCAGGGCTAGCGCGAGGCGAGATACAGCCCTCTCCACACCCTGCACCGCAGCCGCCGCGGTTGACATTCCCGCCGCTCCCCCGCATTTCGCGGGGCGGCGGCCCGATGGCGGAGTGGTTACGCAGAGGACTGCAAATCCTTGCACGCCGGTTCGATTCCGGCTCGGGCCTCCACTCCCATCGCAGCGGGCATGCAGATCGCAGCTTCAGCGCCGGCGCGGCACGTATTTCAGCCTCACCGTCTCGCGCCAGGCGCCCCCGTTTTCCGAGCGCTCGCTGCGAAAGGCGGCGCCGCCCTCGACGGGCCAGATGTGCGATCGGCTTTCGATCAGCTTTGCGCCGTCGCGCCATTCCCTGAGGCACGTCAGTCCACCCTGCTCGTTCGCGAAGCACGTTTCCGATCGGCTGCGGCCGTTCTGCCCATAATGGTGGTAGGTGTAGTTCTGCGTCGCGGCCGACCAGCCGAAGATGCTGACGCTCAGTTCGGGCGTGCCGCTCTCACGGTCGACGCTGTTGCAGACGACGAAACTGCGCTCGGCATACCATTCGCACGTCTCGCGGTACGTCCGCTCGGCACCCTCGATGGTCCAGTCGGCGACGAGGAAGGCCAGGCGCCGTTCCACCTCCGGCGGATGAACCCCTGCCAGGAGGGGCGCGGCCGCGGATAATATGCAGACGGCGGCGGCGAGGCGTCCAAAACTCATCGGAGAAATCCCTATCTTGCGGCTGCCGCTGCATAGCACAGCCCTGGGGGAGTGTCCGCTTGCCGCCGGTGGCGGCGATTCCTCACAAAAGCATCGCATGTCGCTCATGCCGGGCGCGCGCCGGCCCTCTAGCGCAAGGATCAGGCTTGCGGAGGAGGACGGCACATGGAGCAGCTTGTGAGCGCGCGCCCTAAACTCGCTGCGGGCGCCGCCGTGCTTCTTTTCGGAGTCGGGGTGTTCTTCCTGTTGAGGTTCGGTGAGGACGCGGTCGGGCTCGCTTTGTGGATCACGTCTCCGCAGCTGATCCCGCTTTCCGTGTTTCTGCTCGCCAGGACACCTTGGGTCGCCTTGGCGGCAGCCATCGTCCTGGCGCTGTTCTGGACGGCTGCCGCGGCTTCATGGCTGGCCGGCAGCCTTGCCGCTCTTTTCCTGCCTCTCCTTGCCTATGCGCTCCTCGCGATCGCGGCGGCTGCCCTTCGGGTCGTATCGGCCATCTATGTGCTGGCCGTCGCAGCCGCCCGGCTGGTGCGGCGGATCGCGTCGTAGGCGACGACGCGCCGCTTCAGAAGATGCGGAAGCCGAGCGACACGCCCGCGCCGATGTCCGGAGCGCCTTCCGACAGCCCGGCATTGCCGTAGACGCCGAGGTTGAGCCGGCGGGAAAGCGCCGCATTGAGCCCCGTCGAAATCTGCTGCTCGTCGGCGGCGAGGGGACGCAGGCTCTCGGCGTAATTGTAGCTGACGTTTCCGCGCAGCCCCCGGCCGAGCTGGAGCGCGACGCCGCCGCGCGCCGACAGGCTGTTCTGGAGCGCGAACGTCTCGGGGTCGCCCGGAAAGGTGTAGCCGACTGCCGCATAGGGCGTGACCGGGCCGAACCGGCGGGCGACTTCGGCGCCCACGGCGACGTCCGTCTCGCCGGTCCCGATCCCGCGCCGCGCGGACGCGGTCGGAAGCTTCACCTGACCGCTGACCGTCAGCTCGACGCCGCCGACGCTCGGCAGGGTGTGGCCGAGGCCGAGCCTCAGGTCCCCCACCCCTTCGCGTACGTCGCGCCCGGCGGGGCGGCCCGGATCGACTAAGATCGGAAGACCGAGCGGCCCGCCGCCGCCGACCACGTTGCCCGGCGCCTCGATCCGGTGCCAGGGGAGCGACGCGGAGAGGATCGTGCTGCCGGTCCTGAGCCGCGTCGCATTCTGGACGGTGACGATCTCGACGCGCTCGCCGGTGAAATAATCGCCTTCCTGATATTCGACGCCCGTGACGAACTCGGCGGCGCTGTCCGAGCCCCGCCGCGCGGGCTGCGTCTGCGGCTCGGAAGGATCGGCGGGCGGGGGTTCCTGGGCGAGCGCCGGCGCGCCGATCATGGCAGCGGCGGCAGCGAACGGCAGGATCGGCGAGATGATGCGCATGAACAGGTCTCCTCCTTGACGGGAGGAAAACGGGCGCCGCGACGCCTTTAATCCCGGCTCGCGCGATTTCTCCAGCCCGCGGCGCGCGCGTTGCGCTCGCCTTCCGCATCGAAGGGATCGCCGGCCATCATCTCCTGCGCGGCTTCGAGGACGATCCGGCTTCCGCTCGAGGCCTGGCGGAACTGTTCGCCGCCTTCCCCCCCGCTCGTCTCGGCCGCCGTGACGATCCGCCAGCCCTCCTCGCCGCGGCAGGCGAGGCCCGTCAACGCCGCGGCGTCGAAGGTGCGGCAAAGCCGCCCGTCCGCGGCAGCGAAGCTGACGCCGATGCGCGCAGCGGCGCCACCATCCTGCTCGGCGGCGAGCTCAGTTTCCAGCGCGTCGGCAAGCGGGCCGCGGGCGACCAGCGCCCCGTCCGCCACCGCCACACTCTCTCCGCCGCCTCGGGGCACCAGGCTGCCGGCGAACAGGCCGAGGACGAGGGTGGCCGCCAGCGCGGTCAAATTCTGCCACATCGGGCGGCTCCGCCTGGCCCGCGCTTCGGCGAGGCTGGCGACATTCCCCTCCTCTTCACTACCCGCGACGAGCAAGGCGGCGAAGCGCTCGGGCACCGGCTCCTCGGCGACCGGCGCATAATGCGCCGCGATGCGCGCGCCGAGCCGCCGCTGCCGATCCAACCGGGCGCGGAGCAACGGATCGGATGCGAGGGCCGCTTCGACTTCGCGCCGCCGCTCCGGTGTCAGTTCGCCGTCGCTGAACGCGATCAGGGTCTCGTCGTCGATCATGCCGCCTCCAGCATTCTTGCAAGCGCCTGGCGCCCGCGGGTGAGTCGTGAGGTCAAGGTGCCGATCGGCACGTCGAGGATCTCGGCCGCTTCCTTATAGGCGAGGCCCTCCACGAGGACGAGCGCGATCGCTTCGCGCTGCTCGGGCGGAAGCGCGTTCATCGCCTGGTCGACATCGTGCATTTCGGCCCTCCTCTCCACATCCTCATGTCCGTCGACGCCGACGGCGGCTCCGGCTTCCTCGGCGACGAAGGTCTGGGCCCGGCGTGTCCGGCTCCTCACCTCGTCGATCCAGCAATTGCGCACGATGCGCATCGTCCACGCATCGAGCCGCGTTCCCGGCTGCCACTGCGCCCTTGCCTTGAGCGCCCGTTCGAGAGCGACCTGAACGAGATCGTCCGCATCGGCCGCATCGCGGGCGAGCGACCGGGCGAAGCGGCGCAGCTTCGGCAGCAGCGTCAGCAGCTCCCGTTCGAAAGCCGGCAAGCCTCGGTCTCCTTCACATCGTCATGGAGGAAACGTATCCCGGCAGCCGTTTCATCCCCGAGCAAGGAAAATTGTGACAAGGCCGCCTTTATGCCGATCCGCAGACACGTGAAGTTTCTCGCCGCCGCCGGCATCGCCTTCGCCGCCGCGGGCGGCGCGGGCGCGCAGCTCCTGCCGGCGCTTCCCGATCCCGGCCGGGTCATCGGCACGCTCGGCCGCGCCAGGAGCGACGTGCTCGGACGGACCGGCAGGGTGGCGGCCGATCTCACAGCGGACGCACGGGCGCTTGCCGATTTGCGCGCGGACCGCCTCCGCGGCCTCGTCGACGCCCATCCCCATCTCCTCGAGATGACCGACCTCGGGCCGGCGCTGCGCGGCCAGATCATCGCCGTCGATCCCTCTCCCGAAACGCTCGATACGGTGCGGGAGGCGGGCTACCGGATCGTCGCGGAGGAGGAGATCGAAGGGCTCGGCATCCGGTCCGTGACGCTCGAGCCGCCGGGCGGGCTGTCGCTTCGGCGCGCGCTCGGGCAGCTCCGCCGGATTGCGCCCGATGCGTCCTTCGCCGCCAACCACCTTCACGGCCAGAGCGGCAGCACAGGCGCCGCGCCCGCCGTCCCGCTCATGGCCGGGGCGATGCTGGCGGCGCAGGGCGGAGGCTCCGGCCCTGCCATCGGGATCATCGACGGGGGCGTCGCTTCCCATCCCTCGATCGGCGGGCCGGTTCAGCAGCGCGGATTCGTCCAGGGCGCGCCGGCCCCGAACGCGCACGCCACCGCCGTCGCATCGCTCACCGCGGGCCGCGGCGCGGTGCGCGGCGCCGCGCCTGGAGCGCCGCTCCTGGTCGCCGACGTGTACGGCCGCGATCCGGCGGGGGGCAATGCGATTGCGATCGCCCGGGCGCTCGGCTGGATGGCGGAGCGGCGGGTGCCCGTCGTCGCGGTCAGCCTCGTCGGGCCGAACAATGCGCTGGTCGAGCGTGCCGTCGCGCAGGCGCGTGCGCGCGGAGTCCATGTCGTCGCCGCCGTCGGCAATGACGGCGCCGCCGCGCCGCCCGCTTATCCCGCCTCCTACCCCGGCGTGATCGCCGTAGCCGGCGTCGACGGGCGCAACCGCGCCCTGATCGAGGCCGGCCGCGCGCTCCATCTCGATTATGCGGCCCCCGGGGCGGACATGGCCGCCGCGAACCTTGCCGGCGGCCGGCAGAGCGTCCGGGGCAGCTCCTTCGCCGTGCCCTTCGTCGCGGGCCGCGCCTGGCGCGCGATCGCGGGCGGCCGTGCGCCGGTCGCCGCGCTCGACGCCGAAGCCGTCGATCTCCCGCCGCGCGGCGCCGACCGCCGCTTCGGCCGCGGCCTCGTGTGCGGCGATTGCCGCACGCCGCTTTGAAAAAAATCGGCGTAGCCCGGGATTAAACCCGCGGCGCCTCCCGTTAGCCGTGGCAGAGGACGCCGCCCAGCAGGCCTCCTCCCGTAGCAGTCCAAGGGAGACCATCATGACCTTCAAGCTTCTCGCGGCTTCGGCCGTTCTCGCGCTCGCCGCCGCCACGCCGGCTTCGGCGCAGCTTCTCGGCAGCGGCACGATCGGCGGCAATCTCGGCGGCGCCGTCAATGGCGCGCTCGGCGGCGTCGGCAGCGGCCTCGGCAGCAATCTCGGCCAGGGCGTCGGCTCCGCCACCACCGGCACGCTGCGCGGCTCCGCCTCGGGCCGGGCCGAACGCAACGTCGACACGCGCTCGGGCCGGGCGAGCGGCCGCGCCGGCGCTTCGGGCGGCCTCGCCGGGAGCCTCGACAATGCGACCTCCTCGGCGCTCGGCTCCGGCAATGCCTCCGCGAACGGTTCGGCCAGCGGCTCGGCCAACGCGTCCAAGGATGCGAGCTTCGGCCTCGACGCGATCGGCACCGATGCGGTGCGCGGCGCCGCCGGCGGCGCCCTGCGCACCGTCACCGGCGCGGCGGGCGGCCTTTCCGTCCCGACGCTCGGCGGCGGCAGCGGCAACGCCTCGGGCTCCGGCTCCGGTTCCGGTGAAGCGTCGGGCGGCTTCGGCGGGCTCGGCGGCCTCGGCAGCCTCGCCGCGGCCGGCAGCGCTGCGGCCAATGCAGCGGGCACCTTCGCGGTCGAGCCCGGCATGATCGTTCGCGACTCGGCGGGCCGCGCCATCGGCGAAGTGCAGACGCTGCGCACCACCGCCAATGGCATGGTCGACGCGGTCGTGGTCGAAGTCGGCAACCGCGTCGCCACGCTTCCGGCGGGCAACTTCACGGTGTCCGGCGAAACCCTGGTCTCCGGGATGAGCCGCGGCGAGGTTCGCCGCGAGGCCCAGGCCCAGGAGAATGGCGGCTGAGCGAACCCTCCCGCTCAGGACGCTGAAGGAAGGCCCCGGCGGTTACGCGCGCCGGGGCCTTTTTCGTTGCGCCGCGATCAGCGCCGAACTCAGCGGTTGCTGCCGACGGCCTGACGGATGAAGCGGCCCGCGGAAAGCCCGCGCAGCAGCGCGCCGCGGTACCGCATCGTCACCGCCCGCTCGTGCCAGCGCCCCTCCGGCCAGTCCTCGACCAAAGCCTGCATCGCGGCCGTGTCGATCGCTTCCGCCGCCGGAGCGCAACCGGCGATCGCCTCCACCTCCTCGCCAAGCTCGCCCCGGGCCGCCTCCAGCCCCTCGTGCCAGTCGGCCGCCTGCAGCCCCTTGCGCCGCTCGTCCAGCAGCGCCGCGGGCAAACGGTCGGCGAAGCTGGCGCGCGCGAGGGAGCGCGGACGGCCGCCGGCGAGATATTCGGCGGGCGGGATGGAGAGGCAGAGTTCGATCAGCCTCCTGTCGGCCGCCGGATCGCGCAGGTCGATGCCCCAGCCGCCGAGCGTTCCCTTCTTGTAATTGCCCTGGTCGACGCGGCGCAGAATCCAGAGCCGCGCCTCGTGCGCGTCGCCGCGGGGCCGGTAGTCGAGGTCGAGCCCGCGCTCCGCCGCCCGTTCCTCGATGCGGAGCGCCTCGGCGCGGTCCTGGCGAATGAGGCTCCCGGCCGACATGCCGCGCTCGCCGCCGCGCATCCGGGCGACCGCGCGCCAGAGCCCCCGCGGCAGCATCGGCCCCAGCGCCTGCGAAGCGACGGTGCCGAGCCGCGTGCCGCCGCGCTTCAGCCGCGCCGCTTCGCCGGCGAGCTTCAGGAGGCGCCCGCCCTTCAGCAGCCGGTGGAGCTCGTGCATCCCGTCATAGCTGAAGGTCGCATTGCCGAACACGCCGGTGAGGAGCACGCCGAGCTTGCGCGCCTTCGCTTCCTCCAGCGTCGCCGTCATCCAGACGCCGTTGCACAGATTGAGGAACGGCCGCTCGAAAAGCTGGAAGTAGCGGCCGAGATCCGCCGTCGGCGAGCCCGCTCCGCCGCCGCCGATCCGGACATGGTCGATATTGGGGTGCATCGCCGCGACCTCGGCGGCGAGCGGCCATTCGTCGGCGATCACCTTGCCCGACGGCGGGGCGCGATAGCCCTCGCGCGGCGCGGCGGTGAAGGCGGTGACGCGCCCACCCTCCGCGGCGAGAAGACGCGCGGCCGTCGCGGCGACTGTGGCGCTGTCGAGCCCGGCGCTGAGATGCGCCGCCACCCGGCCCTCCGTGCCGCGCAGGCGGACGCGAACCGCCCTGTCCATCTCGGCGCGGATCGCCTCTTCGTAGTCGCCCCGGCTCTTGAGCTTGAGGATTTCCGGCTGGGGATCCCAGTAGCGGCGGCTCGAGACCCCACCCGGCGTCACTACCGAGACATCGCCCGCCCGCACCTTTTCGATTCCCTCGAAGAAAGTCTCGGGCCCGCTTTCGGGCAGGAGAATGAGGAAGTCGGCGATCGTCCGCCGGTCGGGCGCATAAGGCACGTCCGGCAGCGCATGGATGCCCTTGGGCATGGAGGCGAATGCGAAGAAGCCTTCGCCCCGATGATAATGAAGCGGCCTTTGCCCCAATATATCGCGCGCCAGAACCAGCCGCTCGCGCGCCGCGTCCCACCAGGCAAAGGCGAAGTCCCCTTCCAGCCGCTCGACCGCCGCCTCGCCCCAGCGCTCCAGCGCCTTCATGAGGATCGCGGAATCGGCCAGGAAAGCCGCGTCGGCCGGCCCGATGCCGAGCGCCTCGCCGAGCTCGGGCCGGTTGTCGAGCCGCACGTCCGCCACCAAGAGCCCCGCCGCGGACACGACCGGTCCGCGATCGAACCGGTCCTCGGGGAGCAGCTTCCAGAGCCGCCGCCCCATCGCGACCGGCCCGGCCTCGCGCTGGGCCGGTGCGTCGGGGGCATAGACGGCCTGTGCGTTCAGCATGCGCGCGCAGGCGCGGGCGTCGGCGCCGCCGCCGCCGAAGCGCCAGATTCCGGCAATCGCGCTCACGCGTCGAGCGGCTCCACCGCCACGAGGCCGTCCGCCTTCAACTCGTCGAGGAGCGCCTGCAGCTCGCGCGCGCACGTTTCCGAATCGACGTCATATTCCTCGAGGAGGCGCGCCTGGAGCTCGCTGAACCTCCTGGGCTCCTCGATCAAAGTCCAGATCCGGGTCGCCGTGCCGTTGAAGCCGTAGCAAAGCCCCTGCTCGACCTCGAGGCCGATCAATTCGCCGTCCACCTCGGCCTCGATCAGCCCGCCCGCGCGGCGCACGATGAAGTCCTTCAAAACAAATCCTTTCCGAGTCGCAGGGTGCCTGCGGCCGCCGACCTGCGCCGCCGCGGCCCCTGCCCTGCGCTTCCGTTTGACACAGGTATGCGCAAAGGCATAGTAAGCACTCGTCATCAAGTTTTTAGGGTAGGTTCCATGTCACATCGCGAAGACCAGCAGATCGAAGCCCGCCGCGTTTGGACGGCGCCTGCCGTTCGCCGCCTCGCGGCCGGCAGCGCCGAAGACGGCGCCGACCAGACGTTCGACGGCGCCCAGCCCTCGTAATCCGGTTCGGGCGGCCCGGGCCGCCCACGATATCGCTGCGAACCGCTTTACGGTGGCCGTCGCGGCGCAATGAGCCCCGCTACTCCCAGGAGCAGCGGGGCTTTTCGTGTTCGAACGTCGCCCGACCAGACAGCGCCCTCCCGGACGGCGCCCGCACAGCCCGCGCCCGCACAGCCCGCGCCCGCGGAGACAGCCGATCGGCAGCCGGAGGCGCAGGATGGGCGTTCCGGGGAAGACGCGGCCGGCTGGCGGAGAGCCGCGCTTCGGCAGCTTTCTCCCGCTCCCGAGCTGAGACTGGGGTGCCGCCTCACCGGGCGAGAGAGCCGGATCGGGAGGCGCTTCGGACATGGCGCCGCAGCACGGCAGCCGCTGCCTGAAGGTCCCGGGCGTCCGTCGCGGAACCCGTCCCGACAGGCGAAGCGCGGCTGTCCCGCCGGAAAGCCGGCGCCGCTGCGTCAGATGTTTTGCAAGGCTCGACGCCGCAGCCGAATCGGGCCGCTTATGCCTGGCCGGCGGGAGCGGCCCTGTGCCACTCCCGCCGCGCCCGGCCTGTGCCTAGAGCATGAAGTCTCCGGCCGTGATCGGATCGGAGTCGCTGATCACGAGCACGATCTCGAAGTCCGACACGCCGTCCCCGTTGACGTCGCCCTGGATCAGCCAAACCGGTCCACCCAGGCTGAAGTTCTCGTAACGCAGCTCGCCCTTCTGGCCGCTGAATGCCGCCTGGCCGATGAAGGTGAAGGCCTGGTCGCCCTCCATGTCCGGGTCGGTGTCGATGCGCGAAAGGTCGATCCGGTCGCCCAGCGTGAAGTCCTGGATGCCGTCACGCTCTTCCGGGTTCGATTCGTTCACCGATTGGTAGCGGAAGATGTCGTTTCCGGCGCCGCCCGTCAGCGTGTCGCCCCTCAGGCCGCCGTAGATGAGGTCGTTCCCCGCACCGCCGGTCAGGACGTCGTTGCCCATGCCGCCGAACAGGCGGAAGCTGCCCGCGGTTTCGGACGAACCATTGAAGTTGACGCTTTCCTCGGAGGTGAGGCGGCTGCCGTTGACCGTGAGGGACTGGCCGGCATCCAGCATGGTGTCGTTCCACTCGATCACATAGTCGAACTCGTTGCCTCCGGACGCGAATACCTTCTCGGTCGCGGAAAGGAGGCCGATGCTTTCGATGCTCGACAATTGGCCCGCGCCGAACGTGAAGTTGTAATTGCCGCGCAGGTAGAGGACATCGTAGCCGCCGCCGCCGGCAACCCTGTCGCTCGCGCCCCAGGTTCCGCTGGTGAAGACGAAATTGTCGCCCATCGCACCGCCGGTGACGTGATCGGTGCCCTGGCCGCCATAGATCTGGAAGCTGCCGTCCAGCTCGGCCGAGCCGTCGAACGTCAGATCCTCGTCGGCCTGGAGGCCGGTGGCGTTGATCTTCAGGGTCAGTCCGGCGGCGACGGTGTCGTTCGTCGCAACCAGATTGTAGTCGTTCGGCCCCGCGGTCGCCCCGCCGTAGAGATCGTTGCTGCTGGAGAAGAGCGAGATCGAGCCGAGCTGGCCCAGGTTCGTGATGCTGCCGATCGACGTCGGCGCGGCATAATTGCCCTGGAGGATGACGATGTCGGAGTTGCCGCCGCCATTGACCTTGTCCTCGGCCGTGAACGCATCCCCGAAGTAGAAGACGTCGCGGCTGCCGAGGCCGTTCACCGTGTCGTTCCCGCCCTGCTGGACGAGGAAGATGTCGCGCTGCGGCGTGCCGTTCAGCACGTTGTCGCCGCTGTCGCCGTTGATGAAGCCGTCGTCCGCGAGCTCGATCTGCACCTCGTCGCTGTCGGTCTTCTCGCCGCCGGCGCCCGACAGGCCGTTGTCGCTCGTCAGGATGGTGAGCGTGTCGTCGCCCTCGAAGTTCAAGGTGCCGCGATAGACGAGGCCGTCCAGCGCCGCGTTGATGGCGGACGCCCGGCCGGTCAGCGTCACGCTGCTCGTGCCGTCGCCCGAGAAGCCGCTGAGCGCCGACGTGTCTGCGAGCGTCAAAGTGCCGCGGGTGACGCTGAGCGTCACCGTCATGTCGCCGACGCCGGCATCGGGATCGGAGACCGAGATCACGTTGCCGTTCGCGGTGGAGAAGACGAGGTCCTTGTCCTCGGTCCCGCTCTGCGCGCCGGGAACGCTGTTCGCTGGGCCGTCATTCTCGGCGGCGATGGTGATGGTGACGGTCGCGGGCGCGCTGGTCGCCGAGCCGTCGGTGACGACGACGGTGATCGTGCGATCGGGGGCGCCGCTGCCGAGGGCCGGATTCTCGCTCGTGCTCGAATAAAGCACGAGGGCGAGCGCCGCCTGATAGTCGGCCTGGCTCGCGGTGCCGATGAGCTTCAGCACCGTATCCGTGCTCGTCGGATCGACGGTGATGCCGGCCGGCAGGTCGCCGGAAAGCGTCAGCCTGTCGCCGGCCACGTCGTTGGTGATCGTGATCGTGGCGCCTTCGATCTGGTCGCCCATGTCGGAATCGGGATCGGTGACCGTGATTCCGGAGCCGATCGCGACGGCCGCGCCGCCTTCGCTGTAGCTGGTCGAATAGTCGATGCCGTCGGCGTCGCCGTTCAGGTCGACGACCGGCGCGAGATTGTCCGGCGTGACGTTGATCGTCATCGTCTGCTCGCCGGACTCGGTCGCATCGCCGTCGGCGGGGGCGCCGCTGTCGATCACCTTGAACTTGAAGCTGTCATAGGGCGATCCGAGCTGGTCCGCGTCCGGCGTGTAGGTGAGCATGCCGTCGTCGATGTCGGCGAAGGAGATCACCTGCTCGTCGGTCACCGCCACGTTGCCGAGCCGCAGCGTGCCGCCGGTCGGAAGGCCGGTGATGCGCACGCCCGAGAGCGTGTGGCCGTCGACGTCGCTGAACGGGAAGTCCGACACCGTGAAGGTGTAGGCGTCGTCCTCGCTGGTCGTGACCGAGTCGTCGGCGCTGGTCGGCGCGTCGTTGACGGCTGCGACCTCGATTGTCCGCGTCGTGACGGTCTCTTCGTTCGTGGCCTCAGCCGTAAGGCCCGGGTCGATGCCGTTGGCGCCGCCGTCGTTGCTGGTGACGGTGAGCGTATCGTCGCCGTTGAAGTTGGCCTTGGGAGCGTAGGTAAGACCGTTATCGGCCGCCAGCGTCGCGTTGATCTTGTTCAGCGTCGTGGCGAGGGTGATCATGCTTCCGTTCACCGCCTCGGCCAGAACGTCGTTCGAGTCGATGCCGCCCGGGACATCGAAACGGAACTTGAGCGCACCGTTGTCGACCTGGAAGGTGACGTAAACGGTGTCGTTCGCCGGATCGGCGTCCGGATCGGAGATCGACATTCCGCTCAGCCAGACGCCCGTGGCATCCTCGCTGGTGACGATCTTCGCGCCGAGCGAATTGACCGGCGCGTCGTTGACCGGCGTGATCTGCAGCGTCTGCGTGACGGTATCGGTGAGCGCGACGTCCGAGCCCGACCCGGTGTTGTTGCCGTCGTTGAACGTCAAGGTGACGGTGCGGTCGGCCGAGCCGGGATTGTCGTTCAAATTCACGTAGGTGAAGTCGTCGACCAGGTCGTTGAGCCGCGCCAGCGTCGCGCCGACGGCGAAGTTGCTGACCGTCAGCGTCGACGTGCCGAAGCCGGTGATCGCGCCGATCGCGATCTGCGTCTGGCCGTCGACGAAGGCGAGGGTGAAGGTGTTGTTGCCGTTGTTGACGATGACGAAGTTGGAGCCCGCGCGCAGGTTGATGCCGCCGCCGACGCCCGAGACGCTGAGCGTCAGGCTGCCGCCCGCGAAGTTCGCCGGCAGGTCGACGTCGGAAAGCGACACACCCTGCATCAGCGCAACCGCCGGGGCGCCTTCGGTGTAGGCGATCGTGGCCACCGTCGGGTCGGTGAGGTTCGGCGCGTCGTTGGCCGCGCTGACACTGACGGTCGCCGTCGCGCTGTCGCTGCCGCCGTCGCCGTCGGTCAGCGTGTAGGTGAGCGTCCGCGTCGCCGCCGACGGGGAGTCGCCGGTGTGGGCGAAGTAAACGGCGCGGGTGACGAACTGCACCGCGGCCGCCGTCGCATCGGCATCGAAGGTCACGACAAGCGGCGTGTCGTGGTCGCCCGCCGTGAAGGTCGCGACGACGGTGCCGTTATAGGCGATGGTGCCCTCGGCGGCCGTCAGCGCATTGCCGCTGCCGTCCGAATAATTCTGGACGGAGACGATGTCGCCGACCTGGCCGTTCGCCGTGATCGAGACGGTGAGCGTGCCGGTGTCGAAGTTCGCAGAATCGACGTCCGTCACGGTCGCCGCCGAAGCGAGCGGGCCGGTGCCGGCCCCCGCCTGCTCGACCGCCGTGCCGGAGGCGCCGTCGCCCGCGGCCGCGCCGTTCAAGTCGAGCACCGGCGCGTCGTTCACCGCGGTGACGGTGACCGCGATCGTGTCGCTGTCGGTGGTCGCAGCGCCGGTGCCGGTCGCGACGGTCGTGCCATCGGTGTCCGTCGCGCTGAGCTGGATCTCGGCCGCGCCGGCATAGTTCGCCGTCGGCGTGAACTTGGCGGTCGCAAGCGCGGTGTTGAGGTTGGCGAGGGTGCCGCGGAACGTCATGGCCGCATCGCTCGTGCCGTCGCCGGTCGTGAAGGTGAGGCCGGTCAGCGTCGTCAGCGTCAGCGTGCCGTTGGTCGACGACAGGGAGACGGTATAGATGCCGCCCGGCGCCAGCGCCGCGTCGGCGTCGCTGATCGACAGGCCCGTGACGGCGAAGTTCACGCTGTCCTCGTCGAGGGTCAGCGTCGCCGGCGCATTGGTCGAGATCGGATCGTTCACCGCCGCCAGGTTGAAGGTGATCGTGTTCGCGCTCTGGTCGGTGTCGACGCCGCCATTGTCGGTGCCGCCATTGTCGCGGACCTGGAAAACGATCGACGCCGCGGCGGTGCCGTTCAAATTCAGCGTCGGGTTGAAGACCACCTGGTTGCCGTTGAGCTGCGCCGGAGTGATCGTCGCCGGGAAGGTCGTGACCGCCGTGCCGTTTACCGTCAGCGTGCCGCCCGAGACGGAGTTGACCAGGATTTCGAGGAGCGCATTGTCCTCGGGATCGGTGTAGCCGAAGTCGGCGACGGCGAGCGTGCGCGCCGTATCCTCGTTGACCGTGACCGTGGCGTTCGCGCCCGAAGGCGCCTGGTTCGGCTGCACGAAGGCAACGTCGACACTGTTGTTGACGTCCCCGCCCGGCTCCTGCCCGTAATCGAGCCGCACCGCGCGAGTCGCGGTGGTGCCGTTCGAGACTTCGCCATTATTGTCATTGTCGACATTGACGTCGGCCGGAGCGACGACGCTCCCGTCGCCATCGGCATTGGTGTCGTTCGGGTCCTTGCCGCCGACGCCGACGACGCGAGTGTGGAGCGCGCCGCCCGAGAGGAAGTTCGAAGCGTTGAACACCGCGATATAGTCGCCGGGCGCGAGGCCGGCGAAGCTGTACAGGCCGTTCGCGTCGGTCGTCGCGGTGAGCTGCACCGCGACCACGCCCGCCGAGCTTCCGGTCCCCGCGGGAAGCGGATCGTCGATCCCGGCCTCGTAGGTGCCGTTGCCGTTATTGTCGTCGAACACGATCGCGAGATCGCCCGAGTCCCAGTGGCCGTTATTGTTGGTGTCGGCGAAGAGCGACAGGGTGACGCCGGCAATGCCGCTGTCCGTCCCGTCGAAGATGCCGTTCTTGTTCCTGTCGAGGAAGACGAGGTTGCCGAAGGACAGCGAGTCGATGAGGCCGGACTCGGGCTGCGCGCCCGCCGTCCCCGTATCGGCGTCGCTGGTGACGGTGAACGGCGTGATCGTGCCGCCTTCGTAGGTGACGGTCGACTGGCCGGTCCAATAGCCGGCGAGCCGGTCCTCGCCCGGAGCGTCGACCGTGTGGCGCCATTCGATGACCACGATCTGGCCGGCTTCGATGGTGCCGAGGCTGATCGGGGAGATCGCAAAGGCGCCCGCGACGGCCGTGCCGCTCGCCGAAGCCGCGTCGTCCGAGCCCGGCAGGCGGCGCTCGCCGGCGCCGACGGTGCCGAACATGAGCTCGTCCGTTTCGCCCGGCGCATAGGTGTCGACGAGGCCGATCTGGTGGCCGAGCTCGTGCGTGACGACGGTGAGGAGATCGATCCGCGTGCCGGCATGACTGTAGCGGTCGGCGGCGGCGAGCTGCGTGCCCGAGCCCGTATATTCGCTGTCGTCGTCCGGAGTCGCATCGACGAACCAGCGCCAGCCGGCCGCGTCGTCGTCGAGCGTGATCGTGCCGAGGCCGCTCGAGCCGAGCGTCAGCCCGCCGAGATCGGTGACGGCGAAGGAGACCGCGCGCATCGCCGCGATCTGGTCGTCGGTCGCACCGGCCGCGGCCCAGCGCTGAATCGCCGCTTCGACGATGAAGACGAGCTCCGCCTGGCTCAGGATGCCGTCGTCGACGACGACCGGACGGGACGCGCCGTCTTCCGCCGCGACCGGCGCGCCATGCTGCTGGTTGTCCTGGGTTCCGCCGGTGTCACTGGTGTCGACCGGCGGGGTCTCGACGACCTGCGCCTGAAGTTCCTCCGCGGTCGCCACCGGGTTGCCGCTCGCCAGCATCGGCTGCGGCGGCGCCGGCTGGCCCCAATCGAGAATGCCGCTGACGCTGATCCTCGCAACGGTCGTGTTGTTCGCGTCGTCGAGCTCGCTCGGATGCGGAGTGCTCGTCGGCTCGAGCTGCGTGACGTTGAAGTCGCCGCCGGCAAGCTCGCGCAGGCGGATGTACGTGCCGTCGCCCACGTTCCCGGCGATTACGCCGAGGAACTGGTTGCCGGACATGCTGAGGTTCGTGATACCCGCACTGCCCGTGGTGTTGGTGCTGTTGTTCTGCTGCACGATGATCGCGCGGTTCGCATCGACGTCGCCGATCTTGTTGTCCGTGATCGTGACGTTGGTCGTGCGGCTGAACAGCTGGGCGGCGATGCCCTGGTTGACGTTGATCGCCGCGAAGCTCGCCATCTCCTGGACGGTATTGTTGTGGATCCGCACGGTCACCGGGTTGCTGGTGGTGGTGCTGCCCTCATTCTGGACGCGAATGCCGAAGCCGGTCTGCGAGCCCGAACCCGTCGTTCCGGCCGTTCCGACCGTATTGTTCTGGAAATGGCCGCTCACCGTGCCGGTGCTGGACGCGTTCACGAACAGGTTGAGCCCGTGCGAACGGTTTCCGGTCGCAATATTGCCGTCGACGTTGAAGATCAGATTGCCGCCGTTCGCCACCGCGACGGTGGTCGCGACATTGTTGTTCGTGAACGTGTTGCCGAGGACGTTCGCGGTCATCGTGCCGCCGGAGCCGCTGTGATCGATGTGAAGGCCGGTGCCGGTGTTCGGTGCCGCGCCAGTGAAGCTGTTGCCCGACGCATCGATCCGCATGCTGGCGGTTCCGGATTCGACCAGGAAGTTGAACAGGTTGGCCGACGATTGCGTCGCTCCGTTGCTGGAGAGGGTGTTGTTCGTGAAGTCGAAGTCCGTAAGCGTTCCAGCCGTGTTGACGATCTGAATCTGGAACTCGTGATTGTTGGAAAAGACCGAGTTGGAGATGGAGGTCGGCCGGAGCCCGTTGGATGCGGTGCCGGTGAGGTTCAGGATGTTGATGCCTGATTCATCGGTCACGAAGTCGTTGCCGTTGCCCGACACGTTCATGCGGTTCAGCACGAAGCCGTTCACATTCGAACCGCCGATGCCGTCGCCCAGGTTGTTCTGGATGTTCATGTAGGCGAGGCGGACGTTCTCGGTGTTGGTGAGAAGGATGCCGTCGCCGGACGAATTCTGGATGGTGCCGCCGGAGCCGTTGTTCGTGCCGCCGCCGTCGCCGGCGACGGTGAGGCCCGCGGTCGTGCCGGTATTGTTGAGCAGGATGCCGTTCACGGCGCCGTTCGCCGCGATGCTGACGAAGTTGAGCCCGCCCGAGCCGATGGTCGTGTTCTGGACTTCAAGTGCGGTCCCGGTGGTGCTGGCAATCGTGTTGCCGCTGCCCTGCACCGTGACCGTGCCGCCACCGGTTGCAACGAAGCCCTTGCCACTCGTCGTCGTGATGTCGAGGCCGCCGTGAGCGTTGCCGGCATTGGTGAAGTTGATCGTGCTGCCGGTGTTGCCGGTCAGGTTGACGGCCGTGCCGGTGGACGTGCTCAGCGTCACCGATCCGTTGAAGTTCACAGTTCCGCCGTTGCTGTTGGTGACGCTGACGCCGCCCGTCCCTCCCGAGCTGCTGATCGTGCTCACGGACGTGAAGGTAATCGTGCCGCCGTCGTGATTGTCGATGTTCACCGCCTTGCCGGCCTGATCGCCGATCGATCCGGCGAAGGTAACGTTGGCGTTGTTGTCCTTGACGATGAAGGCGTCGCCGCCGTTGATGTTGTGCGAGAGGTTCGTGAGGCTGCCGAAGTTGAAATCGCCGTCCGATCCGGCGTTGATCCCGATGCCGGCATGGCCGCTGTTCAGCGTCGTCGTGCCGTTGAAGTTGTAGAAACCGTCGGCGTCCGTGAACTGGAGGCCGGTACCGTTGCCGCCGCTGACGGTACCGGTGAAGGTGAGCGTGCCGGTGCCGGCCGTGGCCGTCTCGGCGTGACCGCCGACGACGCTGACCGCCGCCTGTCCGGACGCATTGTGGGTGATGCTGCCCGCGAAGGTGGTCGAGACCGAGCCGCCGCTGACGAGGAAGGCAGCGCCGGTCGAGCCGGTCAGCGTGCCGGTCGTTCCGAGCGCGATCGTGCCCGCGACTCCGGTCAGCGCAACGTTGTTCACGCCGCCGCCCGAACTGGTCGCTGCGAAGCCCGTGCCCGCAAACGTGCCGGTGGTTAGGCTGAGGGCCGTGCCCGTGGTGTTCAGCACCACGTCGTCGGTGACGGTGAGCGTGCCGAAGCTCGTGCCCGTGATGCCGCCGGTGCCGCCGAGATTGACGCCGGCGATCGTGTTGTTGGTCGACAGGGTGACGGCGAATCCGCTCGTCGCGTTCAGCGCCGAATTCGTGCCGCCGTCCGGGCTGATCAGAAAGCCGCCGACGTTGAGCTCTTCGCCCGTGCCGATCAGCTTCTGACTCGCCTCGAGAGCGATCGAGCCGGAGGCCGTGTTCTTGACGTAAATGACATGGCCCACGTCGTCGACGTCGCCGACGCTGCTCAGCTTGCTCGTGATCTGCGAGGATTGGAACGGATTGAGCGAAGTGCCGGTGCCGTCGGTGTTCTTGCTGCCGTCCACGTACCAGACGCGGTTGACCGGGCTGCCCGAGGCGCCCTGCAGCGAGAAGGTGATCGTCACCGTCGCGGTGCTGGTGAGGTCGTCGGCCGTGTTGAGCATGCCGTCGAGGCCGGCGTCGCGCACCGTGTAAGTGAAGCTGTCGCCGGCGAGGAGATCGGCTTCGGTGTCGGTGCCGTCGTTCAGATAGTTGAACGAGCCGTCCGAGAAGATGTTGAACGCCCCGCCCTTGGCGGTGACGCCGTTGGTTACGACGTCGATATTGAGGCCGGGCACCTGGTCGCCGGTGATGGCGCCCCGGTCGTTGGTCAGGAGATTGCCCGCGACCACCGTCGACTCGGCCGTGCCCATCGTGCCCGCGCCGCCGACGCGCAGCACGGTGTTGGCGACCGCGGTGAAGCTGTCGCTGGTGGCGATGGGGGAGACGTTGAGCGTGCCGTTGACCAAAGTCGTCCCGCGGAAATTATCCTGGAACGAAACGTTGAAGGCGCTCGTTGTGCCGATGTTGTTGATCGTGACGCGCGTGTAGAGCACGTCGCCGACGTCGTACACGCCCTGCTCGTCATTGTCCTGGAAGAAGCTGGTCGAGCGGGTAACGGTCAGGTTGGCAGGCATGTGATCCCCCCCAATGGGATGTTTGCAACAGAGCGAGCGCGCAAACGCGCGACAGTTCGCTCCCAAGGGGTCAGCATGGCACGATCACGGGTGCGTGACCAGCGAGAATCGTAAACGAACCGTTTGTTTTCGTGTCCGAAACGGCTTGCCCGTCGCAAAAAGAAACGGGACCCCGAAGAGCCCCGTTTCCTCCCCCCAGAGAAGTAAAACCTAACCGCGCGGCGGGAAGACGCCCTGCAGCGCGATGTTGAAATAGCAGGTCAAATACGGCTGCATATTGTTGTGCGGCTGGTCGCCGCCGGCGAGGGCAAGCGCATTCGGAGACATGGCTTGCAGGTTCTGCGCCGTGTTCGTCTGGTACAGCGTTCCGCCGACCGAGCTGGCGACGGCGATCCCCTGCGTCAGAGAGCCCTGCGTGCCGTCTTCATTGCTGCCAGCGAGGGCATGCGTGTGCGCCGGAATCTCGCTTTGGAGAAGGGTCACCGTCTCAGTGCCGCCCGACTCGCCGAGATCGTGCAGGCTGAGGCCCGGCCCCTGCCCCGGATGCATGGGCGCGCGGCCCTGCAGGTCCGGAAGGGCGAAGTTCGACTTTCCATTGCCGCCATAGGTGGTGCCCAGCAGCGAGAAGAGTGCGGTGTTCTGCGAAAGCGGCAAGAGCTGCCCGTCGCACCACGCCCAGCCCTTGGGCGCGAAGTTGAACGGGAAGATGCGGATTTCGGCGACGAAAGGATCGGCCATTTCGAAGCTCTCCTCAGGTTGGCTGCGGGAAAATCCCGAATAGCGAGATGATGAAGTCGACGCAGAGATAAGGCTGGAAATTGGTGTGCGGCTGGCTGCCGCCGACCGGCGCGATCGAGTTTGCCGCCATCGTGGCATTCGGTGTTTCGGGCGCGTAGGGCTGCAGCACCGTCGAGCCCGCGAGCACGTTTCCGCCCGGAGTCGCCTCGCTGCCATTGCCGGTGTTCCCCAGAAGCGCATGGGTATGAACCGGAATCTGGCTCACCGCCAGCGTCACCTCCTCGACGCCTCCGGTTTCGGCCAGGATGAAGCCGTTCCCCTGGTGCATCGGAATGCGCCCGCGCAGGTCGGGCAGCCCGAAGGTCGACTCGCCGTCGCCCCCGTAAGTGGTGCCGATGAGCTGGAAGAGCGTCTCGTTCTCCGAGATCGGCAGAAGCTGTCCTTCGCAGAACATCCAGCCCGCGGGCGCGAAATTGCCCCCGAACATCCTGATTTCACCCACATAAGGTTGTGCCATGAGCGTCCTCCCTCAATTCGGCGACGGGAAAATGCCCTGCAGGGCGATGCAGAAGGTAAGTGCGAGATACGGCTGCATGTTGAGATGCGCCTGGCTACCGCCGACATTGCCGACACTGCCGGGTGCCAGCGTCGTCAGGTTGGCAGCCGCGCCGTAGGCCGCGCCGGGATCGCGCGCGAACACCGCTCCGTTGCTGTTCAGTGGCCGCGGATTGACGGTATTTCCGACGGACGTCGAACCCGAAAGGACGTGAGTGTGCGTCGGCAGCTGGGCGATCGTCAGCGTCACCGCCTGCTCGCCGGCCCGCTCGCCGAGCGTGTGGCCGCTCCCGACGTGGATCGGCGTGCGGCCGCGATAGTCGGGAAGCGCGAAGTTGACCCGGCCGTCGCCGCCGAAGGTCGTGCCGAGCAGGGCGAACAAAGCCTGGTTCTGGTTGATCGGCAGGAGCTGGCCGTTGCACAACGCCCAGCCTTTCGGCGCGAAGTTGAACGACATCAGACGTATTTCGGCAAGGAATGGCTCAGCCATCTCGCTCCCCCCTCGTTGCGAGTACGGCGGCGATTCATACAGGTTGGCGTTTGAAAGAAAAGCCCCCGCGATATTCTTTTTTTGCGAGAAGAGCGGCGGCGCTCAATTCGCGCCTGCCAAGTCTAGCCACGAACCTTGCCGATCGGCTTTTCTTGAACGATTTGCGCGGCATGCTCGCGAAGTCGCGCCGCCTCGGCTTCGAAATGCTCCCGGCCCCAGCGCCGCCCGGCGGCGTGGACCGGCGTCCGCGCGGCGACCGCGAGGCACAGGGACAGGTGGCGCGCGGTCCCGCCCATGACGGTCGCAAAGCGGCCGCGATAGGTGTTGGCGACGAGCGCCTCGACCGCTTCGACGCCCGCGAGACGCCTCGGCTCCGCTTCGCGCCGCTCCGGCGCCGCGCCATCTTCCCCTTCGGGGCGCGCGATCATGTAGCAGGCGGCGAGCGGCAGCGGCCCCGCCGCCGCGGCGCCTCCGGCGGGGACGTCGTATTTGTCATGTCCGTCGAACGAGCGCTGATAGTCGCCCGCGCTTCGCCCGGAGGCGGCGATCGCATCCTCCCAGAGCCTGAGGCGCGGCACGCCCGGGAGGACGAGCGGCGGGCCGCCGCCCGCGCCCGGGACGATCGCGCAGACGTCGTCGCACAGGATCCGGTGGCCCTTGTCGGCGAACCAGGCGGCGAGCGTCGACTTGCCCGCGCCCGAGCGTCCCGAAAAGGCGACGGCGCGGCCGTCCACCTCGACGGCGTTGGCGTGGAGCGGGAGGAGGCCGCGCTGGTGGAGGAGCGCGCCCATCGCCGAGCCGAGGAGATAGACACGCAGGTTGCGCTCGCTCGCGCCGTCGGCGGCGTCGATGACGATCTCGCGGCCGTTCGCGATCCGGAAGCGGGCGAGCCCGGGCACTTCGAAGACCAGCGCCCTTCCCTCCTCTTGCGCCCACAATTGTTCGCCGCCGCCGCGCGGCGGAACCGGGCCGAAGCGGACGTGGACGGCTTCGCCGCCGTCCGTTTCCTCGAACTTGGGCGCGGAGGGCAGCGACAGCTCGGACCGAAGGGTAAAGCCGTAGAGCGCGTAGCAGGATGCGCCGGTCACTTCGGCGCGTCCGTCGGCGGAAAGCAGGCGATTTCCCGGAACCGCGGCGCTTCCTCCCCGCCGATCACGGTTTCGCCGCCCACCGAGAGCCAGACATGGGCCTTCAGCATGTCTTCCTGCGCGATGCCGTAATGAAGCGTCGAAGCGATGCCCCTGCGCCGAAGCAGGATCTGGAGCGCGAGCGCCTGCTGGAAGCAGACGACCCGCCACGGCGCCCGCCGCGCCCAGGCGAGGACGGCGCGGCGCAGGCTCTCGATCTCGCCGAGCTTCGCGGCGCGCGGGCGCGCCGGGGCGCGTGAGGCGAGACGCCCCACCCGCTTGAACGGCATCGCCTTGATCGCCGCCGACGCGGCGGCGACCGCCGCCAGCGCCTCGGCGAGGAGGAGGTAGTCGCGCCGCGGCGGGCGGCGGCGCCGGATCGGGGCTAAAGCGGACATGTCGCCGCGCGCTCTAGCGGATGGCGGCGGAGCCGGGCAATGTCGCATCGATGTCGCCCGAATGGTCCTTTGTCCTTGCCTGTTGTCGGCACGTGTCACGCGGAGCCGGCGCTGAAAGGGTCCGGGCGGCGGCCGCGGCGGGGCTCGACTGGCCGCTGGTCGAGCGCATCGCGAGGCGCCACCGCGTCGAAGGCCTCGTCCACAAGGCCCTGGCGGACGCGGGCGTCGGCAGCCCCTTCGCTTCGGCGGCGAACGTCATCGTCCGTCGCAACCTCGCCCACGCCGCCGAAGCGGCGCGCCTCCATGCCCGGCTCGAAGAGGCCGGAATCCGCCACCTGTTCGTCAAGGGCGTGACGCTCGACATCCTCGCGTGGCGCAGCCTCGCCGTGAAGTCTTCGATCGACATCGACGTGCTGGTCGATCCCGCGCGCTACGGCGAGGCCTGCTCGCTGCTCTTCGAAGCCGGTTACGCATGCACCCACCCCGGCGGCCGATCCGCACCAGAGATCGAAGCCTATGCAAGGCGCAACAAGGACAGCGTCTGGAACCACCGGCGCCGCGGGATCACGGTCGAGCTTCACCAGCGCCTCGCCGGCAACACCGCGCTTCTCCCCACCTTGTCCGCCCACTCGCCGTCGCAGCAGGTGGACGTTTCGCCGGGCATCGCCCTCCCCACGCTCGCCCGCGACGAACTGTTCGCCTATCTGTGCGTCCACGGCGCGCTCACCGCCTGGTCGCGACTCAAATGGCCCGCCGACCTCACCGCCCTCCTCGCCCGCGAAGACGATCTGGAGGGCCTCTACCGCCGCGCCGCGCTGCTTGCGCCCGGCCGCGCGGTGCCGCAGGCCCTGCTCGTCTGCGAGGCGCTGTTCGGCTTGCCCCTCGGGCGGCTCTCGGAGGAGCTGCGCCGCGACAAGCGCAACCTGTGGCTCGCCCGCACCGCGCTCGAGACGATGGTCCGCGGCGGCGCCGACGCGGAACTGAGCGACCAGCCCCTCGGCACCGCCCGCATCCACTATTCTATCCTCTTTCTCCAGAAGGGTTTCCGCTACAAAGCCGGCGACCTGACGCGCCAAGTGCGGCGACTTACCCGCCGCTGAAGACGCGCCCGTTTTTCATCACGAACCGCACTCGCCGTACGGCCGAAAGGTCGCGCGTCGGATCGCCCTCGACGGCGACGAGGTCGGCGAGCAGCCCTGCCCTCACGGCGCCGCGATCCTCAAGCCCGAAGATCCGGGCATTGCCGGAAGTCGCGGCGATCAGCACCTCTGCCACCGGCATGCCGTAGGCCGCCATCAACTCCATCTCGCGCGCATTGTCGCCGTGCGCGTAGACGCCGACGTCCCCGCCCATGCAGATCGCCACGCCCGCTGCCCGCGCCGCGGCGAAGCTGCGCCTCTTCTCAAGCACGGCCTCGGGCTCCGGCGCCGCGCCGTTCCAGCCGCGGTAGCGGGAGATCGCGTCCGTCGCCGCGAGCGTCGGGCAGAGCGCGACGCCGCGCGCGCGCATCAGCCGGAAGACTTCGGGCGTGCCCGCATTGCCATGCTCGATCGTGTCGGCGCCGGCTTCGACCGCGCGCCGCATTCCTTCTGGAGTGGAGGCGTGGACGGCGACTTCCCGCCCCGCCGAATGCGCCGCCTCGATCGCGGTGCGAAGTTCGGCGAGCTCGAAGGTCGGCCGGCTCGGCTCACCCGGGCGCCAGCGATAGTCGCCGTAGAATTTGACGACGTCCGCGCCGCCGCCGATCTGCCGCCGCACCGCCGTCACCAGCCCGGGCCCGTCCGCCTCCTCCGCGCCGAGCACCGCGGCTTCGGGATCGGTCGACTTGGGCCCGTAGCTCCCCGTCGCGACCAGCGCGCGCGTGGCGATCAGCATCCGCGGACCCGGCACGATGCCCTCGTCGATCGCCTGGCGCAGACCGACATCGGCATAGCCGGCGCCTTCGGTGCCGAGGTCCCGCACGGTTGTGAAGCCGGCCGCCAGCGTCGCCCGGGCGTGGTTCACCGCCCGCGCCGTGCGGAGCGACAGCGGCTGGCGGAGCACCTGATCGTCCCAGCTCGTCTCGTCATAGGGGTGGAGGAAGAGGTGCGAATGACCCTCGATCATGCCCGGCATCAAGGTCGTGCCGGGAAGCTCGATCACCCGCGCCCCTGCCGGCACGGCGACGTTCGGCCCGGCCGCCTCGATCCGCCCGCCGCGCACCAGCACCGTCCACCCCTCATGCGGGCGCGGGTTCACGCCGTCGAAGACTCGCGCCGGCCGGAGCAGGATTGCCTCCTCGCTTTGCGCGGACGCGGGGAGCGAGACGAAGAGCATCAAGGCGAGCAGGATCAGGCGCATGGAAAATCTCCCGGCGACCGGCTAGGCCGAGCCTCGCCGTCCCGCAAGGAGCAAGTCGAAAGAGCATGGACAGAAGCGCGCAGAACCGAGGCACGGCCGAAGTCCGCGAGGCGCACCGCTTCGACGTCGCATCGCTCGCCGCGTGGATGGAGGCGAACGTCGAAGGCTTTGCCGGTCCGCTCACCGTGGAGCAGTTCAAGGGCGGCCAGTCCAATCCCACCTACAAGCTGGTGACGCCGGCGCGCGCCTATGTCCTGCGCCGCAAGCCGCCCGGCAAGCTCCTCCCCGGCGCCCACGCCGTCGACCGCGAATATCGCGTGATCAGCGCGCTCGGCGGCCAAGGCTTCCCGGTCGCCCGCGCCTACGGTCTCTGCCTGGACGAGGCCGTGATCGGCACGCAGTTCTACGTCATGGAGATGGTCGAAGGCCGCATCTTCTGGGACCCGACCTTCGCCGAAGTGCCGCGCGAGGAGCGCCCCCTCTACTTCGACGCGATGAACGAGACGATCGCCCGCCTCCACCTGATCGATCCCGACGCGGCGGGCCTCGGCGACTATGGCAAGCCCGGCAATTACTTCGCGCGCCAGATCGCCCGCTGGTCGGAGCAATATGCAAGCGACGTCGAAGCCGGCCGCGTCGCCTCGATGGACCGACTTGTCGAATGGCTCCCCCAGAACATCCCGCCCGACGAAGCGCAGGCGCGCGTGATCCACGGCGACTTCCGCTGCGACAACATGATCTTCCACCCGACCGAGCCGCGAGTTCTCGCGGTGCTCGACTGGGAGCTTTCGACGCTCGGCCACCCGCTCGCGGACTTCAGCTACCATCTGATGATGTACCGCATGCCCGACGCGCTCGGCGGCACCGATCTCGCCGCGCTCAACCTGCCCGCCGAGGAGGAGTACGTCGCCGCTTATTGCCGCCGCACCGGCCGGGGCGGCATCCCGCACCTCGACTTCTACATCGCCTTCAATCTGTTCCGGCTCGCGGGCATCGTCCACGGCATCAAGGGCCGCGTCGCCCGTGGCACCGCCGCCTCCGCGCACGCCGCCGAAATGGCGAAGCGCCTGGAGCCGCTCGCGGACCTCGCCTGGGCGCAGGCGCAGAAAGCGGGTGCCGCCGCCTAGCCCCTGTTCACGCCCGGCTTCTGCAATTAGGCTCGCCCCGTAACGATCGGGGGATCCATGGCCGAAGGCGCGCGCGAACCGTTGCGGACGAGGATGCGGCGCGCGCTGAAGCAGATCGGGCTCGCGCGCCTTCTCCTCACCTTCGTCTTCCTCGTGGGCGGGCTGTACGTGGCACGCGCGAGCTGGACCCTGCCGCTCGCCGGCGACGCCGAGCGGGCGCTCTACGATCTGCGCTTCTTCCGCACCGCCGATATCGCCGCCGAGCAGGACCCGCGCATCGTCGTCGTCATCTATGACGACGACACGCTTCGGCTTCTTGAGAAGCGCTCGCCGCTGGACCGAGGCATGCTCGCCCGCGCCCTCGCCGCGATCGACACCATGGCGCCGCGATCCATCGGCATCGACATATTGATCGACCAGCCGCAGCGGGAGGACGAAGCGCTCGTCCGCACCTTCCGCGCCATGCGCACGCCGACCTTTCTCGGCTTTGCCTCCGTGGAGGCCAATGAAGCTCAGATCGGCTACGAGCAGGAGGAGTATCTGCGCGCGCTGCTCGCCCAGCTCGGTGGGAGCCGCGTGCGTCCGGCGAGCATCCGGATGGAGACGGACCAGAACGACAATGTCGTGCGCCGCTGGCCCGCCACCCGCGCCGGGCTCCCGCCGATCCTGGCCAACTCGATGGCCGGGCCTGCGCATCCCGAGTTCGCGCGCTACACAAGAAGCATCGACTTCCGCCTGCCGCGCAACCGCGACGACACGGTGTTCACCACCATCCCGATCCACATCCTCGCCGAGTTCCCCGAAGGCGTCGCGGAGATGATCCGCGGCCGGCACGTGCTGATCGGCGCCAACGTGCGCGACACGGACGATTACGAAACGCCGATGACTCGCTTCACGGCGGGCTGGACCAAAGGCGTGGAAGTTCACGCCCACATGCTCGCCCAGCAACTCGACGGGCGCATGCCGACGCAGATGCCGCCGTGGGCGCTCTGGGCGGGCGCGATCGTCGCCGTCGCAGCGGGCGCTTTCTCCAGCCTCGCCGAGCTTCGCGGCTGGAAGCTGGCGCTGATCCTCGCCTTGCAGGTCGCCGTGATCGCGGCACTGCCCTTTTGGCTGCAGTCGGTGGACGTCGACACGATCGACCTTCCCGCGTTCGGCTGGGGTGTCGGCTGGCTGCTCGCCTTCGTCGGCGTCGGCACGGCGGCGCGGGCGGTCGGCTCCGAGCAGCGGCGCTTCGCCCAGTCGGCGCTCGGCAAGTACCTTCCCCGCGACATCGCGACGCAGATCCTGCGGGAGCCGGAGCTCCTCGCGCTGCGGGGCGAGAAGCGGGAGATCTACGCTTTGTTCACCGATCTGGAGGGCTTCACCAAATTGAGCCACGCGATCACGCCGGAGCAATTGTCGAGCCTTCTCAACCGCTATCTCGACGTGATGAGCGAGACGGTGCTTCGCCACGGCGGGACGATCGACAAGTTCGTCGGCGACGCAGTCGTCGCCTTCTGGGGCGCGCCGATCGCGCGGCCGGACGATGCCGAGCGCGCGGCCAAGGCGGCGGTGGCGATGTTCGAGGCCGGCGAAGCGTTCCGGCAGAACCCGGGGCCCGGCATTCCGCCGATCGGCTGCACGCGCGTCGGGCTTCATCGCGGCCCCGCCGTGGTCGGCAATTTCGGCGGCGAGGGGCGCATCCAATATACTGCGCTCGGCGACGGGATGAACACGGCGGCGCGGCTCGAATCGGCGAACAAGGCGCTCAAGACGACGGTCCTCGTCAGTGCGGAAGCGATGGCTGGGACGGGGCTCGACATCTTCCGCCCGATGGGCCGCATCGTGCTGAGCGGGCGGGCGACTGCGGTCGAGGTCTGGGAGCCGGCGCCGCACCTTCCCGCCGATTATCGCGCCGGCCTGTCCGAGCTGTGGCGGCGCTTCGAGGCGGGCGAGGAGGATGCGCTGGCCGCGATCGAGGCGGTGGCGGCGGCGCACAAGGAGGATGAAGCCTTGCACTATTTCGTGTATCGCATCCGCGAGGTGGGTCCGGGAGGTAGCTTTGTTCTTTCGTCCAAATAGGCTTCGCGCGCATCATGTCGCGATCGCCGCCATCGCGCTGGTCAGCGCCAGCGCCGCCGCGGCGAACATCCTCGTCGTCCGCTCGTCGGGACCGTCGGCCAAGGCCTATCCGGCCGGGCGGTCGCTTGCGCCCAATGCGCGCCTCGTGCTGCGGCAGGGCGACACGCTCGTCCTCCTCGACGGGCGCGGCACGCGCACGGTTCGCGGGCCGGGCAACTTCGCCGCGGGCGCGGCGGCGCAGGTGGGGACGAGGAGCGCGCTCACCGTCAACAACAACGGCCGGATCGGCCGCGTCGGGGCGTCGCGCGGCACGCCCGAGACGCTGCGCCCGCCCTCCATCTGGCACGTCGATGTGTCGCAGAGCGCCACCGCCTGCATCGCCGATCCGAGGAACGTCATCCTCTGGCGCCCGAACGCCACCCAGACGGTGAACCTCTCGATCGCGCCCTCAGGCACCAGCGGCAATGCCCGCAGCTTCACCTGGACGGCGGGACAGACGACGCTCGCCTGGCCGGCCGACCTCGCCGTAGCCAACGACGCGGAATACCGGCTCAGTGTCCAGGGCGTCGCGGTTCCGACCCGGATCAAGTTCCGGGTGCTTCCGGCTCAGCCTGCCGGCATCGACGGTCAAGCCCAGGCCTTCATCCAGAACGGCTGCCAGGCCCAGCTCGACGTCCTCGTCGACACGGTCACCGTACCGGGCTGAGAGCGGCGGCTGGGTACGTCCAAGACCGTCATCCCGGCGAAGGCCGGGATCTCAGGGGGTTGAAAAGCGCTGGCGGGAATGGCCGCACCCTGCTGGCGCGTCGCACTCCCGATTGTGCCTTTCACCCGCTGAGATCCCGGCCTCCGCCGGGATGACGGTTTGGCATGGAGGACGGCCACCGTAGAAGAGCGACCGTCCTCCATTCTCCGCCCTTACTGCCTCCCGCCGGTCGGGAAGCCGCGCTTCCTCAGGAGCGCGTTCACGTCCGGGTCGCGGCCGCGGAACTGGCAGTAGGCTTCGGCGCGGTCGGTCTCGTTGCCGGTCCTGAGCAGGGTGCGCGCGAAGCGCTCCGCCGTCGCGGGGTCCCAGACGTTGCCGCTCTCCTCGAACGCCGCCCAGGTGTCGGCGTCCATGGTTTCCGACCAAAGGTAGGAATAATAGCCGGCGGAGTAGGCGTCGGAGGAGAAGAGGTGGTTGAACTGCGGCAGGCGGTGCCGCATCGCGATCTCGCGCGGCATGCCGAGGCTCGCCAGCGTCTCCCGCTCGAACCGGTCCGGATCGACCACCCCGTCGGGACGCAGGTGAAGCTGCATGTCGACGAGCGCCGAGGACAGATATTCCACCGTGGCGAAGCCCTGATTGAACGTCTGCGCCTGCTGGATGCGCTGGACCAGCGCCTGCGGCATCGGCTGGTTGGTCCGGTAGTGGCGCGCGAAGCGGTTCAGAGTCTCCGGCGTCAGCACCCAATTCTCATGCACCTGGCTCGGATATTCGACGAAGTCGCGCGGCGTGCCGGCGAGGGTCGGATAATGAACGTCGGCGAGGAAATAATGGATGGCGTGGCCGAATTCGTGGAACAGGGTCTCGGCGTCGTCGAGGCTGATCAGCACCGGCTCCCCCGGCCCCGGCTTGGTGAAATTGTTGTTGTTGGAGCCGAGCACGATCCGGTCGCCGAGCAGGCCCGAGCGGCTGCGATAGGTCGTCGCCCAGGCGCCCGAGCGCTTGCCGGTGCGCGCGAACATGTCGCCGTAGAAGACGCCGACATCCTCGCCCGCGCGGTTGGTGACGTGCCAGACCTGGATGTCCGGGTGCCAGGTCGGGACCTGGCCGGTGATCTCGCGGAACTGCAGGCCGTAAAGCTGGCCGGCCATGTGGAACATGCCCTGGATCATGTTCTGGAGCTGGAAGTAGGGCTTGATCTCGTCCTGCGAGAGATTGAACCGCTGCCCGCGGACCTTCTCCATGTAATAGCGATAGTCCCAGGGCTCGATCGTGATGTTATGCCCCAAGCGGCGGGCGACGGCCTGCTGCTCGCCCACTTCCTCGCGGACCCGGGCGACGGCGGCCGGCCAGACGCGCATCATGAGGTCCATGGCGCGCTGCGGCGTGCCGGCCATCGTGTCCTGCATGCGCCAATGGGCGTGAGTCTCGAAGCCGAGCAGCTTGGCGCGGTCGGCGCGCGCCTTCACGATCCGGGCGATGAGCTGGTTGGTGTCGTTCGCGCCGCCATTGTCGCCGCGATTGACGAACGCCTGCCAGACGCGCTGGCGAAGCGCGCGATTGTCGGCGAAGGTCAGGATCGGATCGACCGCGGAGCGCGTGTTGACGATCGCGAACGAGCCCGCGGGTAGGCTCCGCTCGCGCGCCGCGGCGGCGGCGGCGTTGCGCACGTCCTCGGGCACGCCGCGAAGCTCCGCGGCGGTGGCGACGATGTGGGTCGACTCGTCGGCGAGCACCTTTTCGCTGAACTGCGAGAAGAGGCCGGCGAGCTGCTGGTTCAGCGCCGTGAGCTGCTGCTTCTGCTCGGGGTTCAAGTTCGCGCCTGAGCGCACGAACTGGTTGTAGAGACGCGTGATGACGCGCTGCTGCTGCGCATTGAGGCCCGACGTTTCGCGCGCTTCGTAGATGGTGCGGATGCGCTGAAAGAGCGCGGGGTTGAGGATGATCTCGTCCGACGCGGCGGCGAGGCGCGGCGACCATTCGCGGTCGAGCGCCTGATAGGCCGGAGTCGCCATGTTGCTGGTCATCACGCCGAAGACGGAGAGGACGCGGTCGAGCCGCTGGCCGGACCGCTCGAGCGGCTCGACCGTGTTGGCGAAGGTCGGCGCCGAGCGGGCGCTCGAGACGGCGCGGACTTCGCGCTGCAGCTCGTCGATCGAGAACTGGATCGCTTCCGGGAACATCTCGGGCGTGACCCGATCGAACGGCGGGACTCCGGCATAAGGGCCGGACCAGTCGGCGAGGAGGATGTTGTTCGGAACGGCGGGCGCGGCCTCGGCCGGCGCGGCGGCGGGCATTTGCGCGGCAGGAGCCGAGGCGGTTTCGACGGCATCGGTGTCGGCGGCGGTGGTGCAGGCGGCGAGCGCGAGGGCCGCGGCGCCGGTCATAAGGACTGCTTTCAATTCATCTCTCCATGCGAAGACGGCGGCGCATGCGAAAGCCGCGCCGGGACGCATACGCTCTATAGGAGAAGGCCTGAACCCTCCGCAACGGCTCGGCGAAGGGCCGGAGGGAAGTTCACGAGAGACGGCTTTCAGCAAAAGTTTTGGCCGGCCGAGCGCGAGGCGAACGGCAGAAATCCGTCGATTTTCCTGATTTTCAGGGTTCACGAAGTTCACGACGATTTCCGGCTTTCCAGAACCTGCGAACCGTTCGCAACGCGCCGGGCGGAAAGCGGCGGCTTGGAGCGGGGCTGAACCGGGCGAGGCGTCGCGGCACGGCATGAGCGGGATATAGCTAGACCAGCACTATTTGGCAAGAATGTAGAACCGATGTGGTTAAAAGACGCGGCGTTTCGAGAGCATCGGCCGCTCAGCCTCTCGCGGAGCATATAGGATGGAGGAACCAGTCGCGGCTGACCGGCATGTCGTCCCACACCCGCTGCGACGGCAGCACCAGCGAACCGTCAGCGGCCGCAATCCTGCCTGTCAGGCAGCCGTCCCGGTCGAGCCGCGGCGCGGCGCCCGCGCAGCCGGCGATGAGCACCGCCGGATAGCCGTGGAAGAAGAAGTCGTCCTCCCGCGGGATATATTCCACAGCCCACCGCGACTCGCGCTCCGTCAGGCGTCCGCACACTTCGACCGTCTGCCCCGTATGCCGCTCGATGCCGTAGCCGTACTGAGTGCCCGAAAGCGTCGGCAATCCCGGCGAACCCGCTCGACCTTGCGTCTGGCACGCCGCCGCAAGCAGCGCGGCGACTGCTACGAGGAGCCAGCCAACTTCTTTTCCAACGTGCATCGTTTAGCGCCTTTTGAGTCTGGAGTGGAGCCGGTCCGACGCAGGTGCATTATATTACATTACGTACCCATCAGCGGGATGGGTAAGATGACCCTTCGGAACCGAGTCGTAGGCCTGTTGAATATGTTGAAACTGTTAGCACCTGACGTTGCAATCGCCGGGTTCAATCTCGGCCTGACCTCCGAAAAGTTCGTCTCACAAAGCGAACGCGCCGAGCGGGAAGGCAATCACAGCATGGTGGTGGACGAAAGTACACTGCGCGCCATTTTCGCTTCTGTGGGCGCCATCAGCAAGACCAGTGACGACTTGTCCCTTGCGGTTACAGAGTTCCAGGTAAAGAACTTGATGGAAATAATGCAGGGATTCCGTCGGCTTGGAGATCATCAGCACTCAATTTCAGTTCAAAAAGCAAAACAAATAGGCTATATGCTGCATAACCTTTCTAGTAGCTTTTCGGCCGAACTAAATACATCTTTGTTCTTCGCACTGCGAAGTGCGCACAAAAGATACTACGAAGAATGCCCCCACTTCGGCCAAGAAGTTGAGGACGCGTTTCCTACTGCTGCGTACGACATTGCAGAAGCGAGCAAATGTCGAGCGCTGGAGCGATGGACCGCTTCTGTCATGCACCTAATGCGGGCGCTTGAGATTGGCTTGAACTGTCTCGCCTCTTGGGTCGGCGTTGATTCAAATGGGAATTGGAACAAACTACTCAATGAGATGGAGAGCAAGCTACGTCAAGTTAGCAGAAAGACTCATAGTCCTGAAGACGAGCAGTTTGCAGCCGAGGCTGTGATACACTTTAGAGCAATAAAGAACGCGTGGCGGAATCATAGCATGCATGCACGGGAAAAATACGACGAAGAACGCGCAGTTGTGATTTACGATCAAGCGCGCTCATTTATGCGCCACCTGTCGACAAGGCTTTGCGACCTGATCTTATAAGTCTTGTCCCTCGGTGTGCCTGCGTCCGTGGGCTTAGTTCGGCAGTGCCGCCCTACCTTCACTCCCCCATCTGCTTCAGCGCCGCGCCCGCGCCGCGGCGGATGACGAGGTTTCGGATCTCGGTCATGTCCTCCATGGCGAAGCGGACGCCTTCGCGGCCGAGGCCTGAGTCCTTCACGCCGCCATAGGGCATGTTGTCGACGCGGTAGCTCGGCACGTCGTTGATGACGACGCCGCCGACGTCGAGCCGGTCCCAGGCGTCGAACATCTTGAACAGGTCGCGGGTGAAGAGGCCGGCCTGGAGGCCGAATTTCGAGTCGTTCACTTCGGCGAGGGCGGCTTCGAAGCTGGTATATTTGGAAAGGATGGCGACGGGGCCGAAGGCTTCCTCGGTGTAGACTGCGGTGTCCCGGGCGACATTTTCCAGGAGCGTGGCCTGGAGCATGGCCCCTTCCCTCCCGCCGCCGCACAGGAGGGTGGCGCCGGCTTCGACGGCCTGCTGGATCCAGTTGTCGAGGCGCCTTGCTTCGCCTTCGCTGATCATCGGACCGATGAAGGTGTCGCGGTCGTGCGGGTTGCCGGCGACGAGCGCCTTTGTCTTCGAGACGAGGCGGTCGCGGAGGTCGTCGTAAATGGCGGCGTGGGCGATGATGCGCTGGACGCCGATGCAGGACTGGCCGGACTGGTAGAAGGCGCCGAAGACGATGCGCTCTACGGCGTCGTCGAGGTCCGCGTCACGGTCCACGATCACGGCCGCGTTGCCGCCGAGCTCGAGGACGACCTTCTTCTTGCCGGCCTTGGCTTTCAGCTCCCAGCCGACGCCCGGGGAGCCGGTGAAGCTCAGAAGCTTCAGCCGGTCGTCGGTGGTGAAGAGATCGGCGCCGTCGCGGCTCGCCGGGAGGACGGAAAAGGCGCCCTTGGGAAGATCGGTCTCCGCGAGGATTTCGCCGATGATGATGGTGCCCAAGGGCGTGCGGCTGGCGGGCTTGATGACGAAGGGGCAGCCGACGGCGAGGGCGGGCGCGATCTTGTGGGCGGCGAGATTCAGCGGGAAGTTGAAGGGCGAGATGAAGCTGCACGGGCCGATGGGGACGCGCTTCCAGATGCCCTGGTAGCCCTTGGCGCGGGGGCTGATGTCGAGCGGCTGGACTTCGCCGGTCATGCGCACCGACTCCTCGGCGGCGATGCGGAAGGTGTCGATCAGGCGGGTGACTTCGCCTTCGGCGTCCTTGATCGGCTTTCCGGCTTCGACGCAGAGGGCAAAGGCGAGCTCGTCGAAGCGTTCCTTGAAGCGGGCGACGCAGTGCATGAGCACGTTCTGGCGCTCGTAAGAGGCCATCTTCGCCATCGGCTCGGCGGCGGCGGCGGCGGCGGCGATGCCGGCGTCGATGGTGGCGGCATCGGCGAGGGCGACCCGGAAGGCGACTTCGCCGCTATATTTGTCGGTGACTTCGAGGTCGGCGTTCGGCTGCTGTGCCTCGTTGGCGAGGTAGAGGGGGTAGGTGGATTTGAGCCTGGTCATGTTCGTCTCCGAAGTCGCCGTTCGTGCGCAGTAGCCGCTATGAAGCCCCCGCCGTCATTGCGAGGAGCGGAGCGACGAAGCAATTCAGCGGGCGGCGGTGACCGGCACGAACGTCCTCTGGATTGCTTCGCTTCGCTCGCAATGACGGTGGGGTGGTTCCAACGGTCTCAGCCTAACGCCGCGCTCAGTTCCTTGATGTCCTTGTTCAGGATGCGGTCGTTGTCGGCATAGTCGACCGGGCAATCGATGAGGTGGACGCCGGGCGTCGCGAGGCAGTGGGCGAGGAGATCGGGGAGCATCTCCGCGCTCTCCACCCGGTGGCCGTGGGCGCCGTAGCTTTCGGCGTACTTCACGAAATCGGGGTTGCCGTAGGTGAGGCCCCAATCCTCGAAGCCCATGTTGGCCTGCTTCCAGCGGATCATGCCGTAGCTGTTGTCGTTCAAGATCAGCACCGTGATGTTGAGCTTCAAACGGACGGCGGTTTCCATCTCCTGGCTGTTCATCATGAAGCCGCCGTCGCCGCAGATCGCCATCACCTTGCGGCCGGGATAGACCATTGCCGACGCCATCGCCGACGGGAGCCCCGCGCCCATGGTGGCGAGCGCATTGTCGAGGAGGACGGTGTTGGGCTGGCGGGCGAGGTAGTTGCGCGCGAACCATATCTTGTAGACGCCGTTGTCGAGGCAGACGATGCCGTCCTCCGGCATGGCGTCGCGCACCCGGCCGACGAGGCAGGCGGGGAAGATCGGGAAGCGCCTGTCGCCGCACATGGAAGACGTGTGCTCGACTTCGGCGGCGCGGGCGCGGAGCATGGCGTCGAAGGTCCAGGCGGGCGAGGGCGTGACCGCTTCGTTGATCTGCCAGATGGCGTTGGCGATGTCGCCGATCACTTCGACCTGCGGGAAATAGACGGGGTCGACTTCGGCGGTCTTGGTCGAGACGTGGATCACTTCGGTGCCGCCCGGCTGCATGAAGAAGGGCGGCTTTTCGATGACGTCGTGGCCGACGTTGAGGATGAGATCGGCGGCTTCGATCGCGCGGTGGACGAAGTCGCCGGCGGAGAGCGCCGCACAGCCGAGGAACTTGGGGTGGGTCTCGTCGAGCACGCCCTTGCCGAGCTGGGTGGTGACGAAGGGGATGCCGGTCTTTTCGACGAATTCGAGGAGCATGCGGCTCGTCATCTTGCGGTTGGCGCCGGCGCCGATGACGAGAACGGGCGCCTTTGCCGCTTCCAGCCGGTCGACGGCGGCGCGGATCGACTTTTCGTCGGCGAGCGGGCGGCGGACGAGGCTGCGCTGGAGGGGGCGCGAGTCGGTATGCTCGTCGGCAATGTCCTCGGGGAGTTCGAGGTGGACGGCGCCGGGCTTCTCCTCCTCGGCGAGGCGGAAGGCTTCGCGGATGCGGCTCGGGATGTTGTCCGAGGAGGCGAGCTGGTGCGTGTATTTGGAAATCGGGCGCATCATGTCGACGACGTCGAGGATCTGGAAGCGGCCCTGCTTCGATTTCTTGATCGGCTTCTGGCCGGTGATCATCATCATCGGCATGCCGCCGAGCTGTGCGTAAGCGGCGGCGGTGACGAGGTTGGTCGCGCCCGGGCCGAGGGTGGCGAGGCAGACGCCGGTCTTGCCCGTGTGGCGGCCGTAGGTCGCGGCCATGAAGCCGGCGCCCTGCTCGTGGCGGGTGAGGATCAGCCTGATCGACCTGGAGCGCGACAGGCTGTCGAGGAAGTCGAGATTCTCCTCGCCGGGCACGCCGAAGACATATTCGACGCCTTCTTCCTCCAGGCATTCGATGAACAGGTCGGACGCTTTGGTCGCCATGGCCGTGTCTCCCCCTTTGCCGCGCGGCGGCACGCTAGAGGAATTCGTTACGGCTGTCATCCAAAGTGCGGCTGCCCACGGCCGGAATCGCGCTTGCGCCTTTCGGGGCGATTTTCCATAGTCGCCGGGGAGTTTCCGGCAGTCCGCCAGGAAGGCGGCACGGAAGGGGGACAATGGGGCGCAATCGCGACGTTGCGATCGGATTCGGCACGCTGGGGCTCGCCCTGGCGGGCCTGGTGCTGTTCCTCGCCGGAGTGCCCTCGGCGGAAGCGCAGAATGCGGCGCCTGCGTCGAGCGGCGCGTTCGTCGGCACCGCGACCTGCGGCGGGACGACCTGCCATGGACGCAGCGAAGGCAATGGCGCCGTCGTGCGCCAGGACGAGCTGATGATCTGGCAGGACCCGGCGAGCCCGGCGGGCGCCCACAGCCGCGCCCATCAAGTGCTCGGATCGGCGCGCTCGCGGCAGATTGCGCAGCGGCTTGGGCTTCCCGGCGGCGACGCAACTCGGGCGGAGATGTGCGTCGGCTGCCATGCGACGCCGGCACCGGTCGCGCGGCGCGGGCCGCGGTTCCAGGTGACGGACGGGGTGGGCTGCGAAGGCTGCCACGGGCCGGCCGGCGGGTGGCTGGCGAGCCATTACGCGGTCGGCGGGACCCATGCGAACAACGTCCAGCGCGGCATGGTGCCGCTCGAGAACCCGCGGGCGCGGGCGGGGGTCTGCCTCGACTGCCATTTCGGAAGCGCCGACCAGGGGCAGTTCGTCAACCACCGGATCATGGCGGCGGGCCACCCGCGCATAGCCTTCGAGCTCGACCTGTTCACCACGCTCCAGGCGCATCACATCGAGGACGCGGACTACGCGGCGCGCAAGGGCCGGCCGAGCCCGGTCCAGACCTGGGCCGTCGGCCAGGCGATGGCGCTGGAGCGGTCGCTTACCCTGTTCGCGTCGAGCGAGCGCGGGACGGAGGGCATCTTTCCGGAGTTCTATTTCCTGGACTGCCACTCCTGCCACCGGCGCATCTCGGACAATCCGAACTTCCAGCCGACTGCGGTGACCAATCCGGGGCGGCCGATCCCGCTCGGCATGCCGCCCTACAATGACGAGAACATGACCATGCTCGCCGCGGCGGCGCGCGTCGTTTCACCCGAGATCGCGGCGCGCTTCGAGCGGGACAGCCGCGCCTTTCACCGCGCGGTGGCGAGCGACCGGATCAGCGCGGTGCGGGCCGCGGCGGCGCTGCGGGAGACGGCGCGGGCGCTGTCCAGCGCCTTCGGATCGGCGGCGATGGGTCCGCCGCAGACCTTCGCGATCATCGACGCGATCACGACGAGCGCCATCTCCGAGCGCTTCACCGACTATGCGGGAAGCGTGCAGGCGGTGATGGCGACCGACACATTGCTCTCCGCGCTCGTCTCGGGCGGCACGGTGACCAACGAGCGGGCGAACACGATTCGCGCCGACATCAACGTCGCCTACCAGGCCGTGCGGGACCCGAACGAGTACGACCCGCGGCAATTCCGCGCCGCGCTCGGCCGGGCGGCGTCGGCGATCCGGAGATTGCGCTGATGCGCGGCGCCGCTTCCGCCCTCGCCATCGCCGCTTTGCTCCTCGCGTCGTGCGGGGGCGGAGGGGGCGGCGGTGGCGGTGGTGGCGGAGGAGGTGGAGGCGGTGCGCCGCCCTCCCCGCCTCCCCCGCCCACGCCGCCGCCGGCGAGCCGGGTCTATGCGGTGCCGGCGCAGGACGCCCTGAGCGTCGCCGACGTCCAGCAGGTCATCGCCAACGCCGCGGGCGAAGCGGCCGCGCGCGGGCGGCCGGCGAACATCGCCGTGGTCGACCGGGTGGGGAACGTGCTCGCCGTCTTTGCGATGACCGGCGCGAGCCAGCAGCTCCGGGTGCCGAACGGACCCAACGGGAGCATGCACGATCTTCAGGGCATCGACGTCGCCGGCGCGGTGGCGGGGGCGATCGCCAAGGCGGTGACCGGCGCCTATCTTTCCTCTGCCGGCAACGCCTTTTCGACGCGCACGGCGAGCATGATCGTGCAGGAGCATTTCCCGCCCTCGGCCGCCGCGCGCGGGCTGGAGAGCGGGCCGCTCTTCGGCGTGCAGTTCAGCCAGCTTCCCTGCTCGGACCTCAACACCCGCTATAACGGCGTCGGCGGCGGCAGCGCCTTCATCGGACCGAAGCGCTCTCCGCTCGGCCTCGCCGCCGATCCGGGCGGCTTTCCGCTCTACCGGAACGGCGTGCTGATCGGCGGCGTCGGGATCATGGCGGACGGGCATTACGGCTTCGATCCGGAAGTGCGCGACACCGACAAGGACGACGAGGAAGCGATCGCGCTCGCAGCGACCCGAGGCTTCGCCGCGCCGGAGACGATCCGCGCCGAACGGATCAGCGTCGACGGGACGTTGCTGCGCTACAGCGACATCGAGGCGAACGACCTGAAGAGCGGCAGCGCGCCGGCGTTCGGATCGATCCCGGGCGGCCTCGTGACGGTGCGCGGCTATTACGATGCGAGCTTCGGCATACAGGCGGGGCGCGCCTACGGCAGCGAAGGCTCGGGCATCCGGGCGGCGACGGCGGCGGAATTCTCGAACCCCGATGCGTTCGTCCTATCGAACGGCGGCGGCGCGAACCGCTTCCCGGTGCGCGCCGCGACCGACGCCATTCCGCAGCCGATCAGCGCGGCGGAATCGCAGGCCCTGCTCGAGGAGGCCTTCCGGATCATGTCGGCGGCGCGGGCGCAGATCCGCCGCCCGCTCGACAGCCGCGCGGAAGTGACGATCTCGCTGGTCGATACGAACGGCACCGTGCTCGGCATCGTCCGCTCGCCCGACGCGCCCATCTTCGGCATCGACGTGTCGCTGCAAAAGGCGCGCACCGCGATGTTCTTCAGCCATCCGATGGCGGCGCCGCAGCTCGACATGCATGCCGATCCGGACGTGCGGCAGTTCGTCACCGCCTCGCGCGCATTCTTCGGCACCACCGCCATCTTCACCGGCCAGACCGCCTGGTCCGACCGGGCGATCGGCAACATCCACCGGCCCTATTTCCCGGACGGCGAGCTCGGCCGGCCGCCGGGGCCGCTGTCGCGAAGCATCGCCGAGTTCAATCCCTTCTCGACCGGGCTGCAGTCGGCGCTGATCGAGCAGGACGTGAGGGCGCATGTCGGCTTCATCCTCGGCGGCGGGGCGGACGTGCCGAGCCAGTGCACCGGCCTCCCGGGCACGAACCGGATCGCGAACGGCATCCAGATCTTCCCGGGCTCGGTGCCCGTCTATCGCGGCAACCAGCTCATCGGTGGCCTCGGCGTTTCGGGCGACGGCATCGACCAGGACGACATGATCTCCTTCCTCGGCATCCACAATGCGGGGGTCCGGACGACGAGCGTCAACAATGCCGATCCGGCGATCCGCTCCGACCAGATCTTCGGGCGCGTGGGGGACCGGATGGTGCGGCTTCGCTATGTCGGCTGCCCGTTCACGCCCTTCCTCGGGTCCAACGACCAGAATGTCTGCCAGGGGCGATAGAGGTGCAGGTCGCCGGCCCGCTCCTCCAATTCGCCGCCGCCCTCCAGGCCGCGCAGCCGCCTGCCCCGACGCAGCAGGAACCGGGGTGGTGGCCCGGCCAGGTCCCGCCCGCCGAGCGGCCCATCGAGCAGACGCCGGACGATGAAGGCCGCCGCCGCCCGGGAACGCCTCAGCATGAGCTTCCCGATCCGGTGGTGCAGGACAATCCCGGCGCGATCCGGTCGCCGCCGCCGGAAGCGTTTCCCACCGACCAGATTCCGGTGCCGGACCGCTGGCGGCTGATCGAGTCGCTGGGCGTGGTGCGGGAGAGGTGGTTCGACCCGTACAACCAGAATACGCTCAAGGGCGACCGGCCGCTCTGCGTCGGCGAGGAGCGGCCGCGAAGCTACGGCTGCCGGCTGACGCGCAAGCTTGGGCTCCACGGCGACGACTGGTTCCTGGTCGCGAATGCCGTCTCCGACACGGTGATCGAGCCGCGCACCTTTCCAATTCCCGTCGGCGTCCAGACGACGCAGCGGCCGGGAAGCCTCGACGTGTTCGGGCGGAGCGAAAGCCTGGTGCTCGCCCAGACCTTCATCGTCGGCGCGGCGCTCATCCAGGGATCGACCGCCTACATGCCGCCGCACCGGGAGTACCGCGTCACGCTGGCGCTGCAGGCCAATTATGTCGACGTGCCGGAACGGCGCGTTTTGTTCGTCGAGCCCTCCAAGGGGACCAACCGCTTCGATTATGCGCTCGGCGTTCAAGAATTGTTCGTCGACGATCACCTGAGGAACGTTTCGGATCGCTTCGATTTCGACTCGATCCGGGTGGGCATCCAGCCCTTCCAGTTCGATTTCCGCGGCTTCCTGTTCAACGACAACCAGCTCGGTGTCCGCCTGTTCGGCAACCGCGACAACAACCGCTTCCAGTATAATCTGATGGCGATCTGGCGGCTGGAGAAGGATACCAATTCCGGGCTCAACAACATCCTGCAATGGCCGCGCAGCGACTGGATCCTGGCGGCGAACCTGTACCGCCAGGATTTCCCCTTCGTCGGCATGACCAGCCAGGCGAGCGTC
>DASQND010000125.1:0-41580 GCA_035645215.1 Allosphingosinicella sp.
CTCCTCAGGGCGCTCAAGCTTGTCCATTGTCTCCGGAACGCTTAAATCGCCAAGAATGGATCACGTCCACCACAGCCACAGCGGCGACAACCTCGCCGACGCCGCCAAATCGACCATGGAGCGCTCCGGCGAGCAGTGGACCCAGATGCGCGCCGCCGTCTTCGACGCCCTCGCCAGCTTCGGCGACAAGCCGGCCAGCGCCTACGACATCGCCGAAAAGGTCAGCCAGAACGAAGGCCGCCGCATCGCCGCCAACAGCGTCTACCGCATCCTCGACCTGTTCGTCGGCGCCAACCTCGCCCGCCGGGTGGAGTCCGCCAACGCCTACATCGCCAACGACCACCCCGACTGCCTCCACGACTGCATCTTCCTCATCTGCGACACCTGCGGCCAGACCACGCATCTGGATGACGACAAGCTTTCGAACGGCGTGAGGGCAGCGGCCAAGAGCGCGGGGTTCGATCCGAAGCGCCCGGTGATCGAGGTAAGGGGGCGGTGCGGGGAGTGTGAGGGCACGTAGGCCCGACATGAGCGCTTAGGTCACCACGGCGGTCAACCGGTCGAACTCAGCATCGATCGGCGCGAGGTCAGCAATGAGGCTAGATACGCGGTTGTATTCGTCTCGGGGATCCACTCCTTGTGTGACATGTCCGAGCACAGTTCCGTGGGCGGCCTCGCCACGTCGTTTAACAAAGTTATTAATTTGAACAATAAACGGCTCGTCGAGCAGCGAAATATGGAATCCGATCGGGACGAGAAGACGTAGGAGGTCCTCCTCGTCCACACCGTTGTTTTTCCGGTTTACATAGTTCAGGTACGCGTCGACTGCTCTTCGTATCCTGCCGCCCACGCGGATTTGATCGTCCCAATCTACCTGCCTGTTGCCAGGCTTTTTCACCGTTGCGGGCGGTGGTCGCATCTCAATGCCAGAAAATCCCACGATGCACATGGTCGGATATGTCACTTTTTGTGAGGCATTCCAGCCCGCTCTTATCGCCGTGGCTATGTTCCTGCATCGCGCTTCAAAGTAGGCTTCCACCTCCGCATGGCAGAGCAGCCGAAACGACAGCGCCCTGACGCTAAGCCTCGGAGGCAGCTCCAGAATATCTTTGTTTAGGTCTCGCGGGAGAAGCGCTCGCGCAAGAACAGCAACCTGTTTTCGGAGGTGTTTGAGCTCAGACGATGCCACCGCGATCACTCAAGAACGAATCTGTGCTGACCTTGCGTATTCGGCGTCGCGTGGGGAACTGCTAACGTGATACCGAGTGCCTGCGCCAGCTTTTCACCCCAGATTCGTAGGCGAGAGGCGGTATGTGGAATACCCGCAGTGTCACTCTCGACGGCGAGCTGAAACGCCTCGTCCGCAATCGTCTCCTCGTAGGCGTGGCGCACGGCGGCTGGCTGCGCCTTCATTGCTTGAAGAACCGTGTCATCCGCGGCGTAGTAGGTAAGCGCATCAAAGATTGATCGATTGAATAGTCGAGAGCCCTGTTTGCGGGCGATGCGCCGGTCCTCGAATATGATCTCTAATGCTTCTATGATCGTGATGAATGCGTCAGCTTGCTCTCTGACATCGCTCTCGATCTCACCCCACGTGGCATTGAACCGCTCGCAGCTCTCGTCGAGAAACTCCTTCATACGTCCAGCATATTGAGGAAGAAAACGCTGAAATGAGAGGTATCGTACCAGCAGCTCCGTGTCGCGCATGCGCGGGTCTGGCAAGCTGCGACTAAGTAACCGATGGATGGCTCTCGATTGCAGAGCGAAATCATCGGCAAAGGCAGTGAACTGACCTGTGACCAGAGCTTGGCGCAGCTCCTGAGGTGAAAGCTTCAAGCTACCGCTGTTTAGCCTGTGGAACACTAGGTGCAGAAAGTTCATGGAGGGCCAGTTTCGTATCACGATCGCACGGATCGTATGAGATCTAAATGCGTCGAACTCGTTTGCCAAATCGGGGTTGTCCTCAAGGTGAGAATATTTTTTGCGGGCAAGATCCTTCCGGACTTGAAGGCCAGATAACCCAAAGCGGTTGTTTGATGATGCCTCGGCGAGACCGGCATACTGCATCAATGATAGTAGACGCTGCTTTCCATCCAAGATCAGGTAGCGCCCGCGCTGATTGCGGCGTTCTGCAAGGACCACCTGCGGGATCGGCAGTCCTAATATGATGGACTCTATGAATCGGCTTTTCGCTGGTCGCGACCAAGCGTCCCGCCGCTGAAATTGCGGATTGATTTCAATATTGCCGCGCGCGATCTGGGCAATTATGGTTTCGACCGTCCAGTCGGTGCCCCACAGAACAGCTTGTCCGAATTGCGCCGCTTCCCCCGCCCCAACGTCAACGTCATCCTCTTCAGAAAACTCAACTGAGTCCCCCGGAGGCGGCTCGGGAGTCTCCTCTAGCGGCTCCTGATTTTCGTCGTCCGGGCTCTGCTGAACGTCACTTTCAATCATTTTGGTCCTCCGCGACATTAGCGTATCAGTCGCACGCCTTTGAGAAAACAGCGACTTGCAATTCGATGCGTCCCGCGATCGATGGTCGCCAGGGCGGTAGTCGGCGCTATGAGCACCGGGACATGGGCCACTCACCAATACATCACTTTTCCGTCATGACTTCGGACCCCCCGGCGCTTATGGCGGGCGGGCAAAGGATCTTCGTATGACCGACCGTCCCACCACGCCGCTGCTCGATCAGGTTCCGACGCCGGATAAGCTTCGAACGCTCAGCCACGAGCAGCTCCGGCAGGTCGCCGACGAGCTTCGCGCCGAGACGATTTCGGCGGTGTCGTCGACGGGCGGGCATCTCGGCGCCGGGCTCGGCGTGGTCGAGCTTACCGTTGCGCTTCATTATGTGTTCGAAACGCCGCGCGACCGGCTGATCTGGGACGTCGGCCACCAGGCCTATCCGCACAAGATCCTGACCGGCCGGCGCGAACGCATCCGCACCCTGCGCCAGGCCGGCGGCCTCTCCGGATTCACCAAGCGCAGCGAAAGCGAATACGACCCGTTCGGCGCCGCCCACAGTTCGACGTCGATCTCCGCCGCCCTCGGCTTCGCGGTGGCGAACAAGCTCAGCGGCGCGCCCGGCAAGGCGATCGCGGTGATCGGCGACGGCGCCATGTCGGCCGGCATGGCCTATGAAGCGATGAACAATGCCGAGGCCGCCGGCAATCGCCTCGTCGTCATCCTCAACGACAACGACATGTCGATCGCGCCTCCGGTCGGCGGCCTGTCCAACTATCTCGCGCGCCTCGTCTCCTCGGGCAAGTATCTCACCGTCCGCCACCTTGCCCAGCGGCTGGCGCGCAAGCTGCCGGACAAGCTCCACAATGCGGCGCGCAAGGTCGAGGAATATGCCCGCGGCATGGCGACGGGCGGCACGCTCTTCGAGGAGCTCGGCTTCTATTATGTCGGCCCGGTCGACGGCCACAATGTCGAGCTTCTGGTCAAGATCCTCGAGAACGTCCGCGACGCCGAGGAAGGGCCGATGCTGGTCCATGTCGTGACCAAGAAGGGCAAGGGCTATGGGCCCGCCGAAGCGTCGGCCGACAAATATCACGGCGTCCAGAAGTTCGACGTCGTCTCCGGCGTCCAGGCGAAGGCCGAGCCCGGCCCGCCGAGCTATACCGGCGTCTTCGCCCAGGCGCTGATCGCGGAGGCCGAGCGCGACCCTACGGTGGTTGCGATCACCGCCGCGATGCCGGGCGGCACCGGCCTCGACAAGTTCGTCGAGAAATTCCCCGAGCGCATGTTCGACGTCGGCATCGCCGAGCAGCATGCGGTGACCTTCGCCGCCGGCCTGGCCGCGCAAGGGCAGCGCCCGTTCGTCGCCATCTATTCGACCTTCCTGCAGCGCGCCTACGACCAGGTCGTCCACGACGTCTGCATCCAGAATCTGCCCGTCCGCTTCGCGATGGACCGGGCGGGCCTCGTCGGCGCCGACGGCGCGACGCACGCCGGAAGCTTCGATCTCGCTTATCTGTGCACCCTCCCCAACATGGTGGTGATGGCGGCGGCCGACGAAGCCGAGCTCGTCCACATGACCCACACCATGGCCGTCCACGACAGCGGCCCGATCGCGCTTCGCTACCCGCGCGGCAACGGCACCGGCGCCCCGCTCCCGCAGGTCCCGCAGGCGCTCGAGATCGGCAAGGGCCGCGTCATTCGCGAAGGCCGCCAGGTCGCGATCCTCTCGCTCGGCACCCGCCTTGCGGAAGCGCTCAAGGCCGCCGACGCGCTCGACGGCAAGGGCCTGTCCACCACCGTCGCCGACCTGCGCTTCGCCAAGCCATTGGACGAAGCCCTGATCCGCCGCCTCCTCTCCACCCACGAAGTCTGCGTCACGATCGAGGAGGCCGCGGTCGGCGGCTTCGGCGCGCACGTCCTGACGCTGGCCAGCGACGAAGGGCTGATCGACGCGGGCCTCAAGCTCAGGACCATGCGCCTCCCCGACGTCTTCCAGGATCAGGACAAGCCCGAGAAGCAGTACGAGCAGGCGGGGCTCGACGCCTCTGCAATCGTCGACACGGTCCTCAAGGCTCTGCGCCACAATTCGGCGGGCGTGGATGCGGTGGAAGGCGCGCGGGCGTGAGCCTCGCCCCACCCCCATATGCAAAAGCCGCCGGAAAACCGGCGGCTTGCATCGTTCCCGTTCGGGCGCGCGTCCTCAGATGAGGACGACGGCGACGGCGAGAACCTGGGCTGCGAGGGCGACGACGCCCGCGGCCGCGGCTTCCATGATACGCATTGTTTCTACCTTTGCTGTTGGGGAGCCTCTTCGCTCCCGGGATTGATTTAGGGGGGGGGGGCGGCCAGCATCTCAACTGCGAAGGTAGACATTGCGATTGCGTTTGTTGCATCTGTGAGTGTCATGGCGAAGCTACGGGCGGACCAACTCCTCGTCGAACGGGGCCTCGCCGAGAGCCGGGCGAAGGCGCAGGCTTTGATCCTGGCCGGCCTCGTCACTTCGGGCGAGCGCAGGATCGACAAGGCCGGCCAGCCGCTCGCGCCCGAAGCGCCGCTCGAGGTCAAGGGCAAGGCCCACCCCTGGGTCTCGCGCGGCGGGATCAAGCTCGCCCACGGGCTCGACCATTTTGGCTGGGACGTAACCGGCGCCATCGCGCTCGACGTCGGATCATCGACCGGCGGCTTCACCGACGTCCTTCTCCAGAAAGGCGCGGCCAAGGTGTTCGCGATCGACGTCGGCACGAACCAGCTCGCCTGGCCGCTCCGCCAGGACCCGCGCGTCATCGTCCACGAGCAGACCAACGCCCGCTACCTCACTCACGAGATCGTCACGGAGCCAATCGACATGATCGTCTGCGACGTGAGCTTCATCGGCCTTTCGAAGGTGCTCGACACCGCCCTCGACTTCGCTAGGCCCGGCGGCCGCTTGGTCGCGCTCGTCAAACCGCAGTTCGAGGCGGAGCGCGCCGAGGTCGGCAAGGGCGGCGTGGTCCGCGACGCCTCCGTCCACGCCCGAGTCTGCGACGCTGCCGCCGCCTGGGTGACCTCGCGCGGCTGGCATGTCGAAGGCGTCGCGCAGAGCCCGATCACCGGCCCGGAAGGCAATGTCGAGTTCCTGCTGGCCGCCACCAGGGCCAAAGCCGGTCTTGAACTGCCACCGGTGTCCGACTAGCTGCGGGAGCGTGGCTCCCCCCAAGCTCTTCATCGCATTGGCCTTCTCGGCGGCGCTCGCCTCGTGCGGCGCCAACGGGCAGGAGAAGGGCCGCGACCGCCCGCCGCCGCTTGTCAAGGTCGAGGCTGCATCCACCATGCGCTTCGTCGACCGGATCGAAGCGGTGGGGACGGCAGTCGCCAACGAGCAGGTCACCCTCTCCTCCCCCGTCACCGAACGGATCACCCGCCTCAACTTCGACGACGGCAGCTTCGTTCGCCGCGGCCAGGTCGTCGCCGTGCTCCAGCAGGCCCAGGAGGCCGCGCAGCTCGCCGAAGTCCAGGCCCGCGCCCGCCAGGCGGAGCAGCAGCTCGGCCGGATCAGTCAATTGAAGGACCGCGGCTTCGCGACCCGCGCCGATTACGACGTCCAGGTCGCCGCCGCCGCCGCCGCGCGCGCGCAGGGCCAGCAGGTCCGCGCCCAGATCGGCGAGCGCGTCATCACCGCGCCCTTCTCCGGCTGGGTCTCCTTGCGCAACATCTCGGCCGGCGCCGTCGTCAACCAGGGCACGCCGATCGCGACGATCAGCGACGTCTCCACCATCAAGCTCGATTTTCCCGTGCCCGAGACGGTGCTCGCCGCCATCCGCCCCGGCCAGACCATCGACGCCGTCTCCGCCGCCTATCCGGACCAGCCCTTCCGCGGCACCATCCACACGATCGATCCGGTGGTCGACCCGAACACCCGCTCGGTCACCGTCCGCGCCCGCATTCCCAACCCGGACCGGCGCCTGCGCCCCGGCATGATGCTTCGCGTCGGCATCGAGACGGCGCCCCGCAACTCCCTCTCCGTGCCCGAACTCGCCATCGTTGGCGAAGGCGAGCGCCGCTACGTCTTCGTGCTCGAGGGCAACAAGGCGAAGCGCGTGGAAGTCCGCACCGGCCTGCGCTTCGGCGGCCGCGTCGAGATCCTCGCCGGCCTCGAGCCCGGCCGGCGCGTCGTTACCGAAGGCGTCGTCAAGGTCGCCGACAACATGACGGTCCGCGTCGCCGGCGCCGGCAATGCCGACGGCGCTGCCGGGCGCGGTCCGAGCGGGCGGCCGAAGCAGGGTGAGCAGCCGCCGACTCAGAACCAGCAGCCGACGAGACCCTGATTGTGACCGGCTCACCCTCCCACCGTCATTGCGAGCGAAGCGAAGCAATCCAGTCGGCATCCAAGCCCGCTCCGCCGCCTGCTGGATTGCTTCGTCGCTCCGCTCCTCGCAATGACGGCTGTGGGGTGACGTACGGGAGCGCCCGCCCGTGAAGCTCTCCGACGTCTCGATCCAGCGCCCGGTCTTCTCGGCCGTGATGGCGATGCTGATCGCCATCGTCGGCCTGGTCGGCTTCTTCAGCCTGCCCGTGCGGGAATATCCCGCCGTGGACCCGCCCGTCGTCTCCGTCGACACCACCTATACGGGCGCCGCGGCGAGCGTCATCGAGAGCCGCGTCACCCAGGTTCTCGAAGAGCAGCTCTCCGGCCTCGAAGGGCTCCAGACCATCACGTCGCGCTCGCGCGACGGCCAGTCCTCGATCAGCCTCGAATTCGCGCCGGGCCGATCGGTCGACGAGGCCGCCAACGACGTGCGCGACCGCGTCGGCTCCGCCGCCCGCTCGCTCCCGCAGGAAGTCGATCCGCCGACCGTCCGCAAGGTCGATGCCGATGCGGCGCCGATCCTCTTCCTCGTCTTCTCCAAGCCCGGCTGGTCGCGCCTCGAACTCTCCGACTATGTCGACCGCAACCTCGCCGACCGCTTCGCCAACATCCCGGGCGTCGCCCGAGTCTTCGTCGCCGGCGAAGCGCGCCCGGCGATGCGCGTCTGGCTCCAGCCCGAGCGGCTCGCCGCCTTCGGAATGACTCCCGCCGACGTCGAGCAGGGCCTTCGCACCCAGAATGTCGAGCTTCCCGCCGGCCGCCTCGAGTCCGCGACGCAGAACACGACCCTGCGCGTCGACCGCCCCTTCGCCAATGCCGGCGACTTCGGCCAGCTCGTCATCGGCCGCGGCGACAACGGCTATCAGGTTCGCCTCGGCGACGTCGCCCGCGTCATCCAGGCGCCGGAAAATCCCTATACGAGCTTCCGTTTGAACGGCGAGCAGGCGCTCGGCCTCGCCGTCATCCGCCAGTCCGGCGCCAACACCCTCGCGGTCGCCGAGGCCGCCAAGGCGCTCGCCGAAGAGGTCCGCCCTACGCTGCCGGAAGGCATGACCTTCACGGTCGGCAGCGACGAAAGCCTGTTCATCGGCGCCGCCATCGACAAGGTCTACCAGACGCTCGCCGAAGCGGCATTGCTCGTCATCCTCGTCATCTACCTTTTCCTCGGCAACTGGCGCGCGACGCTCATCCCGGCGGTCACCGTCCCGCTCTGCCTCCTCGCCAGCTTTGCGATCCTCTGGGCGCTCGGCTTCTCGATCAACCTCCTGACGCTCCTCGCGCTCGTCCTTTCGATCGGCATCGTCGTCGACGACGCCATCGTCGTCCTCGAAAACGTCTATCACCGGATCGAGGCCGGCGAGCCGCCGCTCGCCGCCGCCTTCAACGGCACGCGCCAGGTCGCCTTCGCCATCGTCTCGACGACCCTCGTCGTCTGCGCCGTCTTCGTGCCCGTCATGTTCATCTCGGGCTCGACCGGGCTCCTCTTCCGCGAGCTTGCCGCAGCGATGATCGGCGCCGTCGCTTTCTCGGGCTTCCTCGCGCTTACGCTGGCGCCGATGCTCTGCTCGAAGCTCCTCAGATATCGGGAGCGCGGCCGCTTCGCCGCCTTCGTCGACCGCCAGTTCCGCCGCGTCGAAGGCTGGTACGGGCGCGGGCTCGACCGGGTGCTGAGGAAGCCGCTCGTCCCCGGCCTCGCCGTCATCGCCCTGCTCGGCGCGTCGGGCTTCCTGTTCACGCAGATCAACTCAGAGCTCGCGCCGGCCGAGGACGTCGGCATCGTCCAGGCCCAGCTCTCCGCCCCGGAAGGCACGGGCTTCGCCGAAATGGACCGCTACATGGGCGAAGCGCAGGCCCGCCTGCTGCCGCTCGTCGAGGAAGGCACGGTCCGCTCGATCATCGCCCGCACGCCCGGCGGCTTCGGCCCGTCCGACGATTTCAACAACGGCAGCTTCTCCCTCTTCATGCCGCCCTGGGAAGAGCGCACCGACACCACCGCCGATCTCGTTCGCGAAGTGAACCGCGCCATCGGCCAGGTGCCGGCCGTGCGCGGCAACGCCCAGGTCCGCTCGTCCATGGGCGGCGGACGCGGGCGCGGCCAGCCGCTCCAGCTCGTCATCGCCGGCGCCACCTATGCCGAGCTCGCCGCGGCCCGCGACCGGATCATCGCCGCCGCCGCGCAGAACCCCGGCATCCTGAACCTCGACAGCGATTACAAGGAGTCGAAGCCGCAGCTCCGGATCGATGTCGATACGGCGCGCGCCGGCGATCTCGGCGTCTCCGTCGCCGACGTGTCGCAGGCCCTACAAAGCCTGCTCGGCTCCCGCCGCGCCTCCACCTATGTCGACCGAGGCGAGGAATATCAGGTCGTCGTCCAGGCCGAAGCCGCCGACCGCGCCACCGAAGCCAGCCTCTCCGCCATCCACGTCCGGAGCCGCACCGGCGCGCTCGTCCCCCTCTCCAACCTCGTCACCACCCGCGAGGCGGCGGGCGCGCGCGATCTCGGCCGCTACAACAAGATGCGCGCCATCACCCTCCAGGGCGGCGTCGCGGAAGGCTATTCGCTCGGCCAGGCCTTGACCTTCCTCGAAGAACAGGCGGCGCAGGCGCCGGAAATCTCGGCCGTCGGCTATCGCGGCGAAAGCCAGTCCTTCCGCGAGGCGGGAAGCTCGATCTGGCTGGTCTTCGGCCTCACCATCCTCGTCGTCTACCTGCTCCTCGCCGCCCAGTTCGAAAGCTTCGTCCACCCGGCCGTGATCATCACCACCGTGCCGCTCGCCGTCGCCGGCGGCCTGATCGGCCTTGCCGTGATGAGCCAGACGATGAATCTCTACAGCCAGATCGGCATCATCATGCTGGTCGGCCTCGCCGCCAAGAACGGCATCCTCATCGTCGAATTCGCCAACCAGCTTCGCGACGAAGGCCGCACGGTTCCCGAAGCGATCCGAGAAGCCGCCACCCGGCGCCTCCGCCCGATCCTGATGACCTCCATCGCCACCGCGGCGGGCGCCGTCCCGCTGATGATCGCCGCCGGCGCGGGCGCGGGTGCCCGCAGCGCCATCGGCGTCGTCATCGTCTTCGGGGTGACGATCTCGACGATCATCACCCTTTTCCTCATTCCGCTCCTTTATTCCCGCCTCGCGCGCTACACCGGCTCGCCGCTCGCGGTGACGCGGAAGCTCGAAGCCCAGCTCGCCGCCGGCCGCGAGCCGCCGCTCGAGCTCAAGCCGGCGGAATGAGGGGAGCCGAATGAAAGGGATCGCGTCCAGGAGCCAGCTCAGGATGTCCTTCCTGCGCTACGCGCTCGTCACCGTTCCATTGCTCGTCTTCCTCGGCACCGTGTCCGGGCGGCTGGCGAACAGCGGCTACGGCAATCCCTGGTTCGACGCCCTCGTGAAGCCGGACTTCATGCCGCCCGGCTGGGCGTTCGGAGTCGCCTGGACTTTGCTCTACATCTGCCTCGGCCTTGCGCTGGCGATGATCCTCCACGCCCAGGGCGCGCGCGGACGCCGCCTCGCCCTCATCCTCTTCCTCGCCCAGCTCGCCTTGAACTACGCCTGGTCGCCGCTCTTCTTCGCCATGCACAAGCCCGTTCCGGCGCTGATCGTCATCCTCCTGATGATCGGTTTGAGCGCCGCCGCGGCCGTGCTCCTCTGGTCGATCCGCAAGGGCGCGGCGCTCCTGATGCTGCCTTATCTCGCCTGGCTTTGCTTCGCCGCGGCGCTCAATTTCGAGATCGTGCGCCTGAACCCGAATGCCTCCGAGCTTGTGCCGGGCGGTGCCAGTTCCGATATCGGGCTTTAAGAGCACCGAATTACAGGAGGACTTATGCAGTCCCAGAACCGCCTTTTCGACGATTTCGTGAAGATGATGAACGGCGCCGCGGGCACCATCGCCGGCGCGACCCGCGAGGGCGAGGCGGCGATGCGCGAGCGCGTGCGCGACTGGATCGGCGGTCTCGACATGGTGAGCCGCGACGAATTCGAAGCGGTGAAAGCGATCGCCGTCGCCGCGCGCGAGGAAAGCCAGGCGCTCCGCGCCCGCATCGAGGCGCTCGAAGCGGGCCAGGCGCAGCAAAGCGGGTCGTCTTCGGGCGGCACCCGCGCACGCAAGTCTCCTGGCAGCGGCAAGCCGGCCGGCGGCACCGAAGGCCTCGCCTGAGGCTTTCTCCACAGCTTTGTCGTTTTGGAACGCAGCCTTCGGTTGCGCTTTGAAGGTCGGCTAGGCACGATTCAAACGACAACAGGAATGCAAGGGCCGGGTGATGGACGTCGATGAATATGAGCTCGAGCGCGACACGTCCGCGCCGATCGACATGCTCGAACATTATTTCACGGCCCACGGCTGGTCTTCCGAGCGGTCCGGCGACGACGAGATCGTGGCCAATTTCCAGGGCAGCTGGACTCAGTACGAACTGCGCGCCATCTGGCGGGAGGAGGACCATGTCCTCCAGTTCCTCGCCTTGCCCGACGTCCGCGTCGCCAACGACAAGCGCGCCGCCATCTACGAGACGATCGGCCTCATCAACGAGCAGCTCTGGCTCGGCCATTTCGAGCTGTGGAGCACGTCGGGCCTCGTCCTCTTCCGCCACGCGGCTTTGATCGAGAATGACGAAGGCGGAGTCCTCACGCTCCAGCAGGCCGAAACCCTGGTCGAAGCCGCCATCGAGGAATGCGAGCGCTTCTACCCCGTCTTCCAGTTCGTCCTCTGGGCCGACAAGACCCCCCAGGAAGCCATCGCCGCCGCGCTGATCGAGACCCAGGGCGAGGCCTGACCCGCCCCACCGTCATTGCGAGCGAAGCGAAGCAATCCAGCGGGCCTCCGCGCCACGCACCGCCGCCCACTGGATTGCCGCGTCGCTTCGCTCCTCGCAATGACGCTGAAGCGTAAGCGAGCCACTGCGTTCACCCCCGCCACCGCCAGCCCTGAGCTTGTCGAAGGGCGGATTGCAGCGCACAGAGCCTCCCCATGACCACCCCCCTCTTCACCGGCCCGATCTGGCTGCTCGGCTGCGGCAACATGGCGGGCGCGATGCTCGCCGGCTGGCTCGATGCCGGCCTCGATCCCGCTTTAGTCACCGTGATCCGCCCCAGCGGCCGCGAAGCCGCCCCCGGAGTCCGCGTCCTGACGCAGCTTCCCGAAGGCGAAGTCCCCGCCCTCGTCCTCCTCGGCTTCAAGCCCAAGAGCCTCGACGCGGTCGTGCCCACGCTTGCGCCGATCCTCGACCCCAACACCATCCTCGTCTCGATCCTCGCCGGCGTCGAACAGGCGTCGCTGCGCGCCCGCTTCCCCGCGCCGCGCACGATCGTCAAAGCCATGCCCAACCTCCCCGTGCGCCTGCGCATGGGCGTCACCAACCTCTACAGCGACACGCCCGACGCCGAAGCCCGCGCTGCCGTCACCCGCCTCATCGCCGCGCTCGGCCTCCCCGAATGGTTCGACGAGGAACCGCTCTTCCAGGCCGCCGGCATCCTCTCCGGCGCCGGCCCCGCTTTCCTGTTCCGCTTCATCGACGCCCTCGCCGCCGCCGGCGAAGCGGCCGGGCTTCCGGCGGACCAGTCCGGCCGCCTTGCCCTCCACATGACCCAAGGCGCCGCGGCCCTCGCCGCGGCCTCCGACGTAAACCCGGCCGAGCTCGCCCGCCGCGTCGCCAGCCCGGGCGGCACCACCGAAGCGGGCCTGAAAGTCCTCGACGAAGACCAGGCGCTGCGCACCCTGCTGCGCCGCACGATCGCCGCCGGCCGCGACCGCAGCCTCCAGATGGCCGCCGAAGCGCGCGGCGCCGCGAACGCCCCCGCCAGTTGACCGGCGGCGGCCGGCGCGCCAAGCCCGCCGCAGCCCATCTCCCTAACAAGGACCGGACATGCTTCCCGACGCCCTCCCCTTTTCGATCGCGCCAAGCACCGCCCCGGTGCCGGCCGAGGAGCGCGCGCAGAGCATCGCCGATCCGGGCTTCGGCCGCGTCTTCACCGATCACATGGCCCTGGTCCGCTATTCGACGGAGCGCGGCTGGCACGACGCCACCGTCGAAGCACGCCGCCCCTTCTCGATGGACCCTTCTTCCGCCGTCCTCCACTACGCGCAGGAAATCTTCGAGGGCTTGAAAGCCTATCGCCGCCCCGGCGGCCGCGCCGCCCTCTTCCGCCCCGAAGCCAATGCCGAGCGCTTCCGTTCGTCCGCCCGCCGCATGGCGATGCCGGAGCTTCCCGCCGGGATCTTCCTCGAATCGATCCGCGCCCTCGTCCGCGCCGAAAAAGCCTGGATCCCCGAAGGCCCCGACGGCGCCCTGTACCTGCGCCCCTTCATGATCGCGAGCGAGGCCTTCCTCGGCGTCCGCCCGGCCGGCGAATATCTCTACGCGGTGATCGCCTCCTCGGTCGGCGCCTACTTCAAGGGCGGCGCCAAGCCCGTCTCCGTCTGGGCGACCAGGGACTATATCCGCGCCGCCCCCGGCGGCACCGGCGCCGCCAAATGCGGCGGCAATTACGCCGCCAGCCTGGCCGCGCAGGCCGAGGCGATACGCAACGGCTGCGACCAGGTGGTCTTCCTCGACGCCATCGAGCGGCGCTGGGTGGAAGAGCTTGGCGGCATGAACATCTTCTTCGTGCACGAGGACGGGTCTCTGCTGACCCCGCCGCTCGGCGGTACGATCCTCGCGGGCATCACGCGTGATTCGACCCTCACGCTCGCCCGCGACATGGGCCTCACCGTGCGCGAGGAGCGCTACTCGATCGCCGACTGGACCGCAGACGCGGCGAGCGGACGCCTCGCCGAATGCTTCGCCTGCGGCACCGCCGCGGTGGTGACACCGATCGGCCGCGTCCGCGGCGAAGGCATCGACTTCGCGATCGGCGGCGGCGAAGCGGCCGGCCCCGTCACCGGGCGCCTGCGCGACGCCCTCGTTGGCATCCAGCGCGGCGAGCGCCCCGACCCCTACGGCTGGATCGAAGAGATCGAATAGGCGAGGCGGCGGGGGCTTCCGCTCCCGCCTTGCGCGGCTATAAGGCCCGGCGCCTGCTGGGGCGTCGCCAAGTGGTAAGGCACCGGTTTTTGGTACCGGCATTCGCAGGTTCGAATCCTGCCGCCCCAGCCAGCTTCCAGCTAAGTCTTTGATTTCGTTGGCTCCATCTTAAGGGGCTGCGAACATTGTGCCCATCGATTGTGCAGGTCGGTGTGCCAATGGACGAGCCCCAAGGAGACCGTCCTTGGCTTCGATCCAGCACGTCTACCGCCGCGGCCACGTCTTCTGGTGGCGTCGAGTTCTCTGTATCGCCGACGAATCCAGCTGTGATATTCGTCTTTCCCTAAGGACCGCCGATCGGCGCCGGGCCCGCGAGCTCGGCGCCATGCTTACGGCGGCGAGTGGGGGCGTGGCGATGTTGGCCGAAGAGAAGGTGAGGAGGCGGGCCGACGAGCGGCCCAGCGAGGCCGAGCTCCAGGCGATCGCCAAGGCCGAGTTCCAGAACCAGCTCGCCCGCTACTGCGACATGCAGCGCGAACATCCCCAGCACCGGGCGATGCACAGCGCCGCGAACCTTGCCTACGCGGACTATTACCAGCGGATGATCGACACCGGCGGGCGGCCCGAATTCGCGCCCGGCGAAGAGGCGGGGCTGCTCGCTTCCGACTATCCGCTCGAGCGGCTCGAGCGGCTCAAGATCGTCATCGAGCAGCATCACGGCGGTGGGCAGCCGGCAATCAAGCAGAACACCCTCGCCTATCACCTGCGCACGATCGGGTTCGAGCCGAACCGGATCCTGAACGGCATGGTCGAGCGGGCGCTCTATCCGGCCTATCGTGACGCCTGTCTGGAAGCGGAAGCGGCGCTCGGCGCGTCTCGGCCGCGTTTCGGTTCCGGGGCTGAGAAGCCGGATGAGCCTGTTCCTCCGACCGCTCGCGCGGCGGAGCCGGAGCCGGCACCGGCAGCCGGTCCGACGCTGGGCGACCTCATCGGTCTCGCCGTCAACGACTTCCGCGCGGACGGTCGCTGGGACGACAAGCTCTGCCGCCAAGCGGCAAGCACCGTTGCAGTCTTCGAGCTGCTGACCGGGAAGAAGCCATTCGCCGCTTACACGCAGGAGGACCTCGCGACGTTCAGGCGCAAGCTGCGGCTCCTCCCGAAGCGCTACGACATGAGCTCACCGAAAAGCCGCGGCATCGTCCTCGCCGCCGCCGAAGAGCGGCCGACCGGCCTCGCGCCGGCCGAGCTCGCCCTGGCGCCGCCGAGCATCAACCGCCACATCACGGCTCTCAGGGTGCTCCATCGCTGGGCCGGCGTATCCGGAATCGCCGCGCCGATGTGGTCGTTCGAGAACCTCCATATCGGCGTGTCGAAAAAGAAGCGCGATCGCAGCCAGCGCCCGCCCACCAGCCTCGACGACCTGAGAAAGCTCTTCGCGCTCCCCATCTTCACCGGCTGCCAGCGGCACCGGGGCGGCACCGGGCAAGTCGTTCTCCGTGCCCGCTTCAGGGCCGGCCCGGCGATCATTCACGACGCCTTCTACTGGGTGCCGCTGCTCATCTATTACACCGGTGCCCGCCGCGAGGAGATCTGCAAGCTCGGCCCCGCCGACTTCCGCGAGTCTGGTGGCATCCCGTTCATCCAAATCGAGGAAACGGAAACCCGGCCGCGTTACGAACGACGGCTCCGTCCGCCCGGTCCCACTCCACCGCGAGCTCATCCGCCTCGGCCTCCTCGATTATGTCGAGCAATGCCGCGTCCGCGGCTGGGACGTGCTATTCCCCGAGCTCCGGCCGACGAACAGCACGCAGAAGTTCGGCGACGTCTTCTACAAGCGCGCCTGGGTGAACATCCGCGCGAAGGGCGGCCTTTCGGCCAGGGCCGATATTCACGGCACTCGCCACCGCTTCTCGACGGCGCTGAAGAATCAGCGCGTCGCGAGTGAATTCCGAGCCGACCTGATCGGCCACGTCGGCAAGACTATCACGGAGGAGCGCTACAGCGATCCCGCAGAGCTGAAGCTTCTACAGGAGATGGTGAACCAGCTGCCGTCGCTGAGCGACCATCTGTCGCCACGCTGACAGGACAGGCCTTCGAGAACGCCAGTCTCGCAGAGAGGATTCGAGACCGACTTTCGTCCGCCTCTAAGGCCTTGATCCTTGCTGAGGTGCGAAGCAGCTTGCGTGACAGTTTTGAAAAGAGTCGCCGAGGCGGGAAAAGCATTCGGCTCCGCCTGCTTCGCGCCAGAGGCGCCCACTCAACAGGTGGCCTAGTCGGGAGCAGGGCCCTTGCGCTGATCGATGCTGGCGCCCTTCGGGTCGCCTTCGGCCCGCGTGTGGGGACCGTGCGCGCCAGTTGGAGTTGCCGCGTCGTCTAGACGCCTCAGTGCAAGCGAAAGACGCACGCCGAGCTCTCCGTCGCCGGCGTCGCGCATCTTCCGCGCGGCCACCCGGAGGCCCGCTGTGCTTAGCAGGTCGTCCCACCCGCCGGACCTCGGCCGTGACGCTTCCGCACTCTGTGGCCTAACGATACTCCTGTCCCGGATCGCTTCCCCGATGATCGCCGCAACATTCGCGAACGTGTCCTGCTGCCGTTGGTCGACAGCCAACGGAGCGAAGTCCGTGGTGCGGTCGAGCACAAGTGCGGCGAAAGGGGGCGTGCGGGAGAGAGGATCGTCCTTGGACCACTCATCGATATCGTCGAACATTGGGACGGAGTATAGGCCCTTCACTTGGGGGGGCCTCGCTGACAGCTCGTATTTCAGAGCGTCTTGTCCTTTCGGGCGCGGGGCGCCGATAAGGACGTATACCGGCTCGCGCAGGCGGAACACAGCGCCCACACCGTCGACATCGGTCCGCACGCGAAGATGATCGTCGGCGTCGGCGTCCATGTTATAGGTGTAGACGGTCCTGGCGTGCCTGCCGTTGATGTCCGGCAGCAGCACATGTGCCCTTATCCGCTCGCCTGACCAGTCGTAGTGCTCGGCAAGGAGGTTCACCAAGGCGGTGAGCACCTTCGCCATCCGCGCCGGATCCTGCGGTCCGACCTCTCGCTCGAAATACTTCTCGACGGACTTGCGGGCGTCCGCCACGAGGGTAGGCGCCGCCTCACGCACAGTGTCGAACGACAGGGTTCCAATGCGGGCCCGAAGGTCGATGCCGGAATAGTAGTCGACGCGGCGCTCTTCGAGGTTACGGCCTCCTGAGAGCAGTGTCTGCGCCAAGCGCTGGGTGAAGCGCAGGAAGTGCGTCGGCGGCTTCGCCGGACGCGCGACTAGGGCATCATTGACGAGCCGAAAGCCGAACGTCGGTAGGTGTGAGGTCTCGTCGTCGCGCTCGTCATCGAACAGCCAAACTGGCAAGTTGGACATCAGCCCGCCATCGATGAACATGCGATCTCCGTTCCGCGCCGGGCGAAAGAAGAACGGGAAGCAGGCGGATGCTATGGCAGCGGGAGCGACGGGCAGCGTGTCGTCGCCGGGGAAGCCGAATGTGTGCATCTCGCCGTTGGTGACGTCGGCGGCGACCATCCTGAGCTTCATCCCCAAGTCGCCAAAGGTCACCGCCCCAGATGTCCCGACCTTTGCGCGTAGAAGGTCGTCGAGCCAGCGGACGACCGGCTCTGTGGCCACCGCGCCGAGCCTACGATATACGCCGATGCCGAAGGCGAGCTCAGGGACGACGAGCCGACCGACAAACCGCATTATCACCAGCTGCGGGAAGCTACGCTTTGCGCGGCGCCACCACCCTACGACTCCCGTCGCTGGCTGTGGCCGCGCGTTGAACGCCGCATACCGGCGCATCGCCCGGGTGACACGCGCATACTCCCGCGCGTCCAATATCTCGCTAACGTCGACGTCGAGCACTCCCCGCGAGCCCATCGGCTTGGAGGGGTCGAGCAGCTCATCCGCGGTGTATCCTGCGGCAGCGAGCGCCGCTACGATAGCCCCGGCTGAGCTTCCCCCGAGGCGGACGAAGCGGATGCCACGCTGCTCGGCGGCCTTGAGGGCGCCGACATGCGCGTAGCCCTTGGCACCACCGCCTTGGAAAATGCCGTAGGCGTCCATCGGCGCCTCAGCCCGGGACGGCCACGCCCTTCCCCCTGAGCTTCTCCTGGATATCTTGCAGGTTAAGGCCGACACCTAGCGTGCCATCGACCTCGAGGTCGGCGTAGGCTGGCAAGATTCTGTTCATCTGAGCCTCGCTGAGGGCGTGGTCGTAGCGGAACATGTCCTGCTCCTGGATGCCGCGGTCGCGGGCGCCTGCTTCGCGTTCGAGAGGATCGGCCTTCACGTGCACGTAGAACAGGCTCGTTTCGAACCAGGCGCGCTGGTTGTCGTCGAGTGCGGCGCCAGCCAGCTCCTTGAAGCCGCGCTCGAAATGCTCCCATGCGCCCGCCCGTGTCGTGCCAGGGTCGACGTCGGGGGGTGCGATGATCAAATAGCGTTGAATGAGACGTTCGCCGTCATCGAGCCCGAAGCCGGCGAGCACGGAGGCGATGAGGCCAGCGCGCTCGGCCGGTTTGCCGCCGGTGATCAGCAGCAGGTCGCCGGATCCGGCGACGTGGGGATCGTTCAAATAATAATCGCGCAGCGCCTCGAGCATGCCGAGGTCACCTTCTACAGTGCGCGAGCGAAAGCCCAACGCGCTGTTCTCGTCTGCGATGTCCGCCATGTGCGTTCCTCGTCGGTGGCGACGATATAGGGATGCGACTCGACATCTTCATGGGCGCTGCCAGCCCGATCTGCTCACGGGCAGTCATTTCGCCGTGAAATATTGCGTCACGGTTCCGTCGTGAGTCCTTCCTCCGACGGCCAGCCGCCTTGCCTGTAGAATGGTCGCAGCGGCTCGCCCGCATCCGCCGGGTTCATGCCGATGCGGGAACGCTGATACGGTTGCAGAGCATCGTTGCCAGACAGACTTTTTTCAAACAGCATTGGCCAGAAACAGGCGCTTGCGGCGCGCCGCGGCCTCTCCACCGCCGAACCGGCGGGTTTCGCCCACTAACGGATTACGGCTTGAAAATTGTGCCAACTCGCTGTACATCTGCGGCGCAAATCACGTTTTTGCGTCAACAAGATCAACGACTTAGCGCCCCAAAAAACCGGCTGCGAATCCTGCCGGGCGCGCCAGTTTTCCGGCATCTTTCTGTTACCTAAATCTCCGCCGGGTGACGCATAGGTAACAAGTGAGCTGGATATGGTGACATCTCGGGGCACCGCGTCGGCCGACGAGAGAGCCTCAGCGGCGCTTGTGGCGCCAGCGGATCGGCGGCTCACGAGCAGCAATGCGAAAGCTGCCCTTGCCCAACCCACTCCTTGGTTCCCGATGAGAACCGCGCATGCTGCCTTGTCAGCCCGAGCACGGCCGGCGATCTATGACCGCCCGTTTCTGAGCTGGTGACGGCAATCGAAATCCATACGCTTGACTAGATTACAACGGGAAAACTCGCGAAGCGTTGGCGGAATGGAAGAATGCAGCGGCACTTGCTCCGGGCGTTGGGCGCCGCGGCGCGCCGTGTGCAGATCCAAGAGTCGCCGCGCGATTTTATGCGCGGTCCGAGCCGGAAACAGGAAGCGATCGAGTGCCTCGAAATCGCTAGAAAACGGCAGACCTGGCGGGCTGTCGCCGCGCCAGTTCGAGAGACAAGAATCGGACGGCGAAGGGCGCCGCTGGTCTAGTTGCTTTCTCGCCAGCTCTCGTCGGCGAGCAGCTGCAACAGGCGGCCTTCCAATTCTATACGACCTCGGCACGGATATGTCACAAGCTGCCGCGCTGCCGGCGGCACCATGCGCGTGTCGTCGAGGCAGAATATCCACAGCTGTAGCGCCTTCGACTGACTTCGCTGTATAGCCATTTGCAGTTCGTCGAAGCACCATGGACTGCAGGCATATTCGCGCGACCACAGCGCGATAAAAACGTCGGCGGCATGGATATGCTCCGCGATTTGGGTCGGCAGGTGCTGACCGGCGCCGAACGCCTCCTCATCGCGGAAGACATGGAGGCCGCGCCGCCGGAGCAAAATTTCCACGAGATCCGCTTCGGTGGGCTGGGCGCGCGCGTAGCTGATGAAGAAGCGCGATGGTGCACCGCCTTCCGCGTCTGACCACGTGTGTTTCCGTTGCGCCAGCAGCTCGGCAGCACTTACGAGCTGCCCCGCCAGGTGACGATCGCGAAGGCAATCGACCCGCTCTCCGAGCCGATCTTGCAGGCGGTACTGCTGACGCTCCAGCGATTGCGCTGCGGCGCCGCCGAAATAACCGATGGGAAGCACCGACCGCTGTTGAGCTTCAGCCAAATGCAGCAGCATCTCGGCCGACCCGCCGATGCGCCCGCCAGCGGTGATCACGACTGCGGCGCGATCCAGCGCCTGAAGTTGCGAAAGGAGCCAAGAATAGCTGTCACCGGCGTCTACGTCGCGCTGCATGGATGGATGGCAGAATTCCCTCACGGGCCGCAGCCCCAGTTCGTCCGTGAGACACCGAAACGAAGCGCGTATCTCCTCATCGCGCGGGAAGTGCGCTTCGACCGTCGCTCCCGGATCGGCGTCGGCGAGGCCACGCAGGATCTCGACGTCGAGGGAATTCTGGTAGGGACTGCAGATGACCACTTCGTGACCTGCGCGGCCCACCGCTGCGCCGAGTTCCCGGAGCAACCGAGCATCGTCCTCGGCCCAGTTGCCGTAGCTGCCACGTTCGCGCGGGACGGACGCTCCGATAAAAGAGATTTTCATCTACCGCTATTCCACACCGGTGAATAAGCATTCATTATGCCGCTCCAGCGCATCGGACACCACCTGCCCGAGGAGTCAATGGCAACGACAGCTTCGACATGGCGGCAACACCTGGAGCGCTATAATCGCGGAAGTGTAGACGTCTTCGATGCCGCCTTTCTAGAGCGGTGGGGCTCGCAATCGTGGGTGCCGGGAGACGAGGACAGTGCCGGGGCGGCCGAGTTCCACGTTCAGCTGGTCTCACGAATTGCAACCCAGCACCTTGGCTACATCGACGGTACCGAGGCTGCAGCCCTCGCGAGCCTGCGGGTCCTCTTCGAACAGGCTCGCGAGGCGACGGCGCGCCGCAGCAAAGCCCGCCATTTCGAAACCCTGCTCTGGCACGTTCTCAATCGGCATGTGCGGCCATTCACCGCGAAGTGGCACCGGCGGAGCGAGCTGCCGAACTTCGGCGCGTTGGACACAACCGACGAGTTTCGAGCCGAGCTCGGCGAGCTGCAGATCATCCTCAATTTGTTCGACGAACTTCTGCTGGAACTGAGAGACGGCGCTGCGCCCCCGCCACATGCGTCGCCGCAGCGCGAGGCGCGCATCGAGGCCGAAGTCAATAAACCGCTGAAGTGGGGGACCGCCTGGAGCGCCTCAGCTCTCAATCGGGAGACGCTTGCCGACATAGACGCAGCCGAGGGCGTGGCAATCAAAGCACGGCGGGAGCATTACCGGCTCAACGCTGCGCAGGAGCATGCGGTCGGACTCGCGCTCTCGGGCGGGGGGATCCGCTCAGCAACGTTCTCGCTCGGCGTCCTGACGGCACTGGCGCGCCGAAATGTGCTGCCGAAGATCGATTATCTCTCCACCGTCTCTGGAGGGGGCTATCTCGGCGCGTTTCTGGAGACGTTTCTCGCGAACGCCGTGGAGCAGCGGACTCACGCAAAGATCGGCTTGGAATCGGACGATCTTCCCTTTTCCAGATCCGATGCCAAGGCGGATGCCCTCGGTCACATCCGCCAGAACAGTCGCTATCTGGCTTCGGGTTCTGCGTGGACGCGGCTCAAGGTCGCCTTCTCCCAGCTCTACGGCATGTTCATCAACCTGGCGGCGATCACGCTCGTCGTCGGCCTCTGCGCCATCCTTGCTCTGGCTTTGCGCGAGTTCGTTCCGCTGCGACCGGGAGCCTGGCAGGCCATCGGGATCGCCTCGCTCCCGCTCGCGGCGTGCGCCTTGCTGCTTCCTGTGGTCATGGGGCTGGTTCCCCGCTCCAGGCGCTTCCTCGACCGATGGGTCGCTATCGCCGCGTCGGTCCAGGTGGCGGTAGCCGCGATTGTCGGACTTTGCTGGCTGCACATCAAGTTCGATCCCTCCCTGCGGCTGGCATGGCTGGCGGCGCCGCTGCTTGTCATTCTCGCGTCGATTGTCGCGGGAAAGCTGGTGAGGGGGGCGGCCACCTTCTTCCGAGTGATCGCCGGGCTGTCGGTGCCGCTGTTCCTGCTCTCGATCTATTTCAATCTCTTCGCGTTGTTTGCAGCGTTCCTCGCTGAAAAGCCTCTGTACCTGGCCGGCGCTGCCGCGGCGCTGACTCTCGTCCTTGCCACCTATTGGTGGTGCCTGGACGTGAATTTTACCGGGCTTCACCGCCATTATCGCGAGCGGCTCGCCGGCGCGTTTCTGATCCAGCGGACGGACGACGGTACGCTCGGGCGTAAAGAACTGAAGTTGTCCAGCCTCGTCGGGAGCGTTGCCGCGCCCTGTCCGATCGTGAACGCGGCGCTGAACCTGCCATCCTCTCGCCTCCCGGCGATGCAGGGGCGGCTCACCGATTTCTTCGCGTTCACGCCGCATTATTGCGGCAGCCCGGTCACCGGCTACTTCCCGACCCCGCAGTGGGAATCGGCAAATCCGGATCTCGACGTCGGCACCGCGATGGCGATTTCAGGCGCCGCTGCGGCGCCTCAGATGGGCCTCGCGTCGCCCGGGCGGATGTCCTTTTGGCTTGGCCTCCTCAATATCCGGCTTGGATATTGGCTGGCTCGTCCAGGCAAGCGCCCGCTTCGGGCGCCCGGGATCGCCTATCTGCTGCGCGAAATGTTCGGGAAGATCGATGAGCGCGCGCCCTATCTGAATGTTTCCGACGGTGGCCACATTGAGAACCTCGGCGTGATGGAGCTGTTGAGGCGGCGTTGTAAATTCATCATCAGCATCGACGGTGAAGAAGATGCGCGGATGACCTTTCATGCGGTTGCGAATCTCCAGCGAATGGCAGCGATCGACCTCGGCATCTCCATCGACCTGGATCTCGACGATTTACGGCTGAACGAGCATGGCTTGAGCCGCTCGCACTTCCGTTTTGCCCGAATCCGCTACTCCACCTCCGAGACCGGGTATCTGCTCTATCTGAAGCTGTCGCTGACCGGCAATGAGGGTGAGTTCATCCGCAGGTACAAGCTCGACGAGCCGAACTTCCCTCACCATTCCACGCTCAACCAGCTATTCACCGAGCCGCAGTTCGAAGCGTACCGCTCTCTCGGCGAGCACGTCGGAGAGAAGACCTTCCTGCGCGCGATCGTCGGCGACATTGCCGATCAGCAAGACGTCGATGTCGGCCAGTGGTTCGCGGCGATTGCCGATAGCTTCCTGGAGCCGCAGGCGCGATAGGACCATCCCCTGGCGCCGTCCGGCGGCTCAGGGCTCCGAATGCGCCGGATCATCGACCCTATACCGCCTTGCAGGCCTGTTCCGCATTGAGATTGCGATTGCGCGAGCTAAGCACGCAGATTCGCAGCGCGCGCAGCACCTGACGCTCGGCGTCGCTGAGGGGCGTGCTGTCATTCTCCTCGTTCAGCTCGTTCGAGAAGAATTCCTCCGTGGCAGCGCCCCGCCAAGCATCTGCAAAGGCGGTGAGCAGTTCTGAAAGTGTCGCCGTGCCCCTCGTCGGAGGTACGCAGCCGCGATCCTGGCCGAATACCTCGACGCAAAATAAACTTGTCATGAAGCGGCGCTCGCCGCTCAGTCGGATCGTCGGCGGATCGTCCGCTCGGTCGAGCGGGTTCGACTCGCGGTCAAAGGTATTGAGCACCGTGTCGATCGGGAATGTTGCAGGCGTCGGACCGCCTCCATTCGCCGGGCGTGGGAGTGGCACCGTGGGTTCCAGAACATGAAGGTACCAGAAGACGTCGGCGCAGGGGCGTAGCCGGTAGGTGGTCGCGAGCTCGATCGAGACGATGCTCGATCCCGAATCGCCGCAACCGATCGATTGAATGCGGCTTTGCGGAATTTGCTGCGCCTGCTGCAGTTTACTGTCGGCGCTGCTGAACGCGACAGCGATGAAGACGATTCCGCCCAGCAGGACGATCGCGCTAGCGGGCCATTGCCGCAGCCGGCTCTGCTCATCGGCTACGATCTTTCCTCCGCGCCGGTGATCTGCCCAGTTGCTGCCGATCGCGGAAGCGGCGATGACAAGCACCAGCACGATCCAGCCGCCATTTCCACTGGCAGTTCTGCTCCAGACGGCGACCGAAACGGCGAGCAACACACCTAGGACGCAGCCTGCGGCGCCGGCGAGAAGCAGTGACCGCCCGAGAGAGGAAAGCGTCGTAGCGGTCCAGCGGCTCGTAAAGACACCGAGGGCGATCCACCATAGATAGGGCCAGATTCCCGGCCCCGGTTCCTCCGGTGCCGGGGCGGGCCCTCCGCGGCCGGCTGCCGCCTCGCCGCTCGTCGCGACGGCTTCTCCGAAAGTCACCTGCGTGAGGTCCAGGCTAAGCGCCAGCTTCATGAAGAGCAGGGCGCCGATGCACATGACCAACTGGTTGAGCGCCTCCATCGGGCGGGACGGTTTGATAAGAGCGGCCGCCGGTACGGCAACGGCCTGAGCGATGAGTGCGATCACGAGCGTGCCGATGGAGAACAGCACGACTGCATTGCCCACGTCTACGGAGAGGCCGTAGCGTGAGCCGAGATTGGCGATAGAGAGTGGCACCACGGCGCCGAAGGCGACGGCAATGATCAGCACGGGCAGGCTGTCTCGCAAGCTGAACGCCCACTGCGACAATGCGAGGCGCCACTGGGCTGCATAGCTCATGGCGCCAAGAGACAGTCTGGTGCCGCCGCGACCGAGTCGTCGGCGGATGAGGGCGCTCGCCAGCCGCGTCGCGCGGCTGAAGTGCGCGGTGCTGCTGCGCAGCCCCATCGCTGCGCGCACCGTGGTCATCGCCTGATTGATCGACGCCTCATCGTCTATTTCCAGCAGTTCCTGTGCTGCACAGTCGATCAGCTGCTGGCCGCTTTCGTCGTCCTCCGTCTCTAGAACGACCCCGACCAGCCTTTCAGTCGCCTCCTTCCGCAGCTCCGCATCGTCGCTTCTGCGAATGAGCTCTGCCCAGGCCACGATCAGGTTCAGGCGCACGGTCGCATTCTTCGTCCTGCCGATCTCCCTCAGCAGGTCGGACGCGTCGGCGAATTCAGCGCGCGTCAGTCGTTGAGCGGCGCCACTCCGAAGCTCTTCGCCATCCACGTTCTGATCTCCCCCCTGTGATCTTGCGCTCGCCGTAGCATGGGCAACGCAAGGATGCTTCGCAGTAGCAACAGCCTCACATCGCTTGTGAAGGCGCCGCGGCCGCTTGCAAGTCCTTGAGCGGCAAGCTTCGGCGTGACGCGCGTGCCGCGCTGCAGATCTTCAGCGAAACGCTCCCGTTCCCGGCGCGACCTGCCGAGGGTCTCGACGTCGCCGCCGCGGCGCCGTCCAGCCAATATGATGAAGTCGCCAACGAGCTTGCGCCAGCGTGCCGTCTCCTCTTCAGCCGTGGCCGGGTGCAGGCGCCCGCCCCCGGGCTTTCGCTGGAGGAGGCTCGCGAGCATGACCCGCGCTGCCGCCTGATCCCAGACGACGTCGTCGTAGGCGGACAAGAGCGCCGTGCTCGCCCACGCCGGAAGGGGGTCGTCCGTAAGCCCGGCCGCAATCTGCGCGTCGAGACGGGTCCCGTCATAAGTGAGGAGCAGTGAGATTGCGCGGTTCACGAAGCTGCGGAGCTGTCCGTCGCCGTCAGCCGACTTGGCGTCGTTCTCGCGCTGCGCCTCGAGGAGTTGGAGGACGATCGGCGCGATGCGTTCGTGCCGGACTTCGACGAGTGATACTTCACCTCGGCGCGAGCGACGGATGAGGCCGCCCTCGTCCAAAACCCCAAGCAAGCGCCGCAGCCGCGTTTCATCCCGAAGCGGGCGCCGCACGAGATCGGTTTCCGCGACGATCCTGCGCGACCCGTCCTCGTTGAACAGGCTTTCCATCATCTCGAGGGAATCGAACTTCTCGCCGGACGCGAGGGATTGCAGCGCGTTATCGACGAGCCGGCGCATCGCGCCCTCGACGAGCGGCAGTTTTCCTTCGCCGTCCGGCTTGGCCATGATCGCGTTGAGATGCGCAGAGCTGATGTCGGGCGACTTTCGTTTCTGTGCCTCTTTCCAGGCGAGATCGAAAGTGACGGCGATGAGGAATGGGTCGATTTCACCGCATTCGGTACCCTTGCTGAGCTCCAGGAGCGCGGTGCGCAGCGCATTTGCAGTGACCTTGCTCGCGACGGCCTTGGCAGGCCTCTGGATTGCTTCGGTCGCGTGCTTCTCGTCGAAACGCGTGAGGAAATGCGACCCTCGGCTTTCGGGCGGGGCGATGGAGCCAAGCGAAGCGCGAAGCGGTGCGTACCATTCCGGCCTGAGGCTGAAGCAAAACCTGAAAGGCAAGTGCCTGGAGTCCGAAATCGTCCTGGTAAGCTCCGCGAACAATTCTTCGCGCCGGCTCCAGTCGTGGAGCGGTGCAGCGGAGCTGGAGCGCATAGCTCCATAGGAGGTGTAGAGCTCTTCCGCCTGGTCGAGCACGAACACGATCCCGAGCATCCCGACCGCTTTGACCCAGCCCGACCACAAGGCTTCGGCAGTGCGGCTGAGACCCATGCCTTCGAGTTTCAGCAAGTTGAGCAGTTGTTCGTGCCCTTCGGTGACGTGGCAGAGGGCGGCCCGGCACTCGTCTATCGTGGAATCGGGGCGGACTGCTTCGAACTCTCCCGCATAATCGGCGAGGATGGAGAGCCGGCAGGCGACCTGCCCCGCGTCGTAAACACCCGCGAGCAGGAGCGCGATCAGGCTGTGGCGGGGAATCTTGCTCCCGGTCCGGTCCGCCACGAGAGTGGTCCTGCGTCGGTCGTAGCGTTCCAGGGAGGCGAACCACGGCGCCACCTCGGAGAGCAGGCTTGAGCCGGAAAGTTCGCCCGGTGCCTCTGCCAAAAGCAGGTCCAGTCGATCTCGCTCGGCCGCGCCGTCCGGCAATGCCTGCGCAATCAGCTCCTCCCGCAGCGCTCGTACCGGATCATCTTGCGCATGCGCGTAGACGGGGCACCAGCCGCGCGAGGCGAGCGTGGGGATTACATGGGCGCGCAGCAGCGACGATTTGCCGCTGCCGGAGGGGCCCGTGACGATCGAAACCGGCTCGGCCGCGAGCATGCTTGCGATTATGCGGCCTTCGGCATCACGCCCGAAAAAGAGATCCCGATGCTCGAGCGCATAAGTTTCGGGACCGAGATAGGGGCTGCGACCGGCCATATTCACAGCTGCGCCGCCAGGCGCAGCAGGAAGGCATCCTCGGGTGCCCAGCACAGGCGCGTGTTCTTGAGCGGCTCCATCGAGTAATTTCGCGGACCGGCACCCTCGAGCAGCTTCACCTCAAGATCGCAGAGCGCGTCCGGCTCGTCGGAATCGTCCCGGGCGTTGTCGACCACCCAGATTCGAGGCCAGTCACCCCGCGGTTCTTTGAGGACGTTATGGCGGATCAGCTGGGCCAGCGGGCTCGCAAAGCCCCGGCCGAGGAGCAAATGCGCCGAGGCTCCGATGATCTCGTTGATCTCTCGCGGCAGACTATCGAGATTCCGCATGTTTGCGAAGAAATCGGACGCGGTCAGGATCAGCGATTCCGGGACGTCGATACTGCCGCAAAGCTTGATCAGGGCAATCCGCTTCCCCGGGTCCATCGAATAGTCTTTGAGGGAGGCAGATTCCGCCGGAAAATCGTCGACGAGCCTCGCACGACGCGGTCCGCGCTCGAGATGATCGGGCAGCGCGTCCCAATTCGCGTCCGCCCCCCAGTGCTGCACCATCTGCCGCCGTCTGCCGGTCTGGCTCGATTCGTTGAGGGTGGGGAGGATGCGGGTAAAGTCCTCCTGGGCAATCTTCGTGAGCGCGCTTTCGAGCGCGAGATCGGTGCGCGTCGTGATGAGGAGCAGGCCGTGCCAGCCCTGCACCGGGCGCTCGCGATACCGTTCCTCCCAGCGTCTTGCCAGTTCCGCGACGCTCCGGGCGAGGTCCGGCGGGTCGGTGCCGAGCGGCGCGAACCAGTCGCGCATCAGCGCCTGAACGTTCGGCCGCGTCTTGCGGAACATTGCCCATTGAGCCGCTTCGGACGGCCAGGGCAGGATCGGCATCAGCGCTTCGGAATCGATGCCGATCTCGTTCAGGAGCTTGCGGCTGACTGCGGCGGGTCCGCGCGGGCGCCGGTTGCGGCTTTCGAGCGAGTAGGGGCCGATGAACACCGTGAGGCGCGGCGGTTCAAGCAACTGCTCGCGGATCAGGTTCACATCTTCGTACCAGTCCGGCGGCTGGCGGACCGAAGCCGCGGGACCGTCGCCGCCTGCACCGCCGGCGCCCGTGTTCGGCACATCGACCGGCGCAGCGAGCCTCTGCTTGATCTTCTGCCACAAGGCCGGAGTGCTTCGCGCGCTGCGGTCATGGTTGGCGACGGTGTAGCTGCGCGCCCAGTCGGGCAGGTCGCTCGCCCGTCCCTCGCTCAGCAGAACCGGAACGAACTGAATCGGACGTCCCGCGGCTTTCCGCTCCGCGAGAACACGTTCGAGCAGCGGCGCCTCCACATCGCGCTGATATGGCCCCAGGCCGAAACTGCCGACGACATAGAGAATTGCCTCGGCGGCTCTAATCTCCGATTCGATCTGCATGTCGACAGGCGCAGCCGCGGTAATCGTCGGAACGGCCTCGTCGCTCGTTGAGGGAGCATCGACCCAGGGAACGAGGCCGGTTTCCCACGAGTCTCTACTCGCCAGGGCCGCGAGGAGTTCGATTTCTAACCGGTCCAGCGAGGCATGCAGTATGACGAGCCGACTCACGTCTTCCCCCAAGTGGTCGAAACCAAGGCTACCGGAGGTAATTCGCCGAATCCATGCCGTGATGAGGGTGACGGACGATTTCTTCTCATTGTGCGCGCATTCGCCAGCTGAGCGGCTGGGACTTCATTCGACCGCGAGCGGAGGTCGTTCTTCGCTGAGCCCCGTCATGAGGATGGTTCCGGGTGGGCAGCGCAAGTCAGCCGTCGCCTTCTGCGTGCAGTCGCACAGCGGTGAGGAGGCGCTTGACGGCGGGATGGCCGTGGCCGCGGATGCGGCGCTAACGCCGATGTGAACACTTTGCCGTGGCGCCCCGCGCAGCGCGACCCGAAAAAAAGCGTGGAATTCCGTGCCTGAGTGTCAGCACTTTTATTTTACTTCCCTGCCAGCGGGAGCTCGGAGGGCAAGTTTCGGCAGTTTAGGGTAGGTCGTGGCGACGGGAAGCTGCAGCACTCCGACTGCGCGGAATAGGACGCAGCCGGTCAGTGCCGCTGGCTGTCTCAGCCCTGCGAACGATAACTCAGAATTATGAGGTCTGAAGATCCGATCTATGAGCCGCCCGAGACGGTTCCCGCCCAGGCGGGTCGCCTACGGGACGGTACCATCCTGGCCGGAGAGTCGTTTTCGGACGAGGCCTTTCGGCTCATCTCGGCTAAGCGGGCTCATTTCACTGACTGCTTGTTCCGCGCCTGCACGTTCGAGCGCTGCAATTTCCAGCGTTGCGACTTTGAGTGGTTTTTCGCGGAGCAGAATGCGGAGCGGAAAGCGATCGATTACCGCCGTGCGGTCGCCGGCGGTCTGCGGCTGGTGCCGCGCGGCGAGGCACGGGAGATTCGTGCCGACGATTATCGGAATATGGTCGAGGACGGGCTTCTCCTCGACGAGGCGGAGCCGTTCGAGGTGCTGATCGACCGCATTAGCTCCCTTGAGGAGCGCACCAATGCCGCCGCCGCAGCACGACGCGCCTGACGCCATCCGCAAAAATCCGCGGTCGTCCACGGTCCAGATAGCAAGCAGATTTTCCGAAGCGGCAATCAGCTGTTGGCGTCTGCCGAGGTCCTGATCGAGGACCGCGCCAATGGAAGAACCCGCAGCGTTTCCGGTGCTCAGATGGGGGTTGAAAAATTGTGCCAATTCGCTGTACATCTACGGCGTAAATTGCGTTTTTAGCGTCAACGATATCAACAACTTAGCACCTCAAAAAACCGGCTGCGAATCCTGCCGCCCCAGCCAATTTCAAGCCGAGTCACTGATTCGCGCGCCGGCACTGGCTCCGGGGAAACGGCCCAATGCGGGTGAACCAACCGGCTTGGCAGTAAAGCATTTCCACGCAGACGGCCGCTGGGAAAACGCCCGCACCCTCGCCCAGACTTGCTCCTGCTGGTCGACGGGAGCCGCTGCTGGAAGTCAGAGAAGCCTCTGCTGCTTCACATAAACCAGCTCAATTCTCCCGGAATCCAACAGGTTTGACGGAATTTATAGCCAAATAATAATGAGGAATAGCGAGATTCTTCCGTTGTTTACCAAATCTCAAATCGAGTTACTGTCAAATAAGCTGCTTTTCCGCATTGACACCAGACTTCTTTATCGGCATGAAATGATTCGCCGGCGAAACGGTGATCACCTGGCATTTTTTGCCTTGTGTCTTCTGAACATGGTCCGCCCGTAACTTTTCATGCGCTGATGAAGGGGAAAGCAATGACCGTTTCCGCACTCCCGGGAATTACCTTCACGCTCAACGGGAAGGAAGTGTCGCTGGAGCAGATGTCCGCCTCCGTCGCGGCAGGCGCCGACTTCAAGCTCTCCGACCCGGTAGACCTCGGCACGGTCACCGATCTGGTGACGATGATCACGAGCCAATTCGGGCTCAACGCCGGCGATATCACCGGCGCGATCGACGCGCTTCCGGACCCGCTCAAGGGCATGGCGAGCCGGCTGATGAACATCGACGTCACCGTCGACCTGTTCGAGGTCCACGTTCCCCCGAGCGGAAGCACCGCCCCTAGCGGCAGCCAGGTGAAGGGCACGACTTTCAAGATCGGCCTCACCGGAACGTGGCGTTCCAATCCGCAGGATCCGGGCCACAGCGGACCCATCGTGCTCATCCAGGGCCCGACCACCACTCCGGTCCTTGCCGTCACGGCGATCTACCTCGTCGTCAGCGACGACGGCGTCATCGCCTCCGCGGGACAGCCGCCGGCGCCGCCGCCGGCACCGCCGCCGCAATAAGGATCGGTGAAGGCCCCGGCCCGCGCCGCGCATTCGGGCGCAGCGCGGACCGTGCGCAGGGTGAGGAGTGCGCCCGGAAAGTGAAACCTTGCTGAGCACCGGCATCTACCTGCCTTACGGGCTGACGCTTCCGATCGGCGACGCGCCTCTCAGGCTCTACGGCTTCGCCGGCCTGCGGGACGGCGAAGCGGTATTCGCGCTGTCGAGCCCGCCCTCCGCCGCGGGGATCGATGCGGAGACGGCGCAGCGGCTGTTCCCGCCGGACGCCACGCGGGAAATCGTCAATCCGCTCGGCCTTATCGGGGTCACGCTCGACGAGTTCGAGCTCGGCGGCCGGGTCTATCGCGGCGCAGTCGGGACCACCGCCGTCGACATGGTGGTGCAGGCCGCCGCGCGGTTTCCGGGGCTCCCGAACCGGCCGAAGCTGAGCGCCGTCATGGTGGTGGACGCGAACGCTGTCCGGCTGGTCCGTGTCGCGCTGGCGCTCGATCGGCCGCTCACGCTCACCGACATTCTCGGCTCGATCCTCGGACGCGCCGGAACCTGGGCGTCGGTCGTGACGGACCAGTTCGCCTTCACCGCAGGCAGGCTCTACTGGCTCCAGGAACCCGCCAAAGGCGGCGCGAGCTCCAGCTTCAGCTACAAGCCGTCCGAAGCGGCCGCGCCCGAGACGTACACGCCAGGCTACCATATCGAAGGCGATTTCCTGTTGTTCGGAAAGTACGCCTTCACCGCCGGCCTCAGCCGGAGCGACAGCGGACAGGTGCTCGTCACGGCGGGGTGCGATTCGCTCGACTTCGATTTCCTGGAGCTCGACAACTCGACGCTGACGATCGACAGCGCCGCCGGCCAGATCACCGTCGCCGTCGAGCACATCGCCGTTCTCGGTCGGCGCCTGGCGAGCCTCAGCGCGACCTACGACACGAGTTCCCGGGTCTTCACCGGGACGGTCGCGGCGGACCTCGGGACGCTGGACCTGCCGATGGGCGCCGGCGCAGTCCACGTCGCGCTGGATTTGACGATCGAGTGGGATGAAAACGGCGTCAGGCTGAAGGAGATCGGCAACCTTCCGAGCGGCCTGCAGCCCCTCGATACGGATCAGCTCGGCCCCTTGAAGAACCTGCTCAACCAGGGCCAGGACGGATGCGAGGCGCTCCTCGACGAATGGTTCGACGGCCTGACGGTGACGCTCAAGCCCGCGCTCGCCGACAGTCCGACGAGGAGCGGCGATCAGATGGTGCTGCCGCTCAGCCTCGCCTACGAGCTCAGCCTCGGCGACACGAGCATTCCGCTCAGCGCCAAGCCCGTCAAGACATCGCTCAGCTTCGACATTCCCGGCGATCTCGGCGCGCTTCCGGCGGCGATCCTCAACGGGATCGTGGGCAATTTCGGGCAGGTGCTGGGCGCCATGCTCGCGAACCCCGCGACATATGCCGCGCTCGCGATTCAGATCGGCCTCAAGGCAGGGGCCAAGGCATTCGCGCGGTTCATCTGCCGGGCGCTGCAGCGTTTCCTCGACGTTGCCAAGCAGATCGCCGATCGCGCGATCGCGCTCGCCACCGACAGCATCGCCGCCGTCGCGGAGCTCGCCGCGATGCTGATCAGCGTGGCGATGATCGGGGTCACCGCGATCATCAGCCTGCTCGAGGAGATCTGGGACAAGATCAAGAGCTGGCTGGGCGGCGGCGACGACGACCAGAAGGAGCAGGCGCAGCGCCATATCCGCGATATCCAGGACAAGGTGGACGGGGCGGTCCAGAGCGTCGAGGCGAAGATCGCCGACACGGTCGCGCTGCTCCAAGTGAAGAGCCTCGAACTCGCCGTGGATGCGGACAGCGGCGTGTGCGCGCAGATGGATTGGGCCGCGGCGCTGGACGCCCCCTGGGCCAAGGACTGGGCGGCAAGCAAGGAAATCCCCACGCTCGATGCGGGCCAGCGCCTGACCTGTACGCTCGCCTTCCTCGATTCGGGCCGCACCCAGATTTTCACGGCGACGCCCGCCGATTTCCCTGCCTGCGTGCCGCTGACCAGGTTCGAGGGCAGGGACTACCGGATGAACGCCTCGGTGCAGCTGGCGATAAGCGGCACGACGTTCATGGACGAGAAAACCGGAAAGGACATTCTCGCCGCGGCGGATCAGGTGGCCCAGGTCCAGGATGACACCGCCCAGGCCGTCGCGCAGTCGCTCCGCGATACCCAAAAGCGTTTCGCGTCTCTGAATTCCGACGGCATCCAGGGAAACATCGTTTTCGCGACCAGCACGGCGCCGGTCGTGATGACCGTCGGCGAGAGCCTCGTTGGCTTCAACAGCCGATTGCCGGAGGCGGTGTCATGAAGGAGGCGAGAAGATGAGCGACGACCGAACGCCGCCGCCGCGCCTGCGATATTCCTTCGGCCAGCTCCTCGGCGTCGACGATTTCACGCGCGAGCAGAACCATCATATCCGAACGCGCGAATATCAGACGCGTCTTCTTTTCAGTCCGGGCGTGCTCAGCGGCCTCACGGTCGGCGCGAGCGCCGTGCCGGGGACGATCACCATCACCGTGACCGCCGGAGCGGCGCTCGATTCGGCGGGCCGGCTGCTCGTGATGAGCGACTCGGCGGCGTTCATGGACGGGCTGCTCGCCGCAGCCAACGGCGTGGTGACGATGACCCTCACCGACAGCGGCTATTTCCCCCTTGGTCCGCCGACAATGTGGCGTCTCGCGATCGGCTCGAACGCCGACCCCCTGGCGCCGGACCGGCCCGCGCTGACTCTCGTCGGCGACCAGCCCGACGCGGCCGGCGGAGTCACGCTCGCGATGCTGAGCGTCACCGCGACCGCGCAGCCGCTGCCGCCTCCCCCGCCGCCGCCGCCGCCGACGTCCGCGGGCAACGCGCCACCGCCGCCACCGCCACCGTCGCCACCGCCCATCATCGAAGTCGCGATCGTGTCGCGATCATCGGCCGCGGTGCTGGCGCCGGAACGCCTCCCGCCGATCGACGCAGGACGCCTCGTCGGCCCGATCGGTGCCGACAAGCTCGGTCCGATACCGGCGGCGCAGATCAGCGGAACGCTTGCGGCCGATCAGCTGCCGGCCATCCCGGCCGAAAAGATCGGCGCGATTCCGGCCGCGCACGTCCAGGGAATGCTTTCGCCGGATCAGCTCCCAACCATCCCGGCGGCGAAGATCGGGCCGATCCCCGCCTCGCAGTTCGTAGGCATGCTCGCGCCCGACCAGCTTCCGCAGATCCCGCCTGAAAAGATCGCCGCGCCGCTGACCGCCGCGCAGATCCCGCTGCTCGGCGACATCCTCGCGCGCCTCGCCGCAATCGAGGCACGGCTGCCGCCGCCGACACCAACACCAACACCAACACCAACACCAACACCGACGCCGCTCAAGGGATTCGCCTTCGATGGCATGACGTTCGGGATTGCGAACACCGACGACACGTTCCCCTCTTTGGCCGAGTTCACCCTGCAGGCGATGGTCCGGCCGGCGGCGCTCGATCGCGTGCAGCCGGTGTTCGCGATGGCGTTCGACTTCACCGACCCCGCGAACGAGGACGTGGCCAAGTTCGCCCTCCCGGGGACGCCATCGACCCTGTGGCTCGCTCTGGCGCAAGGGGAGGCGGTGTTCGCCGCGACGGCGGCGTCGACGACGGACAACAGCGCGCCGCCGCAGAGCATCGACCTCGCCGCGCCGGCGCCCGTCGCAGCGGGCGCGTGGGCGCTGGTTACCCTCGCCATCGAACAGGGGCACAGCGCCTCGATCTATGTGAACGGCGCGCTCGCCGGCTCCGTCCCGATAGGCTTCGTCGTCCCCGCGCCGATGCTCCTGTTCGCGACTGCCGGCTTCAGCTTCCTCAACGGCGACCTCGCCTGGGTGGCCACTTACGGCAGGGCCCTCAGCGCCCAGGAAATCGCGGCGGCTGCGGCCCTGAACATGGCGCCCCTCGATCCGAGCTGGGCCAAGGCGAGCGCGCTGGTCGATTTCTACGCGTTCGACCGCGCCGACGGTGGCCAAGTCCCGAACCTGTGGCAGCCCAGCAATTTTGCGAAGCTCGCGCCGGCGGCCGCCGTGCCGCCTCCCCCCCGCTGACGCAGCCCTTGTCCTGAATTTCCGCGCCCGCCGAGTTGGTGACGAAATCGACGCGAACGCCGCGTCGAGCCGGACGGCCGCGCCGGCGCGGGCCCTCAGTCGGCGGCCGGCGCCGCGCGCGACGCCTGCGGCCGCCCCGTCCAGCTTCGCGCCGGCGGCGTGAACAGCATCAGGACGGCGGCGAGCTGGCACAGTCCGGCAATCGCGCCCGCGATCAGCGCTGGATTGTTCGCCCACGGCTCCGCCCCGATCCTCACGGCGCTGAACAGGGCCATCGCGACGAGCGCCACCAGCAGCCACTTGGCAACGCTGCTGCCCAGCCGGGTGACGCCCAGGCCAAGGAGCAGGACGAGGAGCGGCCCGCCGATCGTGAACAGCAATGCGAGCGCCGTTCCGTCCACCTCCGCCCGCCGTTCGAAGAGGCCGACGAGATGCGCGAACTCGAACAGGGCCGCGGCGGCCAGCAGGAACTCGAAGTTCCTCGGCGACACGAGGCCGGACGGCTTGCTTAGATGAGGCATGTTGCACACTCCTGATGTTGCACCTGGCCGGCGCGGACCCGCTCGGCCGACCGTTCGAGCAACGAGGCCATTCGAATGACGCCGGTGTCGCTGATCGAAAGAAGGACGCTGCGGCGATCGGCCGGGTTCGGACGCCGCGTCAGCAGGCCGCGGTCGGCAAGATAGTCGATCACCCGCAGCGCGGTGGTCATCGAAGCCCGCGCGCCCGAGCACAGTTCCCCGACCGTGAGGTCGCGGTCGTCGCAGGCTGCGAGGCCGAGCACGAGCAGCATGTCCCAGGCGGGATCGGTCACGATATTGTGTCCGAACAGGTCCCTCCTCGCGCCCCGCGCATCGTACGCGAGCGACATGATGACGCGCCACGGCTTGAGCCGCTCGAGAAGCGCCGGCTCGAGCCCCGGCTCGGCCGTCTCGAGGGCTTCGTGCCCTACGATCCGCAATTGTGCCTGCATGATGTGTCCCCCCCGTTCGATGATGGTCAGACGGCCCGCAGTTGCGGTCCGCTGCGTTCGATGTCCGGCCGCGGCGCGCCGATGGCGGTCTCGACCACCTGGCCGTTGGTCACCGTATAGACCTGGTCCAGCCCGCGGAGCTGGCCGAGTTGGTGGGTGACGATGATGGTGGTGCGCCCCTCCATCAGCCGCTGGAAGGATTCCATCACGAGATGGCCGTTCTCCTCGTCGAGGCTCGCCGTCGCCTCGTCGAGGAGCAGGATTTCCGGGTCGCGGTAGAAGAGCCGGGCGAGCGCGATGCGCTGGCGCTGCCCGCCGGAGAGCAGCACGCCGTTCTCGCCGACCGCGGAGTCGAGGCCGCCGGGCAGCCTGTCCACGAACTCCATGCAGTTCGCCGCCTCCGCGGCGGCGACGACGCGCTGCTCGTCCAGGCTCGCGGCGCCGTAGACGATATTGTCCCGGATCGATCCCGCGCTGAGCGGCGCCGACTGCGGAACGTAGCCGATCGCGTGGCGCCATTCCGAGAGGCCGATGGAGCCGATGTCCCGGCCGCCGCAGGTAATTCGGCCGGCGTTGGGCGCATAGAAACGCTCGATCAAGGCGAGCACGGTCGATTTGCCCGAGCCGCTCGCGCCGACGATGGCCGTGCGCTTGCCCGCCGGGATGACCAGCCTGTCGATCTCGAGGATGGTTTCGTCGCCATAGCCGAAGCGGACGTCCTCGAACGCGATGGCGCCGGCGTCCGCCCGGCACCAGGGCGCCGGTGCCGGGCCGGCGTCCGCCTGCGCATCGGCTTCCAGCAGTTCCGCGAGCGGCTCGGCCGCGCCCTGCGCCATGCGGAGCTGCGAGATGAATTTGGAAAGCTGGAGGAGCGGGGCGACGATGTTGAAGATGTAGAGGATGAAGGCGGTGAGCGTGCCCGCCGAAAGCGTTCCGGCCGCGACCCGCGCGCTGCCGTAGGTGAAGAGCAGCACCAGGGCGGCGGTGACCGCGAGGCCGTTGGCGGGGCTGAGCATCGCCTGGGTCACGGCAAGGCGCCGCCCCGAGCGCTCGACTTCGCCCAGGTGGCCGCACACCCTCAGCGTCTCGACCGGCTCCGCGGTGAACGCCTTGACGAGGCGAATGCTGGAAAAGGTCCTGGCGAGGCTTGCCCCGACGTCCGCCGAATGGGCGTTGATCGCCTTGCTGACCGCGGAGAGGCGCATGATCATGGGCGCCATCAGCAGGAACGTGCCGACGACGATGGCGAAGACCATGGCGGTGAGCGCCCCGTCGAGCAGGGTCAGGACGATCGCCGATCCGGCGAGCAGCAGGACTCCGGTGATGAGGCCGGAAAGGCCGTTGGTGAGCAATTGCGCGACGCTGCGCGTATCGCTGACGATGCGGCTGACCAGGGCGCCGCTCTCCTGCTCGTCGAAGAAGGCGACGGGGCGGGCCGTCACCGCCTCGAAGATCCGCGTCTGGATCCTGCGCAGGATCGCAAGCCCGGCGCGGGCGAGCAGGTAGGATGCGGCCGCGCCGCACAGCGCGCCGCCGATCAGCACGGCGGCGAGCAGGCCGAGCCGCTCGCTGCGGAGCAAGGCGCCCGGGCCGCCGGCCTGCACGTCGATCGCGTCGATGAGGTCGCGCGTGATCACCGGAAAGGCCAGCGTCGCCGCGACGTCCGCGAGCGAGATCAGGATCGCCGCCGCGATCATCAGCTTGGGCGGACTGCCGGCGGCGATGACCTTGGCCAGCGCCGACGGCGTCCGGGCAGCGGCGGCGGCGGCAGGGGTGTGTGTCGACTGCATCGATCGATCCTTATTGCGCATCGCTGTTGAGGCCGGCGAGAATGGGCTGGCGCGCCGCCCGCACCGCCGGCCAGGCACCGCCGAGGACGCCGACCAGCAGCGCGAACAGGAAGGCCGCGCCGACCGCGCCCGGGGTCAATGCATAGGTGAAGCTCACTTCCGCCGCGCCGCCCGCCAGCGTCGATCCGCTGCGGCCGCCGAGCACCAGGGCCGCCAAGGCGACGCCGAGCCCGCCGCCGACCAAGGCGAGCACCAGCGCTTCGGCAAAGGTGGCGAGGAAGGTGCCCCCGGGGCCGAAGCCGATGGCGCGCAATGTCGCGATCTCCTGCGTACGCGCCGCGACGGAGGTGAACATCGTGTTGAGAGCGCCCGCCAGCGCGCCCAGTCCCATAACGATGGCCAGCGGCCAGGCGAAGGCGCGCAGCATGCCGGCGAGCCCCGCCGATTGCGCGGCGAAGAAGCGGTCCTCCCGTTCGATGCGCACCGAAAGCCGCGGGTCCGAGGTGAGGCTGGCGCGTAGCCCGGCCGGAACTTCGCCGCCGGCGAGGGGCAGGCGCAGCGACTGGACAAAAGCCTCGCCCGGGAACGCCGCCGCGAGCGCGTCGGACGCGACCCAGGCTTCCGATTCCAGCGCCGTTCCGCCGCTTTCGACCAATGCCGTGACGCGCCAGGTCTGCCCGGCGAGGCGGACCGCGTCTCCCGGTCGCTCCGCGCCGAGCTGCCGCGCGGCGGCGACCCCCAGCACCACCTCCTGCCCGCGCGGCATCGGCGGCTGCGCCCCGGCCGCCGTGCGCCGGTTCTGCCGAAACGCAGCCGCCGCCGGCGTGACGCCGCGAAGGACGACCGTCCCGGCGCCGCCGTCCGCCCGCCGGGCGGAGGCGACCCGGACGCGCTCGGCCGACATCCGGTCCGAAGCGATGCCCGCATTCGCGGCATGCGCCTCGGTCTGCTGGACGGCATCGGGGGAAAGGGCGCTCATCGGCTCGGAGCGCACCCCCTGCCCGACGATCACGGCCACGTTCGCGGATCCCGCGCCGGTCAGCGACCGGGTGAACCCTTCGGCCATGGCGAGAAAGCCGAGCAGCACGGCCACCACCAGGGCGATCCCGCACATCGACGACAGGGCCATGGGCCAGCGCGCGGGGAGGCCGGAAAGCGTGATCCGGACGACCGCGAATATCGACCTCGGCATGGGCATGGCGCTAGCTCCTCGAAAAGGCTTCGGCGGGGCTGATGCGCGCCGCGCGGTAGGTGGGAAGGAGCGCCGTCGCCGTGCCGAACAGGGCCGCGATGCCCAGCCCGCTCGCGAGCACGCCCAGCGGCAGCGACGACAAGGTCGGCGCGGCGCCGGTGATCCCCGCGGACATCAAGGCGAGAAGCAGGCTGGAGAGCGCCAGGCCCAGGAGGGCGCCGACGACCGCCACGATCAGCGATTCGGCGACCACGACCGCCGCCACCTGGCGGGCACCGAAGCCGAGCGCCCGCATCACTCCGAACTCGCGCCGCCGCTGCCGGACGCCGAGAGCGACCGTGTTGCCGACGATCATCAATATGGTCGCGAAAGCGGCGCCGACGACGAGGCGGATGACGAGCGTGAAATCGACCACCTGCGTCAGAAAGGCGCGCGCCATCGCCGCGGCCGGCTCGGTGCGAGTCTCGGCCTCGCTGTTCGCGAAGCGCGTGTCGACGGTGCCGGCGATGCGGTCGTTCGCGGAAGCGTCGCGGGTGCGCACGGAGAACCAGTGGACCCGGTCGCGGCCCACGGCGGCGGCGGCGTTGAAATAGTCGATCCGCCCGAAGGCCCCGGTGATCGCGTCCTCGGGCTTGGCGGCCGTGTAGATGCCGGCGATGCGGAACGGCCAGTCGAAGCCGCCGTCGACATGCGGGCTGATCTCGCTCGTGACGACGATGCGGTCGCCGACGCTCCAGCGGTTCGCCTCCGCCGTCTGCGCATCGACGATGACGGCGTCGCGCGAGGCGAGGAAGTCGGCGCGCTGGTCGGCGGGAAGGACGATCCCGTCGCCGTTCTGGGCGAGATAGGGCTCGGGATCGACCATCAGGGTCGGCACCTTGTTGGCGCGCTCGCCGACATAGCCGCCGATGATGCTCACCGCCGCGATGCTCTCGATGCCGGGAACCTGTACGATGGAGTCGCGGTAATGGGCGGGCAGCGTCTGGAGGATGTTCGCGCGGTGGTGGACGATGAGGTCGCGTCCGCCGGCGATGTCGCCGCCGCCGAGCAGAGTGTTGAGCCCGAACAGGGTGCCGTAGAGGACGAAGGCGATGCTCACGGAAAAGAGCATCAGCGCGGCGCGCAGGCGGTGGCGCATCAGGTTGCGCCAGGCGAGCCAGAGCGTGGTCATCGGACCAGCTCCGGAGTGCCGACGAGAGCGCCCTTGTCGAGGTGGAGGACGCGGCTCGCCCGCTCGGCGGCGCGGGGATCGTGGGTGACCATGATCACCGTCTTTCCCATTGCCGCGCTGATCTCGTGGAGGAGATCCAGCATGCCGTCCGCCGTGGCGCGGTCGAGATCGCCGGTCGGCTCGTCGGCGAGGATGAGCTCGGGATCGGTGACGATCGCGCGCGCGATGGCGACCCGCTGCTGCTGCCCGCCGGAAAGCTCCCCCGGGCGGTGCCGGCTGCGGTCGGAGAGGCCGACGAGATCGAGCGCGAGGTCGACCCGGTGGCGCCGCTCGCGCGCGCCGAGCCCCGTCAGCAGCAGCGGCAGCTCGACGTTCTTCGCGGCGCTGATGTAGGGCATGAGATTGTAGAACTGGAAGATGAAGCCGACATGCCGCGCCCGCCAGCGCGTCAGCCAGCCGTCGCTCTGGCCGCTGATCGGCGTCCCCTGGAAGCTGATCTCGCCGCCGTCGATGCGGTCGATCCCGCCGAGCAGGTTGAGGAGCGTCGTCTTGCCCGATCCGGACGGCCCCATGATGGCGACGAACTCGCTCTCCCCGAAGCTGAGGTCGAGGCCGTCGAAGATCGGGACGGTCTGGCCGCCCTTGCGATAGGCTTTGACGATGCCGTCGAGCTGGATCAGCGGCGGCAGCGGCGTTCCGGTCATTTGCGTCATGGCTCAGGCTCTTCCCTTGAAGGAGACACGCGCCGCCATCTCCGGCAGCATTCGATCGTCCGTGCGTTCGATCGCGACGCGGACGCGGAAGCTCGCCCGGGCGCGGTCGGCGACCGGCACGACGGCGAGGACGCGGCCCGGGTAGGGCCGGTTCGGATAGGCCTGGAGCGTGATCTCGGCGGCATGGCCCACGGCCACCCGCGCGATCTGCGCCTCCGAGACGTCCACCTCCACCTCGAGGCTGTTCATGTCGACGATCGTGCAGATCCCGGTGCGGGTGAAGCCGCCGCCCGCGCTCACCGGCGAGATGATCTCGCCCGGCTGCGCGCTGAGGCGGGTCACGACCCCGGCGAAGGGCGCGCGGATGCTGGTCCGGTCGACGGAGATCGCCGCGGCCTGGACGTCGGCGGCGTTCCCCGCCTGCTGCGCCCGCGCGCGCCGGATCTCGGCTTCCAGCGCGGCCCGCTGCGCGCGTGCATGCTCGACGTCCGCCATGCGCGCGAAGCCGCGCTCGGCGAGCGCGTCGTAGCGGCTCTGCACCGCCTCGGCCTCGCGGTGGAGCGCGCTCAGCCGGTCGACGTCGGCGGCGCCGGCGCGGGTCAGCGCCACCGCGCGCTCGAGCCCCGCTTCCGTCGACCTTGCGTCGAGCCGCGCGATCAGCGCGCCGCGCTCGACGCGCTGCCCCTCCTCGACCGCGATGCTCTCGATCATGCCCGTGGACTGGGCGGCGATCGTGGCCTGGCGCCTCGCGACGATATGCCCGGACGCGGTGAAGG
>DASQND010000126.1:0-2973 GCA_035645215.1 Allosphingosinicella sp.
CGCGGCGGTCCGCTCGCGCATGGTCGCCGACGTGCCGCTCGGCGCCTTTCTTTCGGGCGGAGTCGACAGCTCGGCCGTGGTCGCCTTCATGGCCGAAGCCTCGCGCCAGGCGGTCCGCACCTGCTCGATCGGCTTCGACGAAGCGGACCATGACGAAACCGCCCACGCCGCCCTCGTCGCCGAGCGCTTCGCCACCAGCCACCGCACCCGCATTGTCGCGAGCGGAGACTTCTCGCTCATCGACACCCTGGCAGACGCCTTCGACGAGCCCTTCGCCGACGCGTCCTCCATCGGCACCTACCGCGTCTCCGAGCTCGCCGCCGAGCAGGTCAAGGTCGCCCTTTCCGGCGACGGCGCCGACGAGATCTTCGCCGGCTACCGCCGCCACGTCTTCTTCGCCGCCGAGGAAAGGGCGCGCAGCCTCATGCCGGCGCCGCTCCGCCGCGGCCTCGGCGCGCTCGGCAATGTCTACCCCAAGCTCGATTGGGCGCCCCGCGCGCTCCGCGCCAAGACCACCCTCATGGCGCTCGGCAGGGCAGGGGAGGCCGCCTATGCCGACGCAGTCACCGCCACCTCTTATCCAATCAGATCAAGCTTCTACAGCGCTCACTTCATGCGCGCCCTGAACGGCCACCGCGCCGAAACCCGCTACGTCGAGGCCATGCGCGGCGCCCCGGCCAACGACGGCCTCAGCCGCGCCCAATATGCCGATCTCAAGATCTGGCTCCCCGGCGACATTCTGACCAAGGTCGACCGCACCTCCATGGCCGTCAGCCTCGAAGCGCGCGAGCCCTTGCTCGATCACCGCCTCGTCGAATTCGCCGCGACGCTCCCGACATCCGCGCGTCTCCGCCGCGGCACCGGCAAGTGGCTGATGAAGCGCGCGCTGGAAGACCGCCTGCCGCGCGAAATCCTCTACCGCCCGAAGATGGGCTTCGTCACTCCGGTCAGCGCCTGGTTCCGCGGCCCGCTCAAGGACGAAGCGCTCGCGATTCCCCACAGCCCCGCCTTCGCCGAGCTCGGCTGGTTCGACGCATCCGCAATGGCCCGCCTCGCCGAAGCCCATGTCGCCGGCAGGGCCGAGCACGGGCGCCTCCTCTGGCAGCTCCTGATGCTCGAAAAGTCGCTTCAGCGGATCTTCGCGCTCGGCGAGACGTCGTCCGGATACAAGGCTTCGGCGAAGTAAAGCCCGTCCGGCGGCGCGTTGAAGCCCAAAGCCGCCCGGTCCTTCGCCTCCAGCGCGTCCCTTAAATCCCGCTTCGTCCACTTGCCCCGCCCGACCAGCTCCAGGCACCCCACCATCGACCGCACCTGGTGGTGGAGAAAGGAGCGCGCCGCCGCCTCGATCTCGATCGTCTCGCCGAGGCGCCGGACGGTGATCCGGTCGAGCGACTTGACCGGGCTTTCAGACTGGCAGTGGGCCGAGCGGAAGGTCGTGAAGTCGTGCCGCCCGACGAGGACCTGCGCCGCCTTGTTCATCGCATCGGCGTGGAGCACCACCGGCACCCGCCACGCCCGACCCGCCTCGAGCGCCAGCGGCGCCCGCCGGTTGGCGATCCGGTAGATGTAGCGCCGCCCGACGCAGCTGAAGCGCGCATGCCAGTCGTCCGCCACCTCCTCGGCGGCGAGCACCGCGACCGGCCACGGCCGAACCTTCGCATTGAGCGCGTCGGCGAGGCGGAACGCCGTGATCGGCTTCGCAATGTCGACATGCGCCTCCATCGCCAGCGCATGCACCCCGGCATCGGTGCGCCCGGCGGCGTAGACCGTCGCCTCCTCGCCGGTGATCGCCTTGGCCGCTTCCTCCAGAGCCTGCTGCACCGAAGGCCCGTGCGCCTGCCGCTGCCAGCCCATGAACGGCCGCCCGTCATATTCCACGGTGAGGCGGAAGCGAGTCACCGAAGCTGCGCTCCCGCGGGAATGGCGAGGCCGCGCAGCAGCTCCTCCGACGTCACGACGGCGCGTCCGGCGCGTTGCAGCGCGAGCGGCCGGATCGCCCCTTCCGCGCAGGCGATGGTCAGCCGGCCGTCGAGCACCGTCCCCGGCGGCCCTTCCGCCTCCACGACTTCGGCGGCGTGGATTTTGATCCGTTCGTCGTCGAACTCGAGCCAGGCGCCTGGAGACGGATTGAAAGCGCGCACCTGCCGCTCCACGTCGGCGGCGCTGCGCCCGAAATCCACCCGCGCCTCCTGCTTGTCGATCTTGTGCGCGTAGGTGACGCCGTCCTCCGGCTGGACGCGGCGCGGCAGCGTCCCGATCCCGGCCAGCGCCTCCACCATCATCGCCGCGCCCATCGCGGCAAGCTCCGCGGTCAGCTCCCCGGCCGTCTTGCCGCCGATCGGCGTCTCGCGAACGAGCAGCATCGGCCCGGTGTCGAGCCCCTTTTCCATCTCCATGATGGTGACGCCCGTCACCTCGTCGCCAGCGAGGATCGCCCGCTGCACCGGCGCCGCCCCGCGCCAGCGCGGCAGCACCGAGCCGTGGACGTTGAGGCACCCCCATCGCGGCGCCTCGAGGATCGGCACCGGCAGGATGAGCCCGTAAGCCGCCACCACCGCAGCCTCCAGCCCAAGCGCCCGAAACCGCGCCTGCTCCTCCGGATCGCGCAATGTCAGCGGCGTCCGCACCTCGATTCCCGCGTCGGACGCGCGCTTGTGGACGGCCGAAGGCGTCAGCTCCTTCCCCCTTCGCCCACCCGGCCGCGGCGGCTGCGTATAAACGGCCGCGACCTCGTGCCCCGCCTCGATCAGGGCATCGAGCGTCGGCACCGCGAAGTCCGGCGTTCCCATGAAGGCAATGCGCATCGCTGGACGCTTAGCCGGGGACTCGGTCCCAGTCACCGTCATTGCGAGCGAACCGCGGCAATCCAGCGGACGGCGGAGACCCGCACAGGCGCCCGCTGGATTGCTTCGTCGCTACGCTCCTCGCAATGACGGTCCTGAGTTTACCTGAGCCCCGCCGCCCCCTACCTTC
>DASQND010000127.1:0-7307 GCA_035645215.1 Allosphingosinicella sp.
GAACACATGCGCGATGCAATGGCGGCTTTCGGGAGGGAGGCGTTCCGCTCGGGAGCGGCGCTGGAAAAGAGTCTAACGCAGATCAGCGGCTGCCCGAGGCGCGGAACCCGGCTTCCGGGACGGCGGTTCGAAGCCGGCAGGAAAGGACGCGGCGATGGAATCGATTTCCGGACAGGATGTGGCCGAGATGGGCGGGCGGGGCAGCGTCCTGGCCCGGCAGAAGCGCGACCATATCGCGCTGGACGGGCTGCTGCACCGGCTGGCCGAGGCGCCGGCGGAGCGGCAGGACGCGGTGCTGCTGGACATCTACCGGCTCGTCTTTCCGCACGCCTTTGCCGAAGAAGCGGTGCTCTGGCCGGTGATGCGGCGGGTGCTGCCGGACGGTCACGCGCTGACCCTCGAGGTCGAGCGCGAGCATCAGCAGATCAACGAGCTGGTGACCGAGCTCGAAGCGCTGGATCCGGGCGCGCCGGAACACGCCGACGTGCTCGCCCGAGTCGTCGCGTTGCTGCGCGAGGACGTGCGCGACGAGGAGGACGCGCTCCTCCCGCGCCTCCAGGACAGGCTCAGCGCGTCGCAGCTCCGCCTGCTGGGAGCGGCGTGGGAATTCGTCCGCGCGATCGCCCCCACCCGCGCCCACCCGATCGTCTCCCGCCGCCCGCCGGGCAACGTGCTTTCGGCCCTGCCGCTGGCGCTGCTCGACCGCGCCCGCGACCTGGCCGACGCGCGGCTCCACGGCGGCGCCGGAGCGGCCGAGCCGGCGCTCCGCAGCCTGAGCCGGGGTTTGGCGCGGGCATCGCATGCGGTGGAGCGGCTCCCCGGCATGCGGCGCGGCGAAGATCCGTCCACCCGTATCCGCCGCGGCCGCGGCGCGGGCTGGGGCACGGCGGCCTTCCTCGCGGCGGGCGTGGGCGCGGCGGCGCTGATCCTCAAGTCGCGGCGAAGCGGAGAGGCTGCCGCCTAGCGCTCTACGGTCGCCTGCGCCAGCCGCCGCGCATCGCGCTTCAGCGCCGCCATGCACCCCTCGCCGCCGGTCAGCGAAGCGACCTCGTGATCGACGGCGAGATCCAGTTTGGCGGAAAAGGCGGTGAGGTCCGGCGCCGGCGCGCGGACGAGGGCGCGAAGGGCGCGGTTGAACCGGCCGAGCAGGCGATCGTAGAGCGCGTCGTCCTCGCTATGCGCCACCGCCGCAAGCCCCGCCTCCGCCGCCCGGAAGCGCGCGAGCGCGCGGTCCCATTTCGCGGCGCGGCCTACCGGAACAGCGTCATGCCGGACTTGATCCGGCATCCACCTTCCTTCTTCCACGGCCGGCGCCGGAAAGAAGGTGGACCCCGGATCAAGTCCGGGGTGACGGCCAAGGACGGGAGCCGCCAATGCAGCGCCTAGCAGCGCGCGGCGCGACAGTTTAAGGTCGGCAGCAGCCATCCTTCGCCTCCACACGGGCGTTTGCTGGTCAGGGCCGTGCGCAAGGTGGCAGCCTTGCCTCGGCCTGAATACCTGTGCACAACTATTTGGACCACGTCAATAGCCGATCCGCCGAAAAGAGGCCGAGGACGCCCCCGCACCGGCATCGGCCCGGCCATCTCCATGCGCCTCTACCCGGAGCTGGAAGCGGCGCTGATGGCGTGGATCGAGCGGCAGCCCGAGCCGAAGCCGTCCAGGTCAGAGGCGCTGCGGCGGCTGGTGGAGAAGGGGTTGGAGGGGGAGGGGCCATAAAGGACGGAACTATTTCCACGTCGCTAAGCGCAGTGCTGTAGCCTCTTCCACAGGCGTGCGGGTGTGCGTACAGTGCTGTGCGGCAAATTTAGGTGTCTACCATGACTCAGATGGCGATTTCTAAGGCTACAGCTACGAAGCTGTCGACGGATGGCGAGGCGAGGCTTCGAAGACTGGCCGATTGGGATCTCTCGAAAGTTACCCGACGCACGCAGCGGCGGATGGGCTGGTCGTCCGCCCGTCGACGAGTCGTGGAGCGTGAATACCGAAGGTTCCTCGGGCTAGTCATAATCGACCCGTCTACAAGCTACGGCATGGCAGGCGAGGTTGACGAGGTTTGGCACGACCACATCCTCGACACGGAAGATTATTTCTCCTTCTGTCGGCAGGTCATCGGAGCCATTGTGCACCACGTGCCGTCTGACGGCCTTCCTTCGGATGGCACTGACAACGCTTACGAGAAGCAAACACTTCCAGCGTTGCGCCAAGCCTATCGAGGACCGCTAAGCGCGGTGTGGCCGACACAGAGTGACGCCAAAGCAGTAGCAAGGTGCTGCGGACATATTTCCGAATTCCCGGTTGTTTGGTAGACCGCGAACATCAAACGGGCTTCACTCACGTGCTTTAGTGCGTTAGCATCTCAAAGCGGCGAGCGAGGAAGCTTATGGACGACTTGCGAATTTCACCGCAGATGCAAGTCTTCTACGAGCGATGCGAGGCAGCAGGTCTTCCCAAAGAGGAGGTTTGGCCGCGCGTTCGAAATTGGTGTAAGTCGCGGGGAGTTTCCCGGAACGAATATCGTTCTCTTGAGCGCGCAGTCGTCGGTGGTAGATCCACCAAGCGCCTTAACCTCTTGGCCGACTTCTTCTGCGCCCCCGCTGAACAAGGCGGGCTGGAAACCCAGACGCTTGCAACGGTATTTGACGTGCGGGGCCGCGTGCCTGAATTTTTTGGTAGGTTTGCGAAGCAGAATGACCTCTCAATCCGGCACCTAGAAAAATGCGTCGGTGAGTTCGAGATCGTTCGGGCCGGTTGGGTGGACATCGAGGCGGATCGCAATCCTGATTGGGCAGCTCCGGACCATCAAATATACGACCTCAAAGTCTGGAGTCCTGGAAACGGCGGCAGTTTCGTGTTCCGATACTCTGATCGAAATCCGCGAAAAGAGAAGCAGAACCGCTCGCGGTGGGAGGGACACGCATTCGCGACGGCTGACGCAGTTTGGCTCATAGGTGTTGAGCCACGCGAAGGCTTGGACGCGGTTCTGTTTGTCCTGCAGGAGCATGAGGAATTCGGCTTTGATGTCTTGATTGGCGTGCAACTAGCTAAGCTCGACGATGGAGAAACTCTTCCTGGGCACACGAGAGAACTGGGTGTCAGCCGCCGAGTCGCCGCCTTTCGCCAACACTGCCGAAGGCACCCGCCAATTACCTTGAAAAACGCCGCTCAGAGTTGGGTGGAGCAAAAGCCGTTGGGCGCCGTGACGCCCTTTCGTACGCGGCGTAACCCTACTGCACGTTCTGGCTGATCGGCAACGAAGGCTCCAGTCCCAAGCTGCCGGGGCGCCCTGGCAGCTCGCGGTACCACGAATAACCACGCCATCCAGCCGTTACCGACGAGAACGAGGCGCCGGCTCCCCGCCGACGACTGACGCCCCCGACCCGCCGCTCCCATTGCAGCAACGCGAGTTCACGCTTGCAAGACAGATCCCAAGTTTCAAGTAAAAGCCTTTGTTCCGATGATCGTCTTCAGACACGTCAATACTAACGTGTCGCGGTAACAAATCTCCCGTTGAACTACATGCGCGTGGTCTCCACAGTCAACTTGTCGAAGAGTCGGAAGAGGGGCATTGGTAGTATGTCTCTGAAACGGCGCACCGGCAAACTTAGGCAGTTGCTATTGTGGTGACTGCACATGCACATGGAGACAGACTTTGAACACTCAAAAATGGATCATGACGTGCGCTGCCCTTCTGATGATGTGCGGTGCCACGGCAACGGGAGCCCAAGCGCAGAGCCGCGGCTCCATCGAGCAAATGAGCGACGCCGGGCGTCGTGGCACTGCCATCGTCGGCCGCGGCGTCGGGAACCGCATGTGCGGGTACCGATGCGGTCGAGCCATGGGACGTGCGACGGAGCGCGTCTACGACGGCAGCCGCGACTTCGCGACCCGCAATGGGCCAGTGCTTCAGGACTGGGGCCGACGGCATGTAGCACCGCGTCTCAAACGCGGTCGGTAATCACCGACTCTCATTCGCTCCGCAATGAGCCGGCCGCCCCATTCCTCGGGGCGGCCTTTTTTTAAGTCGGCAGCGCCTACGCGTCAGCCTGTTCCCGGACCTCCGCGATCGGGGCCAGATCCTGCAACTCGTCGAAATCCTCGTCGTCCCACACGATATCCTTGAACATCAGGAAGCCTGGTTCGCGGATCGCCAGCGCCTCAATCTCCGCGCGATCAACCTGATGTCGGCGCAGTCCGAAGCCGTCATCCTTGGGCAAAACTTGCCAAATCTTCACGGCGGGGTAGTCGCTCAACAGCTTCACGATGCTCTTGATCACCGTAGCATCGCAGCGTAGACCGAAGAGGATCGCTGTGGTGCGGAATGGCACTTCAGCGACACCACTCCGTTCGCTCACATCTCGCCATTCTCGTTCGTAACGCCACTCGCCCGACTTGGTGTAGAAATACGTCTTGTATACGCGTTGTTTGGCATCTGTGTGACCCCTCACCTTCCATTGGTAAAGGTCACTCGTCTTGATCGCTCTTGGACCTTTGTAGTCTACAGCTAAGAGCCGGGGATGCTCCTGTTCCCTTGTGTCATATTCGATGCAAATACCCCTATGCTCATCCGCATAGTGAGACCACATAAGCCCGCTCTTCCAAGTGGCTGAAAGCGATAAAACGCCCTCGTTGCCTAATTCCGCATCAAGCTCTTGTTTGATATCGTTGGCCAGCATCCGCATCAGGTAAGCCTCGACATCAGGCTCGGTTCTGAAGTCTCCGTACTCAGTCGACATGTAGCGCAGGTAACCTATATCATTGCGAGCCTCCTCTTCTGTCCTGCGCTTCAACAACATGCGATAAAGCAGACGTTCCAGGTGGACACGATCAATGTCCAGATCGATCGTTGGATCACAATCGAGGGGATCATTGAACGTCGACGGCTTGGCGTAGAAGACCTCTGCCTCGGTAATGCCACGCAGCGTGTTGACCCCGAACGGGCGGTATTTGTAGAGCTTGGCTGGCACGTCTTCCCCCCAAAGAATTAGCGCTCGTCAGCCATACTGTCTGCAGCTGCGATACGACGTCGGTGTACCGGCCCGAAACGCAAGCGCAAATTGCAAGTGCATCTAAGCCCCCCTCACATAACTCCCAGGCGCATCCTCAATCGCCTTCAACTTCCCCTGCCCGGGCACCCGCGCGCCCTTCACCGGCACCCTCTTCTCCCCCTGGGCGCCGATCCAGCGGATCCAATCCGGCCACCAGCTGCCCTTGGTCTCGGTGGCGCCCGCCACGAATTCGTCCAGGGTCGAGACCTTTTCGTCGTTGGTCCAATATTGGTATTTCTCGGCTTCGGGCGGGTTCACGACGCCGGCGATGTGGCCGCTCCCCGCCAGGACGAAGCGGATGGGGCCGCGGAAGTGGTCGGTGATCTTCCAGACGCTGTGGGCGGGGGCGATGTGGTCCTCGCGGCCGGACTGGACGTAGGTGGGGGTCTCGACCTTGCGCAGGTCTATTGGGGTGTCGTCTATGGTGATGCCGCCGGGGCGGATCAGCTTGTTGTCCTTGTAGAAGTCGCGGAGGTAGGCGGCGTGCCACTTGGCGGGGAGGTTCGTCGTGTGGCCGTTCCAGTGGAGGAGATCGAAGGGGGGATAATCCTCGCCGAGCAGGTAATTGTTGGTGACGTAGTTCCAGATGAGATCGCGGCCGCGCAGCATGTTGAACGTCGTCGCCATGTAGCGGCCGTCCATATAGCCCTTCTCGGCCGACATCTGCTCGATCATCTGCAGCATCTCGTCCGAGACGAACATGTTGAGATCGCCCGCTTCCGAGAAATCGACCTGGGCGGTGAAGAAGGTGGCCGAGGCGACCTTGTCCGCTTCGCCGCGGGCGGCGAGGAGGGCGAGGGTGCAGGCGAGCGTCGTGCCGGCGACGCAATAGCCGATGACGTGGGCCGAGGGGACCTTCAGGAGGTCGCGGACGGTGTCGATGGCGTCGATCTGGCCGCGGAGGACGTAATCGTCGAGCGTGGTGTCCTTCAGCGTCTCGTCGGCGCTTTTCCAGGAGACGACGAAGACGGTCATGCCCTGCTCGACGGCCCAGCGGATGAAGCTCTTCTTCGGGTTGAGATCGAGGATGTAGAAGCGGTTGATCCAGGGCGGGAAGATGATGAGCGGGGTTTCGTGCACCGTGTCGGTCGTCGGCGTGTACTGGATGAGCTCGTAGAGCGGGGTGCGTTTGACGACCTTGCCGGGGGTGATTGCGATGTTGCGGCCGACTTCGAAGGCTTCGGGATCGGTGTGGGTGAGCTGGCCTTTGCCCAGATCGCGCAGCATGTTCTCGAGGCCTTTCAGGAGGCTCTCGCCCTTGGTTTCGAGCGCGCGGTCGAGCACCTGGGGGTTGGTCGCGGCGAAGTTGGAGGGGGCCATGGCGTCGACGAAGGCGCGGGTGGTGAAGCGCAGTTTCTCGCGCTGCTTGTCGTCCACGCCTTCCAGCGCGTCGACGGAGCCGAGGAGGCGGTCGGAGATCAGGAGATAGGACTGGCGGATCATGTCGAAGACGGGGTTTTCGCGCCATTGCGGGGCGTTGAAGCGCTTGTCCTTGTCGGCTTTCAGCTCCTCCGCGGTGGGCTCGCTGCGCTGGCCGAGGGCGCGCTGCCAAATGGCGAGGCCTTCGGTCCACATCGAGACCTGCGCTTCGGCGATCTTGGCCGGATCCGGGAACATGCCGGCCCAGGGGAGGGGCGCGTCGAACTTGGGCGGCTGGGCCGCGGCGGTGAGGGCGTTGGCGCTTTCGCCGGCCTGGGAGGCGAGATGCTCCATCATCATCTGCTGCGCGCGGCCCATGACGTGGGTCCAGTGCTGCATTTCCTCCAGCGTGGGCATGGGGGGCATGGTTGGGGCGGCGGTGCGGCTGTCCTGCTCGGCCATGGGACGGATTCTCCTCTTGCCGTCATTGCGAGCGGAGCGAAGCAATCCAGTGGGCGGCGGTGCGAGGCGCCGAGGTCCGCTGGATTGCTTCGTCGCTTCGCTCCTCGCAATGACGGTCTGCCTCTACCGAACCGGCCACGGTCACGAAAGTGCCGCGCGGATGTGGCATTTGCCACATTCAGCAGCGCCCGAGCGGCCTAACCTCTCCCCACGAATCGCGCTTTGGGGGGGGGCGGCGGAGCCGGTGAGGCTCCGCCGCATGCCCCGCGCGATCTTCGCGCCGCTCGACTTTCCGGGCCGCCTCTCCTAACGCTCGCCGCGAAACCAACAGGGGAATTGCGAAACGATGGTCACGGCAAGCCATGTGCTCGATCGCGTGCTGGTGCTCGAAATGGTGCGGGTCACCGAAGCGGCGGCGGTTGCGGCGTCCAAGCTGATCGG
>DASQND010000128.1:0-12478 GCA_035645215.1 Allosphingosinicella sp.
GCCGCCGACATGACATTCATGCGCTGCTTCTGCGACAAAGCCGCAGCCGCCTCCGTCATCAGCCATTCGCTGACCAGAACCTCTTCGGCTTCATCCAGCCAGTCCTGGGCCGTCCGCGTCCATAGCTCCTTCGAGACGGCCGACACGAGAACCGACGCATCGAGATAGAACATCAGAGCAGGTCTTCGCGCCGCAACCGCTCGACGAAACTCAGGCCGTCCGGATCTTCGTACATCGGCATTTTCGAGGTCACCGCCCGGAAGGCGGCGACGTCGATCCGCTTCCTCGGCTGCTCGATGGCGACGATTTTCGCGACGGGCTTGCCGCGGCGGGTGATCGTCACTTCCTCGCCGCCTTCGGCGCGATCGACGAGCTCGCTCAGGCGAGCCTTGGCATCGGAAAGGTTGACGGCATCCATGGCGGCAGCTCCTGACCAAGTAGTTGGTCAGACATAGCGCCGAGACCACTCACCTTCAATCATGCGCCCGCCTTGCAATGTAGGAAATGAGCTGCTCCCGTTCACGTCATGCAGCGAAGCGGGATGGCAGGTGGACAGGCATGCGGATCGGTCGAGCGGGAAAGGAGGAGGCGCGAGGACCACGGCGCCGGCCGGGGGGTCGCCCCCGCGCGACGTACCGTCACCTTCGTCACCTTCGCGCCGCGCGTTCCAGGATCGGGCTGCATCGGCCGCCGCGGATCGGAGGCTCAATCGTCCTCGTCTTCCCGCCCGACCAGGTTCAGCTCGCGGGCCTTGATCTGGTGGAGGGCGCACCAGTGTTTCAGCGCGTCTTCGCGGCCGTGGGTGATCCAGACTTCCTTTGGGGCCAGTTCGCGGATGGTCGAGGTGAGCTCGTCCCAATCGGCATGGTCGGAGAGGATGAGCGGGAGCTCGACGTTGCGCTGGCGGGCGCGCTGGCGCACCCGCATCCACCCGGAAGCCATGGCGGTGATCGGCTCGGGCAGGCGCCGCGACCAGCGGTCGTTGAGCGCACCGGGCGGAGCGATGACGATCTTGCCTCTGAGTTCGTCCTTCTTCGCGCCCGTCGCCGGGCGTATGTCGCCGAGCGCGACTCCATGCTCCTCGTAAAGGTCGCACAGGCGCTGGAGGGCGCCGTGTATGTAGATCGGGTCGGCGTGGCCGCGGGCGCGAAGCTCGGCGATCACCCGCTGCGCTTTCCCGAGCGCATAGGCGCCGACGAGGACGCAGCGCTCCGGATTGGCGTGGAGGCGCGCCAGGAGCCGGTCCATCTCGCTCGGCGTGTCCGGATGGCGGAAAACCGGCAGGCCGAAGGTCGCTTCGGTGATGAAGATGTCGCACGGCACCGGCTCGAACGGCGCGCAGGTCGGGTCCGGCCGGCGCTTGTAATCGCCCGAGACCACGACCCGCTCGCCCGCATGCTCCAGCACGATCTGGGCGGAGCCGAGCACGTGGCCGGCGGGCACGAAGCTCACGTCCACCTCGCCGACGCGCACCACTTCGCCGTAGCCGACGGCGCAGCCGGCATCGCCCTGCTCCCCGTACCGGCAGTCCATGATCGCGAGGGTCTCGGGCGTCGCCCAGACGCGCCCGTGGCCGCCGCGGGCATGGTCGCTATGGCCGTGGGTGACGAGCGCGCGCGCCTTCGGCTCCGACGGATCGACCCAGGCGTCGGCCGGCTTCACATAGATGCCTTCGGGAAAAGGCTCGATCCAGGAACCGAGACGCGCCATGGGAGCTATATGGCAGGAGGGCCGCCCGCCGCCAACCGCGGCGAGCCGGCCGACGTGAAACGAAGGAGCGCGAAGAGATGAGCCAGGGTGGATTCGACTGGACCTTGCTGACGATCATCGGGCCGGCCCTGCTCGCCGTCGTGATCCTCTGGGCGCTCCTCAAGAATCGCGGCGCCTCGCGCGCCGACAAGGAGCGCACCGAGCAGGCGACGCACCGCCTTTACGAGCAGGAAGAGGCCGAGCGCCGCGGCTCGAGCGAGAAGGGGCCGTAACCCACGCCCGCTTTGCCTGACGTGCAGCCCGAAGGCCTGCCGCCCGCCATTTCCGGCTGGTTCGCCGGCAAGGGCTGGTCGCTGCGCCGCCACCAGAAGGAAATGCTCGCGGCCGCCCGCGCGGGGCGCAGCGCCCTGCTTGTGGCCCCGACCGGTGCCGGCAAGACGCTCGCCGGCTTCCTCCCCAGCGTAGTCGAGCTGGTCGAAGCGCCGACGGACGGGCTCCACACCCTCTACGTCTCGCCGCTGAAGGCGCTCGCCACAGACGTCCAGCGCAACCTCCTGACGCCGATCGAGGAGATGGACCTCCCCATCCGCGTCGAAACCCGGACCGGCGACACCCCGTCGGACCGCAAGCAACGCCAGCGCGTCCGCCCGCCGCAGATGCTGCTCACGACGCCGGAGTCGCTCAGCCTCCTCCTCAGCCACGAGGACAGCCACCTCCTCTTCGGCAATCTCTCCACCATCGTCATCGACGAGATCCACGCCTTCGCCGCAGGCAAGCGCGGCGACCTCCTCAGTCTCGCCATGGCGCGCCTCCAAAAACTCTCGCCCAGGCTCCGCCGCGTCGGCCTCTCGGCCACCGTCTCCGATCCCGAAGCCTATCAAGGCTGGCTCGCCCCCGACGCCGATTTCGAGACGGTGGACCTCGTCCGCGGCGATCCGGGCGCGGAGGCCAACATCCAGATCCTCCTCCCCGCCGACGAGCGCGTCCCCTGGGCCGGCCATTCGGGCCGCTGGGGCGCCGAGCAGGTGATGCGCGAGATCGAGCGCCACAAGACGACCCTCGTCTTCTGCAACACGCGCTCGCTGGCCGAACTCATCTTCCAGGACCTGTGGACGATCAACGACCGGCAGCTCCCCATCGGCATCCACCATGGCAGCCTCGCCATCGAAGGGCGGCGCAAGGTGGAAGCCGCGGTGGCGGACGGCCGCATCCGCGCCCTCGTCTGCACCGCCAGCCTCGATCTCGGCGTCGACTGGGGCGACGTCGACCTCGTCATCCAGATGGGCGCGCCCAAGGGCTCGTCGCGCCTCGTCCAGCGCATCGGCCGCGCCAACCACCGGCTCGACGAGCCGTCCGAAGCCATCCTCGTCCCCGGCAACCGCTTCGAATATCTCGAAGCGCGCGCCGCGCTCGACGCGATCGATGAGGACGAGCTCGACCAGGAAAGCTTCCGCCCCGGCGCGCTCGACGTCCTCGCCCAGCATGTCATGGCCGCCGCCTGCGCCGGCCCGTTCCGAGAGGAGGATCTCCTCGCCGAAGTCCGCTCCGCCGCGCCTTATGCCGGCCTTCAGGAGGAGACCTTCACCCGCGTCCTCGGCTTCATCGAAAGCGGCGGCTATTCGCTGAAAGCCTATGACCGCTTCCGCCGCCTCACCCGCGACGCGGACGGCATCTGGCGAGTCTCGCACCCCCGCTTCATTCAGCAGCACCGGATGAACGCCGGAATCATCGTCGACGCGCCCTTGCTCGACGTCCGCTTCCGCAACGGCCGCCGCCTCGGCACCGTCGAGGAGCAGTTCGGCGCCACTTTGCGCCCGGGCGACACATTCTTCTTCTCCGGCCTCGTCCTCGAAGTGGAGAAGACCGACGGCACCGACCTCATCGTCCACGCGACCAAGAAGGGCGCGCGCATCCCCACCTATCTCGGCATCCGCATGGCGATGTCGACCAACCTCGCCGGCCGGGTCCGCGCCTTCCTGCACGACCGCGCCCAGTGGCCGCGCTTCCCGGACGACGTGCGCGACTGGCTCGAAGCTCAGGCCCGCCGCTCCACCCTCCCCGAGCCGGACCAATTGCTCGTCGAGACCTTCCCGCACGAGAAGGTCCATTACATGGTGATCTACAGCTTCGAAGGCTGGAACGCCCACCAGTCCCTCGGCATGCTGATCACCAGGCGCATGGAGGATGCGCGCCTGAAACCGCTCGGCTTCGTCTCCAACGACTATGCCCTGGCCTGCTACGCCCTCGAGCCGATCCGCGACCCCGCGTCCCTCCTCTCCGCCGACATCCTGGAGGACGAGTTCGTCGACTGGGTCCAGCAGTCGAACCTCCTGAAGCGCGCCTTCCGCGAAGTCGCCGTGATCGGCGGCCTCGTCGAGCGCCATCATCCCGGCAAGCGCAAGTCGGGCCGCCAGGTCAGCTTCTCGACCGACCTCATCTACGATGTCCTCCGGCGCTACGAGCCCGACCACCTGCTCCTCCGAGCCGCATGGGAGGACGCCCGCCAGCGCATGACGGACGTTGGCCGCCTCGCCAGCCTCCTCGAACGCGCCGCCGGCACCATGGTCCACGTCGAACTCGACCGCGTCTCGCCTCTCGCCGTCCCCGTCCTCGTCATGATCGGCCGCGAGCGCACCGCGCAGGGCCTCACCGAAGACGCCTTGCTGCTGGAAGCCGAAAGCCTCGCCCGCGAAGCGATGCGCGAAGGCTGACGGACCCAAATCCCGTCCGCCACGTTGCTTCGCGCATGGACATCACGGTCGAACTCCACTGCGACAAATGCGGCAGCGCCAACCTGTCGCTCCCGCCCCAGGGCGACGAAGCCACCGCCGCCACCTGCAACGATTGCGGCGAGGCGAACGGCACGCTCGCCGAGCTGCGCGAAGACCTCTTCGCCTGCGCCCTCCAGCAAGGCGCCGAGGCGAAGCGCGAAGAGCTGGGGCGGATGGGTTAGACACTCCGACGTCATTGCGAGCGAAGCGAAGCAATCCAGTGGAACTCCGAGGCCCGCTGGATTGCCGCGTCGCTTCGCTCCTCGCAATGACGCGGTGAGGTCCGGGCGCCGCGCCTCAACTATCCAGCATATCCCTCACCTTCCGCGCCAGCGCCTCATAGCTGAACGGCTTCCGCAGCATCGCCGGATGATCGTCGGCCAGAGTCTCGTGCTCGCCTTCGGGCGCGTAGCCGGTCGTGTAGAGGATCTTGAGGTCCGGCCGCTGCCTCAGCGCGCGCTCGGCGAGCTGGCGGCCGTCGAGGCCGGGCATGACCACGTCCGTGAACAGCAAGGTCACCGCCGGATCGTTGGCGAGGACGGCGAGCGCCTCGATGCCGCTGCTCGCTTCGCGCACGCCGTAGCCGAGTTCGGTCAGCGCCGCGACGCTGGTGAGGCGGACCTGCTCCTCGTCCTCGGCGACCAGCACCACTTCGCCCGGCGAGCCGCGCGGCGGCGGCGCCTCCGCACCGGCCGCAGGCCGATCCGGCACCTGTCCCCCTTCGTGGCGAGGGAGGTAAAGGCGCACCACCGTCCCCTCGCCGACCTCGCTCTCGATCTCGAGATGGCCGCCCGACTGGCGGACGAAGCCGTAGACCTGGCTGAGCCCGAGCCCCGTCCCACGCCCCACGTCCTTGGTCGTGAAGAAGGGCTCGACGGCTCGCGCCGCGACATCGGGGCTCATCCCCATGCCGGTATCCGCGACCGTGACCGCGACATAGTCGCCCGGCGCGAGATCGCCCGCCGCCGCCGCGTCCGTCTCCGGTCCGATCCCGACGTTGCGAGTCTCGATCCAGAGCGTGCCGCCCCGCGGCATCGCATCGCGCGCGTTGATCGCAAGGTTGATCAGCGCGCTTTCGAGCTGCGCCCGATCGACGCAGGTCGGCCACAGCCCGTCTCCCGGAGTGGCGGCGATGCGCACCTTCTCCCCGATCGTGCGGGCAAGGAGGTCCGACAGCTCGGCGAGCAGAGTGTTCAAATCGGTCACCGCCGGCTCGAGCGGCTGGCGCCGCGAAAAGACCAGCAACCGCTTGGTCAGCGCCGCGGCGCGCTGCGCCCCGTCCATCGCGTTGTCGATCTGCCGGCCGACGTCGCTCCTGCCCTGATCGAGCCGCCGCTTCGCAAGGTCGAGATTGCCGACGATGATCGCGAGCATGTTGTTGAAATCGTGCGCGATGCCGCCGGTGAGTTGTCCCACCGCCTCCATCTTCTGCGCCTGGACGAGGCTTGCCTGCGCGCTCTTCAGCTCGTCCGTGCGCTGTTCGACCCGCCGGCCGAGGCTGCTGCTCAGCATCCGATAGCGCCCGATCGCGAGCCGCGTCGCGCCCGCGATCGAGACGATCATGAGGGCCGTGATCAGGAACAGGACGACCGCGAGCGTATCGTCGAAGCGCTTGAAGTCGAACGATTGCCGGGGCTCGATGATGAAGTACCAGGCCGCGCCCGCAGACAGCAAGGCCGCGAGCAGGCCGGCGCGGTAGCCGCAGACCAGGGCGACGACGATCAGCAGCGGGAAATAGGTGATGAACTGGACGCCGCTCACCCAGGGATCGATCGCGATCCGGAGCGCGGTGGCGATCGCGGGAACGACGATGGCGATGAGATAGGCGTTGAGGCTGCCCGGGCGCGCGACGGGCAGGTCGATATAGAGCCGGTCGACCCTTCGCCACCTTCGCATCGCACTCTTCCCCCGCGCCGCCGAAACGCTCGCTTGTCCCCCGCCGCGAAGCCTAACCCATGGAAGGCGGTGCGCCTAGTGCTGCCGCCTTGACCCGGATCAAGTGCCCGAAGCATGGGTGAAGGGACAAAGAACGTAGGAGAGTTAAGATGCGCCGCCTGCTGCTTCTCGCCGCCCCGTTGCTCGCCGCCCCGCTTGCCGCCGCCCAGCCGCCGGTCGATCCGGCGGCGCGGCTCTCCCACGACGAGATGCTGGTGATCGACACCCATCTCGACATCGCCGCCCGCTTCGACAGCGGCGACTGGGACTTCGCCGAGCGCCACCGCTTCGAATGGGACAACAGCCAGGTCGATCTCCCGCGCATGATCGAGGGCGGCCTCGATGGCGGCTTCTTCGTCATCTACACCGCGCAAGGCGACTTGAACCCGGCAGCCTATGCCGACGCGCGCTCCGCCGCCCTCGTCCGCGCCGCCGCCATCCGCCGCGTCATCGGCGAGAATCGCGACAGGATGGGCTTGGCGCTGACCGCCGACGACGCCGAGCGCCTCCACCGCGAAGGCAAGCGCATCGCCTTCATGAGCATCGAGAACAGCTGGCCGCTCGGCGAGGACCTGACCCTCCTCCAGACCTTCCATCGCCTCGGCGTCCGCATGGCGGGGCCGGTCCACAGCCGCAACAACCAGCTCGCAGATTCGACCACCGACACGGCGCGCTGGAACGGCCTGTCGCCCCTGGGCCGCAACTGGGTCTCGGAAATGAACCGGCTCGGCATGCTGATCGACGGCAGCCACAGCTCCGACGCCGCCTTCGATCAGATGCTGCAGCTTTCGCGGGTCCCCATCGTCCTCAGCCATTCCGGCCCGCGCGCCATCTACGACCACAAGCGCAACCTGGACGACGAGCGGATGCGCCGTCTCGCCCGCGCCGGCGGCGTCATGTTCATGAACACCATCTTCCTCGCGCCCGACGACCGCTCGCCGGTGCGCGACAACATCGAGGAGCGTCAGAAGAACTGGCACCGCCTCACCCCCGCCGAGCGCCGCCGCACCGTCGCCGACCGCGTGGCGCGTGACGCCCAGCAGCCCTTCACCAACGCGACCTTCGATCTCTTCATGCGCTCAATGCTCCACGCCATCTCGGTGATGGGCGTCGACCATGTCGGCCTCGGCGCGGACTGGGACGGCGGCGGCGGCGTCCAGGGGATGGAGGACATCACCTTCCTGCCGCGCATCACCGAGCGGCTGCGGCGCGAAGGCTTTTCCGACCGCGACATCGCCAAGATCATGGGCGGCAACCTCATCCGCGTCATGCGCCAGGCCCAGGCCTTCGCCGCGCGGCGGAGCTGAGGAGAGCGCTGATCGGCTCATGGCGGAAACGCTTCCTTCCCGCCCGCGCCGCCGCTAAGCCGGCAGCGCGGGCGGGGGCCATGCCAGAGGAGCGTTTCGGCACTTCATGCCCCCCGATCTCCCCGACCATGACAGCGCGATGACGACGAGCGACGACACCTTTCTCGCCGGCGGCGGCGCGATGGGCGCCGCCATGCGCGCCTTCGACTGGTCGGAAACGCCGCTCGGCCCTCCCGCCTCCTGGCCGCAGCCGCTCAAGACCACCGTCGGCATCATGCTGACGACCAAGCTCCCCATGTTCCTCGCATGGGGGCCGGAGCTCGTCCTCCTCTACAATGACGGCTATGCGGAGATCCTCGGCGCCAAGCATCCCGCGCTCGGCAAGCCGTTCGAAGACGTCTGGGCGGAAATCTGGAGCGACATCGGCCCGCTCGCGGCACGCGCGCTCGCCGGCGAAGCGACCTATTTCGAGAATCTGCCGCTCACCATCGTGCGCCGCGGCGTCCCCGAGCAGACCTGGTTCACCTTTTCCTACAGCCCGCTCGCCGACCAGGACGGCTCGGTCCGCGGCATGCTCTGCGCCTGCGTCGAGACGACGGCCACAGTGCTCGCCGACCGCCGCCGCGCCGGCGAGGCCGAGCGCCTGCGCCAGCTCTTCGACAATGCGCCCGGCTTCATGGCCGTGCTGAGCGGGCCGGACCACGTCTTCGATCTCGCCAACGCCGCCTACTTGCGGCTCGTCGGCCACCGCGACATCATCGGCAAGGACATACGCGAGGCGCTGCCGGAGATTTCCGGCCAGGGCTTCGTGCGCCTGCTCGACGAAGTCTACGAAACGGGCAAGCCGTTCAGCGGCGTCTCCGTCGACGTGATCCTGCGCCGCGAAGAGGACGGCGCGGCCGAAAAGCGCCTCGTCGATTTCGTCTACCAGCCGATCGTCGGCGAGGACGGCCGCGTCACCGGCATCTTCTGCGAAGGCTATGACGTCACCGCCCGCCACACCGCCGAACTCAAGCTGCGCGAAAGCGAGGAGCGCTTCCGCCTCATAGCGGACAGCGCGCCGGTGCCGATGTGGGTCACCAAGCTCGACCGCAAGCGCGCCTTCGTGAACCGCGCCTATGCCGACTTCCTCGGCGTCTCCTACGAGGAGGCGATCGACTTCGACTGGCGCTCGCGCATCCACCCGGACGACGTCGACCGGATCGTCCGCGAGTCGCTGAACGGCGAAGCGACCCTCCAGCCCTTCACTCTCGAAGGCCGCTATCTGAGCGGCGCGGGCGAATGGCGCTGGCTGCGCTCGGAATCGCAGCCGCGCTGGGGCCCGGACGGCGAGCATGCGGGTTTCATCGGCGTCGCCTTCGACGTGACCGCGTCCAAGCAGGCCGAAGCCGCCTTGCGCGAGGTCAACGAGACCCTCGAAGGCCGCGTTGCCGCGCGCACGTCAGATCTTTCCGCCGCCCTCGAGCGCCTCCGCGCCGAAGTCGCCGAGCGCGAGCGCGCCGAGGAAGCGCTGCGCCAGGCGCAGAAGATGGAAGCGGTGGGCCAGCTCACCGGCGGCATCGCCCACGATTTCAACAATCTCCTGACGCCGATCCTCGGCGGGCTCGAGATGATCTCCACCCGCATCGACGACGTGCGCCTGAAGCGGGTCGCCGAAACCGCGCTCGAAAGCGCCCGCCGCGGCGCCAAGCTCACCAGCCAGCTCCTCGCATTCTCGCGCATCCAGCGCCTCGCGATGAAGCCGGTCGAAGTGAATGCGGTCATCGCCAACATGCGCCAGATCCTGAAGCACACGATCGGCGCTTCGATCGAAATCCGCACCGAATTCGATCCCGGCGCCGGCCGCGCGATCTGCGACGAGAACCAGCTCGAAAACGCGCTCCTCAATCTCGCCATCAACGCCCGCGATGCGATGGAAGGCGGCGGCGGCATCCTCACCATCTCCACCATGTGCACCGAGGAAGCGCTCGGCAGCCCCGATCTCGAGCCCGGCGCCTATGTGTGCGTCACCGTCGCCGACACCGGCGCCGGCATGGCGCCCGACATCCTCGCCCGCGCGATCGAGCCCTTTTTCTCCACCAAGCCGCTCGGCAAGGGCACCGGCCTCGGCCTCGCCCAGGTCTACGGCATCGCCCAGCAATCGGGCGGCACGCTGCGCATCGAGAGCAAGGTAGGCGAGGGCACCAGGGTCCACATCCTCCTCCCCCGCGCCCCGGCCGCCGAAGCTTCGGACGGCGCCCCCGCGGACGCGACCCCAGCCCGCGCGCCCGAGCCGCAGACGCCCCGCGCCCGCATCCTCGTCGTCGACGACGATCCCGACGTGCGCGGTTTCCTGGAGGACGTGCTCGACGATCTCGGTCACGAGGTCACCGCCTGCGACTCAGGCCCCACGGCCCTTGCCGAGATCGAGCGCGACTGCCCCAATCTCCTCCTCCTCGATTTCGCCATGCCCGGCATGAACGGCGCCGAAGTCGCGCGCTTAGTGCGCGCCCGCTGCCCGAGTCTCCCCATCGTCTTCGTCACCGGCTACGCCGAAAGCGAGCAGCTCGAAGCCGCCCTCGGCAGCGACGTCAAAGTCCTGCGCAAACCCTTCAGCGTCGACGAACTCGCGGCGGCAGTCGCGGAGAATGCGACGGTTTCAGCCTAAGCGCTGCCACCCGGGCTTCGACAAGCTCAGCCCTAGCGGGGATGGCGACCGGAGAGACACGGAGCAAACCACCGCCGCTAGCCCTGAGCCTGTCGAAGGGCGGATTGCAGCGCTCCGCCCCCCCAGCCTTGCGCGAATCTGAAACCCGGTTCACATCGAACAAGGGGAGAGCGCATGTCCGACACCGTCCAGGCCGCGAGCGAAAAGACACCGCGCACCGAGCGCGGCCGCAAGACGCTGAGGCGGCTGATCGAGGCGGCGGCGCAGGAGTTCGGCGAGCGCGGCTTTCACGAAGCGGCGATCACCGGCATCACCCAGCGCGCCGGCGTCGCGCTCGGCACCTTCTACACCTACTTCCAGTCCAAGGAGGAGGTGTTCCGCGCCCTCGTCCGCGACATGAGCGACGCGACCCGCGCCCATGTCGCCGAAGCCGCGCGGGGCGCGCCCGACCGGCTCACCGCCGAACGGCGCGGCCTCGCCGCCTTCATCGCCTTCACCCGCGAACGGCCCGAACTCTACCGGATCATCGAGGAAGCCCAGTTCGTCGCCCAGGACGAATATCGCCGTCATTATTTGACCTTCGCCGAAGGATACCGCCGCAACCTGAACGCCGCCCGCTCGCGGGGCGAAATCGCGGAAGGGCCGGACGAGCTTCGCGCCTGGGCACTGATCGGCATCTCCGTCTTCCTCGGCATGCGCTACGGCCTCTGGGACCGCGACCTCGAACCCACCCAAGTCGCCGATTTCGCCATCGACTTCGTCTCCGAAGGCCTCCGCATGCGGGGCCCGACGTGACCGGCGACATCCCCGACATCATCGCCAAGCGCGCCGCCCTCGCCCCGAACGCGATCGCTTTCGAAGAACCCGCCACCGGCCGCACCCTAACCTATGCCGAGCTCGACGCCCGCGCCGCCCAGGCCGCCGCGTTGCTCCACGCGCGCGGCATTCGCGAAGGCGACCGCGTCGCCATCCTCTGCCGCAACCGCATCGAATTCTTCGAAATCCTCTTGGGCTGCGCCAAACTGGGCGCCATCCTCGTGCCCTTGAACTGGCGCATGCCCCCCGCCGAGCTCGACCTCCTCATCGCCGACGCCGAGCCCACCCTCCTCCTCCACGGCACCGAAGATGCGGCAGCGGCCGCGCGCTTAACTGGTGCGACGCCCACGTTCGGCTTGGACGACGAATACCCGGCGCTGCTCGCCGCCGTGGCGCCGGGGCGGTTCCGCGCGGGGTGGCCGGCGGGCGGGACCTGGTACCTCCTCTACACCTCCGGCACGACCGGGCGGCCCAAGGGCGTCGTCTATACCTTCCGCATGGCGCTCTCGAACTATGTCAGCCTGTCCGCCGCCATCGGCCTGCGCTCCGGCGACGCCACGGCTTCCTTCCTCCCCCTCTTCCACACCGCCGGCATCAACCTCCACGCTTTGCCCACCCTGATCGCCGGCGGCCGAGTCCTGATGCTCCCCACCTTCGACGCCGACGCCGTCGTCGCCCTCCTCGAGCAGCGCCGCCTCGACACCTTCTTCGCCGTCCCCACCGTCTACCAGGCGCTGCTCGATCACCCCCGCTTCGCCTCCGCGCCGCTCGACCACGTCCGCCACTGGGCCTGCGGCGGCGCGCCCTTGCCGGACGCGGTGGTCCACCGCTGCCGCGACCTAGGCATCCGCGTCTGCAACGGCATGGGCATGACCGAGACCGGCCCCACCGCCTTTCTCCTCGATCCCGCCGACGCCTGGGACCGGATCGGCTCCGTCGGCAAGCCGCAGCTCCTCTGCAACGCCCGCATCGTCGACGCCGCCGGCCGTGACGTGGCGCAAGGCGAGGTCGGCGACCTCCTCTTCTCCGGCCCCGGCATCACGCCCGGCTATTGGCGCAACGAGGAAGCGACCCGCGCGGCCTTTACGCCCGACGGCTGGCTGCGCTCAGGCGACCTCGCCCGCCGGGATGAAGCCGGCTTCTTCTACATCGCCGGCCGCCGGAAGGAGATGTTCATCTCGGGCGGCGAGAACGTCTATCCGGCCGAAGTCGAAAACGTGCTCTGCGCCCACCCGGCGGTCGCCGACGTCGCCGTCCTCGGCCGCCCCGACCCGCGCTGGGGCGAAGTCGGC
>DASQND010000129.1:0-21597 GCA_035645215.1 Allosphingosinicella sp.
ATCAAGGCCGAAACCGGCCTCACCGCATCGGCCGGCGTTTCCTACAACAAGTTCATCGCCAAGCTCGCGTCCGACCAGAACAAGCCCGACGGCATGTGCGTCATCACCCCCGCCAAGGGCCCCGCCTTCGTCGCCGGCCTCCCCGTGAAACGCTTCCACGGGATCGGCCCCAAGACCGCCGAACGCATGGCGCGCCTGGGCATCGAAACCGGCGCCGACCTTCGCGCCCAGACCCTCGCCTTTCTCCAGCATCATTTCGGAAGCTCGGGCGATTATTACTGGAACCTCGCCCGCGGCATCTGCCACCGCCAGGTCAAGGCCGATCGCCCCTACAAATCGGTCTCCGCCGAAGACACGTTCATGGAGGATCTGACCGCCCCGGACGCCCTCCTCGCCGAGCTCGACCGCATCGCCCGCCACGTCTGGGATCGGATCGAGAAAAAGGGCCTCGCCGGCCGCACGGTCAGCATCAAGGTCAAATACGGCGACTTCCGCATAATCACCCGCGCCCGCTCGCTCCCGCGCAATGTGACCGGCGCCGTCGAATTCGCCGCCACGGCCGCAGCGCTTTTGAAGACCCTGCTCCCGCCCGAGCAAGGCATCCGCCTGCTCGGCGCGGGCCTTTCCAACTTCAGCGACGATCCCGCCGAAGCCCCGCGCGAGCTGGAGCTTCCGCTCTGAGCCTGCGCCTCCCCATCCCCCGCCTCCTCCAGCGCCCGCTCGAAGCACTGGCGCGGGACCTGCTCACCGTTCCCGGCGCCCCGCCGCCCGACTTCACCAGCCCACCCGGCGAGCCCGCCCTCGTCCCCGTGTCCTCCCCCGCCTGGCGCGTCTTCGCCAACCCCGTCACCCTCTTCGTGGGCGGAGTCGCCGCCGTCCTCCTCGAACTCGCCGAGCCCCGGGTCCGCCACGGCGTCTGGGACAATTCCACCTTCCGCACCGATCCCCTCGCGCGCCTGAAGCGCACCGGTCTCGCCGCCCTCGTCACCGTCTACGGCCCCGCCTCCGCCGCCCGCGCAATGATCGAACGCATCGGCCGCCTCCACGCCCGCGTCTCGGGCGTGACCGACGGCGGCACCCCCTACCGCGCCGACGATCCCGAACTGCTCGACTGGGTCCAGGCCACCGCAAGCTGGGGCTTCCTCGAAGCCTTTTCCGCCTTCGACGCCCCCGTCTCCGCTCCGGACCGCGACACCTACTACCGGGACGTTGCCCCCGTCGCCGCCCTCTACGGCGCGACCGGTGCCCCCCGCACGGACGCCGAAGCCAAAGCCCTCATCCAGCGCATGCGCCCCAATCTCGAACCCTCCGCCACCCTCCAGGAATTCCTCGCCATCATGCGCCGCGTGCCCGCCCTCCCGCCGGCCGCCCGCCCCCTCCAGCGCCCCCTCCTCAAAGCCGCCGTCTCCCTCCTCCCTCCCGGCCTCGCGCAGAACCTCCACCTCACCAACTGGCGCCTCTCAGCGCTGGAACACGCGATGGTCCAAACCGCCGCCCGAACCGCCGGCCGCCTCGACTTGGAAGCGTGGCCCGGCCACCAAGCCCGCCGCCGCTTGGCCCTTTAGAGCCCCTCTCCCATTTCGGGAGAGGGAGGGACCCGCCGGCGCAGGCGGTGGGAGGGTGAGGGAACGAAGTGCGGGAAAGGGCGCCGCCGCCGCCCCTGCGGCGCGCGCTTCCCACTCCGATGCCACAGCGTCATCCCGGCGAAGGCCGGGATCTCAGCGGGTGAAGAACACCGCCGCCCGTGCAGGGCGCCCTCCATGCACGCACCGCCTTTCGCCCCCTGAGATCCCGGCCTCCGCCGGGATGACGGTGCTGGACCGCCCCCTTTTCGGCCGCCCGCGCCCGCGTTAGTCTCGCCCGCAAGGGGGGACGGACATGCTCAAACATCTTCTTGCACTTGCAGCGCTTTGCGCCGTCGCACCCGCGTCCGCGCAACAGCCTCCACAGCCCCCCGCCCCCACCTTCTCCCCCCAGCCCTGGCTCCAGGACCTCGCCGTCATGCGCGAGGCCTTCAGCACCAAATACGCCAACCTCCCCTGGCTCCTCGAAGAACGCGAGTTCGATCTCGACGGCGCATTCGCCCGCGCCGAACGCCTCCTCGCCGCCGCCCGCAGCGACGCCGACGCGGTCGCCATCCTGAACCGCCTCGTCCAGCGCATCGCCGACGGCCACGTTGCCCTCAACTGGCCCCGCCCGTCCGCGCCTCCCGCCCCCAATGCCGCGCCAGCCGCCCCCCCCACCCCCGCCGACTTCTGCCGCGCCCGAGGCTACGACGCCGGCCAGGCCTCACCCGGCCTCGCCCCCGCCCTCACCGGCTACACCCCGCTCGATTCGAACCCCGTCCTCCCCGCCGGCACCTTCACGTCGGCAGGCACGCGCTACGGCATCCTTCGCATCGGCATCTTCGGTCCCCACGGCTTCCCCACCCTCTGCACCGACGCCGTCGCAGCCCTCCCCATCCCCCTCGACCGCCCCTGCGACGAGACCTGCGACAACCGCATCGTCACTCACGCCTACCGCCGCCTCACCGCCGCCATGATCGAGCGCCTCACCGCGCTCCGCGCCGCCGGCGCCGAAATCCTCCTCGTCGACATCACCGGCAATGGCGGCGGCTCGGAATGGACCGAAGCCGCCGCCCGGATGGTCACGCCCCGCCCGCTCCAGTCCGCCCGCATGGCGTTCGTCCGCGGCGAACATTGGGCCGGCACCTGGGGCCGCCTGGAGGAGCGCCTCCGCGCCTTCGCCGCCGACGCCGCGAGCCCGGCCGAGCGCACCCGCCTCCTCGCCTGGGCCGCCGAAGCCGCCGCCGCCAAAGCCGAAGCGCAGCGCCGCTGCCCGCCCACCGGCGACCCCGCCTGCCCGTGGCTCGGCAGCGCCGGCTTCTCGACCGGCCTCGTCGGCCGCGCCCGCCAGGGCGAGTTCCTTGACAAGGAGTGGGGCCCCTGGATCTTCAACGCCGGCCAGCACCCCTATCGCGAGGGCGCCTGGCGCGGCCCGGTCATGGTCCTGACCGACGGCGAAACCTGGTCCGCCGCCGAGCAGTTCGCCGCCCTCCTCCAGGACAATCGCGCCGCGCTCCTTGTCGGCGCCCGCACCGGCGGCTCCGGCTGCGGCCACACCTGGGGCGGCACCCCGACCCGCCTGCCCAACAGCGGCGCCACGCTCACCCTCCCCGACTGCGCCCGCCTCCGCGCCGACGGCTCCAACGAAGTGCGCGGCATCATCCCCGATCACCTCCTCGCCTGGCGCGCAAACGACGGCCGCACCTTCCGCGGCCGCATGCTCGAAGCCGCCCTCCCCGAAGCGGCCCGCCGCGCCCGCTCGCTCCACGCCCGCGCCGCCGCCGCTCCAACTGGCTTGGCAATCGCGCGCCCGCCGCTAAGCTCGGGCCAAACGGCGGAGGAGAAGGCCGATGTCCTACAGCGACCATGAACTTCGCGGCGTCGGCGGATGGCTCGCCTTTCTCGTCATCGTCCTGGCGGTGCTGACGCCGCTGCGCACGATCGTCGACACCGTGCAGATCTATCTCGATCCCACGATGCTCGAGGTGTTCGGCGAGCGCCTGGGCCTCGTCCAGGGCTTGGAGGTCGCCCTCTCGGCCGCCGGCATCGCCTTGGCCTGGTATCTCGCCTGGCGGCTGAACAGCGTCCACAGCCGCAAGACGATCCGCATCGTGATCCCGGGCCTGTGGATCCTGTCGCTGGGCGCGCTCGGCCTCGAACTGCTCGTCCTCTCGGTCGTCGGCGGGCTGCCGGTCGGCCTCATGACGGAGGCCGTCGCGCCGGAAATCCTCCGCGGCGCCGTCTTTTCCGGCATCTGGACCGCATATCTCCTGAAGTCCGTCCGCGTCGAGAACACCTATGCCGAGCCCGATGCGGAGGTCGCCGAAGTCTTCACATGATCGCCGCGCGCGCCACAACTTCGCCCTTCCCAGCGAAGCGGCGGCGGCCTAAGCCGGGCCCCATCCCCGGGGGACCCTGCGCACAGGGTTGAGAGTCGGCTGGGGGGTTCCCGCAAAAGTAGTACTTTTGCGGGGTCCCATGCGCGCCGAGACCCGTCGAACCTGATCCGGCTGACACCGGCGTAGGGAGGGAGCGAGCGCAAGCCCGTTTTCCTCCGATAGATGGAGAAACGACATGGCCGACGCACCCGCCCGCACCGAACTCAAGGTCACCACCGGCCCGATCCGCGGCAGCCGCAAGGTCCATGTCGGACCCCTCAAGGTCGCCATGCGTGAAATCCACCTCGAGCCCGGCTGCGGCGAGCCCCCGCTGCGCGTCTACGACCCCTCCGGCCCCTATACGGACGGCGAAGCCCGCATCGACATCATGGCCGGCCTCCCCGAAGTCCGCCGCGACTGGATCCGCGCCCGCGGCGACGTCGAGGACGTCCCCCAGCGCGAGGTGAAGCCCGAGGACAACGGCCAGCTCGGCCCCGACCGCTCAGGCGGCGTCCAGCCCTTCCCCAACGTCCGCAAGACCGTCCTGCGCGCGCGTGCCGGCGCGAACGTCAGCCAGATGCACTACGCCCGCAGAGGCATCATCACGCCGGAGATGGAATATGTCGCCGTCCGCGAGAACCTCGGCCGCGAGCAGCTCGCCGCGCATGCCCGCGACGGCCAGGATTTCGGCGCGTCCATCCCCGATTACGTCACCCCCGAATTCGTCCGCGACGAAGTGGCGAGGGGCCGCGCCATCATCCCCAACAACATCAACCACCCCGAATCCGAGCCCATGGCGATCGGCCGCAACTTCCTGGTCAAGATCAACGCCAATATCGGCAACTCGGCCGTGGCCTCCGACGTCGCCGCCGAGGTCGACAAGATGGTCTGGTCGATCCGCTGGGGCGCCGACACGGTCATGGACCTCTCCACCGGCCGCAACATCCACGACACCCGCGAATGGATCATCCGCAACAGCCCCGTGCCCATCGGCACCGTCCCCATCTACCAGGCGCTCGAAAAGGTCGGCGGCGTCGCCGAGGACCTCACCTGGGAGATCTACCGCGACACCCTCATCGAGCAGGCCGAGCAGGGCGTCGACTATTTCACCATCCACGCCGGGGTGCGCCTCCCCTACATCCCGATGACCGCCAAGCGCGTCACCGGCATCGTCAGCCGCGGCGGCTCGATCATGGCGAAATGGTGCCTCGCGCACCACAAGGAGAGCTTCCTCTACACCCGCTTCGAGGAAATCTGCGAACTGATGAAGGCCTACGACATCGCCTTCTCGTTGGGCGACGGCCTCCGCCCCGGCTCCATCGCCGACGCCAACGACGAAGCCCAGTTCGCCGAACTCGCCACTCTGGGCGAGCTCACCCAGATCGCCTGGCGCCACGACGTCCAGGTCATGATCGAAGGCCCCGGCCACGTGCCGATGCACAAGATCAAGGCCAACATGGACAAGCAGCTCGAAGCCTGCGGCGAAGCCCCCTTCTACACCTTGGGCCCGCTCACCACCGACATCGCCCCCGGCTACGACCACATCACCAGCGCAATCGGCGCCGCCATGATCGGCTGGTTCGGCACGGCGATGCTCTGCTACGTCACCCCCAAGGAGCATCTCGGCCTCCCCGACCGCGACGACGTCAAAGTCGGCGTCGTGACGTACAAGCTCGCCGCCCACGCCGCCGACCTCGCCAAGGGCCACCCCGCCGCCAAAATGCGCGACGACGCCCTGAGCCGCGCCCGCTTCGAATTCCGCTGGCGCGACCAGTTCCACCTGTCGCTCGACCCCGACACCGCCGAACAATATCACGACCAGACCCTCCCCGCGGAAGGCGCCAAAACCGCCCACTTCTGCTCCATGTGCGGCCCAAAATTCTGCAGCATGAAGATCACCCAGGAAGTGAGGGATTTCGCCGCAAAGCAGAATGCCAGCGCCGACACCTTCCTCGAAGCCACCCACCCCTCTCCCCTTGCGGGAGAGGGCGACTCGCCGCAGGCGAGCGGGGAGAGGGGTCGCCTCGGCGAAGCCGAGGCGGAACAAGGTATGGCGGAGATGAGCGAGAAGTTCCGGGAGAAGGGCGGAGAAATCTATCTGCCTTCGAAAGGAATTTGACACGGAAACCGACAGCAAAATCACAAACTGTTACGCACCATGTTTATCCTTTGGGTGCCGTTACAGTAAAAATGCGGGATATGGAGTTAGTATAAAGTCATCGCTGTGACCACGGTCGCGTCCATTCGATAGCTCCATGATCAAGTCATTATGGACTAGAATGCGGCCGCCTCGCTCGGAACGATAAGGAGCTGCATCTCGTTTCTGTCGCCTCGCGTATGGAGGACTGTATGCTTCGCTTCCGCTTCCACATCTCCGCTGCGGCGCTTTGCCTCGCCATCACCGCCGCGCCGTCTTCCGGACAAACTTCGGAATCGCACCTGACGCCTGCCGAGGCGCTTGAAAGCGACGCCCGCAGCTACGCACGCGCCTACGGTGTGCCTCTGGATGAGGCCAAGCGGCGGATGCTCATCATGGGGAGTTCGGGTGCTGAAGTCGCAGCTCTGGAGACGGAAATCGGCAGCATGCTATCCGGCAGCTACTTCAGCCATGACGGAGCGTTCGGGCTGGTGATCCGGGTCACCGGCGCCACATTGCCGGCGAACCGCACTCTTACCGTGAGCACCGGCCGCACCGACATCGGAGTCACCAATCTCGACGTTCCGGTTCGCTTCGAAGCCTCCTCTGGAGTGAGCCGGGCGCGCGCTCGGGAGATCATAGGCTCCAGCAACGCATTGCTCCGCTCAACCTTCCCGACGCTTCAGGGCTTTGGCTATGACGAGCGCACCGGTGAAATGTCGGTGCTGGTAGGCGGCACCGATCTTGAGGCGGGGGCGATCAGGACCGCCGGTGCCGGTCTCGCAGTGAGGCTCGGAATGCCCGTCCGGATCGAGGTAGCGCCGGTAGCCGTAGCGCCCCAAGCTGTTCGCGGCGGGGCTCCCCTCTATCTTTCCGATGGCAGACGGTGGTGCACCACGGCCTTTGTCGCACGCAACAGCGCAGGCCGCACTGGGGCCTTAACAGCCGGTCATTGCGACGAGCCGCAGGAGTGGCGCGAAGGAACGGCAACCTACCCACTGACGATGGCCATCCACTTTGACGCGTGGGGCGATTACGGCTTTCTCACCGGTAACGTTGCGATGGTCCCGGAATTCTACGGCAACCGCAACGAGGCCCCGCGTGTTCTCAAAGGGCGGCGATTCCGTGAGGGCGCCAGCACGGTCGAGCGGACGGCGACCACCGCAGGAAGTTATATCTGCGCCTATGGCCAAGCGACTGGGCCGCGCTACGGCCAATCGTGCGGCGAGGTGACAAGCAAATATTACGATCCCAATTACCCTGCTCCAGGCTGCTCGAACAGCCCGACCTATGTCGATTGCCATGCGAACTTCGTAGAGATTCGGGCTCGCGGAACGGAGACGATGTACTGCAACAGCGACAGCGGCGCCCCGATCTTCACCTATGACGTCGCCTGGGGAATTCTCTCCGGCTGCGCCACCTACACCGGCACGGACCGCACCTACAACATCATCTATACACCCGTGGATGAGATCGATTATGGCGGCTACACTTTGGTCTTTGGATGACCGACATGGCCTCGCAACGTCCTATTTTGCTTCTTCTCTCCGCCGCCGCCGTCCTCGCGGCCAGCGGCTGCGCGCCGGCCATGCAGAATGAGAGCTCTGCCGCCGGCTCCGATCCACGGGCATCGACCGTGGCCGAGCCCGCGCAGCCGGTGCTGCTCACCCGCCCGGCCCCGGAGGGCGCCAACTATCACGCGATCGGAGCCGAAGGGACGCTTGCACTCGAGAACGGCTGCTTCTTCCTGCGTTTCGGCGAAAGTCGGTTTCTGCTGATTTGGCCCGACGGTACCAGATGGGATGCGGCCGGTGAGGTCATCCTTTTCCGCGACCAGCGGCTACGGATCGGCCAGCGCGTGGTTGTCAATGGCCGCAGCGCGCCGCCCGCTCCCGACTTCGACGCGCGTGGGTGCGACACGAGCAAGACATTCTGGGTCAATCCATGGCGCGCTGAGATAACCGGCTGAGGGGATCGGGGCTCCTTGCCGCCGTCATCGGCTGTTCTGCCGCAATGCATTCACCCCTCCGCCCCGCCGCGCGCGATGCGGTAGGGTCCTTCCCGAACCTTCATCGCGGCGCCCTTCCCGCTCAGCCGAGATCGGCGTCGGCCTGACGGCTGAGCTCGACGTGGGTCAAGCCAGGCCGTCCCGCTTGCGCCGGTCGGCGATGATGTCCTGGATCGTGCGCTCGCTCACGCCAGACGCCAGCCCCTCGTCGATCGCCGCCTGTAGCCGCCGCAGCTTTTCCTCATTCTCCTGGTCGCGGCGGACGAGGTCTCGGACATAGTCGCTGGTGCTGCTGTAGCGGCCCTCGGCCACGCGCTGCTCGGCCCAGCCCTTGAGCTTGTCCGGGATCGAGATGTTCATCTGTGCCATTGCGAGCGCTTGTACGATTTTGCGCGACTTCCGCCAAATTCCGTCCCCGAGATGGAGCGATGCCTGACTTGGGCCGCTGGCTGTGACAAGTACCGGCCCAACAAGGGTGCCCCGCTTTGTCGCGCCCTGCCAACGAGATCGTCGCTGCCCGCCTGCTCGTCCCTGCAGCGAACCTAAGGGGCCATCACCGATACGAAAAATTATGCTCGGGCGCATCATTCACTTGCCCGCTCGAAGATGATGTGATCAGTTGCGGAGGATTTCATGGAGGGGGACACCATGTCATTGAGGCTGATTGCCGCCGCCGCTCTGCTCGCGCTCAGCTCCGGCTGCACCTACTGGCAGAAAACCGAGCTGACGGGTCGCAACCATCCTTCTGGATGGGCGGACCAGATCAGGATCGCTGCGGTCGAGGCGTATCCTTATGCGCAGATGTCGAACAACGCTTATTCTGACGGTGAGCGATACGACCTTGGTCCAGACTATTCGAATCCGCAGAATGTACCGAACGACGAAATAGGCTTTGCCTATTCCGTGTTCGAACGCCGGGGCGCTGGCCAACTCGCCGAGGTCATCATCGCGTTCCGCGGGACCGAGGGTCTGCTTGGCCGCGATATGCCACACGGCAATTTGCTCGCTCGGCAAAACCCCCGCGGACTTGCTGCTTACGACCGGATCCGAGCCGCGACCGACCCCCAGGTTGCCGTCAATGTCACCGGCCACTCCCTTGGAGGGGGGATAGCCACTCACGTCTCGCTGCAGCGCCCCAATGTGAAAAGCTACATCTTCAACGCTTCGCCTCGCTTTCGTGCCAACGGGACCATCCCCGCCAATCGGCGCCTCTCGATTGTAGAGAGGGGGGAGCTTCTCAAAATCTTTCGTGCGCCTGGTCGCGAGGCTCCGCAGACCTACATATCCATCAACTGCACGCCTGGCTTCGCTCCTGTTTCGCAACATAGCATTCGGCAATTGGCGGATTGTTTGACGCGTATCGCAGCATGGCAGGACGGTGGCGCAAGAGCGTCCCTCGAGCGGAATGCTTCCATCGGCTGGCCGACCGGGTTGCCTCGGGGCTGATCCCGCTGCTGAGCAGCAACGTGCACGAATCTTACATTAGGAGCGAAAAGGAACGCTGTGGCTCGCCGTACAACCCGCATGGCTCGTCTCACCTCTCCACATATTGCAATGTAGGTTTTCGTCTGTTCTACCCTCGCAGATGAGCGACACATCAGATCCCCGCCGTGAGCCCGGGCAAGAGCTTGCCGCCGCCGATCCCGCAACCGACAGCAGCGACGGCGCGCCGCCGCGCGAGGTCTACGATCCCGCCGAATACCGCTGGGTGCCCGTCCGCCGCCGCCCGCGCTACGACGGATGGACCGAGGAGAAGCAGCGGCGCTTCATCGAGGTGCTCGCCGATACCGGCTTGGTCGGCGAGGCCGCCAAGGCGGTCGGCATGGCGCGCGAAACCGCCTATCGCCTGCGCCGCTCGCCGGACGGCGCCGCCTTCGCCCGCGCCTGGGAGGCGGCGCGGCACCATGCCGGCGGCCTTGTCGAGGACATTGCCTTCGAGCGCGCGTTCGAAGGCGTCGAGCACAATGTCTACGATGAGAATGGCGAAGTGGTCTGCACCAAGCGGGTTCATAACGACCGCCTGCTGATGTTCCTGCTGCGCCACCTCAAGCCCGAGCGCTACGGCGGCGGCGCCGCCCAGCTTGTGCAGCCTGCGCAACCTGCCGAGCTCGCCCAGGCTGCCGATCTCGCCCGGCCTGCCGTGATCGCGCCGCCTGACGAGCCAGCGCCGCCGCCCGCACTTGAGCTGAACGCCAGCCTGCGCGCAATGGAGCCGAAACTGCCCGCGCCACCCGAAGAGCTGCTCGATCCGGACACGCTCGATGCGGAGCTGGAGATGGCCGACATCGCCGACGGCAAGCTGCCGCATTTCCTCACCGAACAGCGCCCGCCCAAGTCCGCCGCCCGACTCGAGGCCGAGGCGCGGTCAGCACGGGATGCTCGCGGCGCCGCGGCGTGGGAGAAGTGCCAGCGCGGGGAGGCCGGCGAACTGAGCCGCGGCGAGTTCGTCGACATGTGCCACCACATCGATCCGATCGGCATGGCTGCGGAGAAGTCGAAGAAGCGCTACCGGTGAGACTTTCGTGTGACCTTCCGGCGGCGGCCCACCTGATCGCAGCGCCGTCGCTGCCTCACTCCACCCGGCGCGCGGCGACGATCCGGACCGGCGCCTCGAGCATCTGCCCCCGCATCGCGCCGCGCCCCGCATTCGCGATCGTCGGCGCCGCGAGGATGCGCCGGACCACGTCCATGCCCTCGGTCACGCGGCCGAACGCCGCGTAGCCGGGCGCACCCGGGCGCGCGTCCAGCGACGGCATGGCCGAAGCGGTGATGAAGAAGTCGCCGATCGCGCCGGCGCCCATCTCGGCGCGTGCCATGGAGATCGTGCCTTCGCCGTGCGTGATGCCGGTCTCGCTGGTCGGCTCGTGGAGGATCGCCGGGCGCATGCGCCGCACGTCGCGCCGGATGCCGCCCTGGACGAAGCCGCGGCCCGCGGCGCCCGGCGTCCTCGATGCGCGGTAGAAGGTGGTGCCGTCGAAGCGGCGCTCGTCGACATAGCGCACGAAATTGGCGGTCGTGACCGGGGCCCGCTTTGCATCGAGGGCGAGGACGATCGCGCCCGCCTCCGTCTCGATCCGGACGCGCACGACACCGGGGAGCGGCGCGCTGGCGCGCTGCGACGCGGCCTGCGGCGCCGGCTCGGACCTGTTCGCGGGCGCCGCCGCATCGTCCGGCGCGCCGCCGCCGCAGCCGGCGAGCAGCAGGCCAAGAGCGATCGATGCGAGGCTGCGAATCACACGCTCTGCCTAGGCCGGACGCGCCGGCCTGCGCCAGAGGATTGCGCGAAACGCCGCGCGGCGCTGCGTGACCAGCTGGAGCACGCGCCGGCCCTCCCCGCCATAACGCGCTCCCCGGCCACCCGGCGAGTGGCGGCCGGACCCGGTTCCGTGCCGCCAAGAACCTCGGCCATGCGAATGCGGTCCGCGTCAGTCTTCGTGCCGGCGCGCTCCTTATTCGGACGCCCGGCGATCGCCGTTGACTCGAACTGGGGCGCCTACGGCTGCTCGCCAAGCTACAGCTATCCACGCCCGCGCGAAGTCAGCGGCGACTGACCTGTTCGATCGAACGTATCGGAACGCCGGGCCGGCCTCGCTCCGTGCGCCTGGCGGGCCGGGTCGACGCCGCGCCGCGGGCGTCGGTTTCCGCTATGCTCGCGCCATGAACGCGCCCTACCGCTTCCGCCCCGCCGCCCTCGCCGACCTCCCGATCCTGAAGCGGTGGCGCGAAACGCCCGCCGTCCTCGCCTGGTGGGGCGCGTGGGAGGATCCGGAGGCCGAACTCGCCGCCCACCTCGCGGACCCCGACATGGCGCTCTGGATCGTCGAGCAGGCCGGCCGCCCCTTCGCCTTCGCGCAGGATTATGCCTGCCACGCGTTCGACCTCCACCCTTTCTCCTATCTGCCGCCGGGATCGCGGGGCGTGGACCTCTACATCGGGGAGAGCGCCCTGCGCGGCCGCGGCCACGGCACCGCCCTCCTCCGCCAGCATTGCGACCGCCTGTTCGCCGCTGGCGCCCCCGCGATCGGGACCGACCCGCACCCGGACAATCTGCGTGCCCGCCGCGCTTATGAAAAAGCCGGGTTCGCGGTCGTCAGCGGACCGGTCGAGACCCGCTGGGGCCGCGCCGTCCTGATGGAACGCCGCGCCGGTCCGCGGCCGCCTGACCCGGCCTCGCCCCGGCCCTGACGATCGGGGATACCCGCCGCTTCGAGCGGGGCTGTCGGCCGAGCCTTTCGAGTCACGCGAACGACACGCGCCGGCAGCGCGCGCGCCAGGCGCGGCGGCTCGAGGTGCGGCAAGGGCAGGACGCCGCGTTCAAGTCAGCGAGAGAGGCCCGCTTCGCGTGTGACGCGAACCGCGGCGGCGGCGCGGCCGATCGGCACGGATCTGCTCGGAGGTACGCGACGAGACGCGGGGCGCCCTGCGCCGACGCCCAGCCCCGCGGCTTCCGGTGAAGCAGCAGCGCCCGGCCACCGGGCCCGGCGGCTGGGGGGAGAAGCCGGCACCGTGTACGAACGTGCCTTGCACAACCGCGCCGGCTCAGCCGCAAGGGCGTTGCCGTGCTGCCGACGATGCTCGCCTTGCTGGGCGCCCTCGGCCTCGCCGTTCTCAAGCTCGCCCTCCTGACCTGGAACGCCCCCGCCGCGCCGCAGGTCGTAAACAGCGCCGCGCGGATCGGCACGGTCGCCGCCGACCTGGTGATGAAGGAGGCGGACGTGCCGGGGCAACCGCGCCAACTCATGACCGAGGAAGCCGACACTCTCCGCCGCGAGCGCATCGCACCTGCGGGCGGAGCGGCTCAGCCTTCCCCGCCTGCCGCCGCCGCACGCCAGCCGCGCCCCGTACCCCCTTTCTCCCGGCGCGGCCGGCGTCGTTTCGGATGCGTCTTCGGTTGACGGCTCGCGCCGCGGGTGGGACGAGCAGGGCGGGAGGACCTTTTCACATGCGCACGTCCCGTCCGATCGCCGCCACCGCCGCCCTGCTGCTCCTCGCCGCCTGTGAGGCCGGACAGGATGAGGCGGCGCCGAACGCTTCCGGCAACGGAGCGGAGGCGAACGCCGCCGGCGCCGCAGCTGCGTCCGCCAACGCATCCGCTCCCGCTCCCGCGGCCGCCGGCTGGGACCTCCAGTCGAGCGGCGAGGGCGCCGCGCTCGTCCTTCCTGCGGCCGGCGGCGGGACGGCGATCCGGCTGTTCTGCGCGGCCGGGGAGCGGCGGCTCCTTGTCAACGTTCCTTCCTTCCGCCCCGTCGGCAGCGAGGAGCGGCTGTCGTTCGGCGGCTCCGGAGACGCGGCCGCGCTGGTCGCCGACACGCGGGGCGACCGCCTACGCGGCGGCGTCAGCGGCACCGGCGCCGTGCCCGCCGGGCTCGCCGCCTTTCTCGCCGGCCCGGTCTCGGCCAGCTACGGGGCGCAGACGAGCGGGCCGCACCCGGCCGTCCCCGCCGACCTCGCGCGCGGCTTCGTCGCCGCGTGCGGCGATGCCGGTCCGGTGGCGACGCCGCCGGTACCCGGCAAGGCCCCCGCTCCGACGCCCGCACCGGCTCCCGGCCCAACCGCCGCCGTCAGGTCCGGACCCTGCAACATGCAGGGGAGCGCGCCGGTCCGCGTCGCCGCCTTCCGCGCCGTCGGCACCGAGCCGTTCTGGGCGGCGCGCACCGAGGGGCGCTGCGTCACTTATTCGCATCCCGAGGACCAGGCCGGCAGCCGGGTCTGGAGCCGCTTCACGCCCGGCGCGGGCGGCGGCGGCACCTGGGAAGGCGCCCTCGGCGGCCGCCGCTTCGCGCTCACCATCCGCCCTGCCCCCGGCTGTTCGGACGGGATGTCGGACCGGCGCTACCCCTTCGCCGCGGAGCTCGTCGTCGGCGGCGAGCGGCGGAGCGGCTGCGCGGCGCCGGCCTAGCGCGGGCGGGCCGGCACGTCTCTCGGGGGCTCCCCCGGCCGCACAGAATGAGCACCCGGGCGCTTAAACCCTTGCGAACACAGGCTCCTCGTTCATCTGCGCGTCTTTAGAGGCAGGGCCTGACCGGCTCGCAGAGCAGTCGCCCCCCGACCAGCCGAGGGCCGGTCGCCGGGCCGTCCGCCCCCCAAAGTAGGCGGCCCGGCACGTTTCCCGTCTCAGGCCGGCGCGCGCCCCCACCCCTCAGCCGATCGCCTGCGCGAAGACGAAGAGCTGCCCGTCCGGCGCGCGGACCAGGAGTTCGCGCTGTCCGTATTCCTTGTCCGCCGGGCCGTGCACATCCTCCGGCGGCAGGGCGTCGAGCCTGTCCTGCAGCTCCGCGTGGAGCGCGTCGACGTCCCGCACGTCGAGATAATAAGCGAACCGGTCCCGCCCGCCCCGGAACAGATGTGCGTCCGGATAGGCCATGATCCTGAGCCCCGCCGGGCCGCGCGCGACATAGGCGTAGTCGGCGCCGACCCGGACGCGCAGCTCGAAGCCGAGCGTCCCGCAGACGAAGGCGAGCGCCGCCTCGAGATCGCGGACGTGCATGAACGGGGTGATCTGGAGGATGCCGGTGCTCATGAGCGGCCTTTCCGAAGGAAGCGCGACGGGCGATCGAAGTTCACGAAGTTCATGGTCTCAGCAAATTCGCGCCAGGCCTCGGCGCCGCGGCGGCCGGAGCGCGGACGCGCTCCAGCGAGGCCCCGCGCTTGCGCGGTCCCGGCGCCGCGCCCGGCATGGCAGCATCCGTTCACCGTTTCCGATCTCCCGCCGGCGCGAATCGCCGGTCGGGCATCAGAGCATTGCAAATCCTACATTGGAAGGGCGGCGGCTCAGCGCCGGCCGCGGCGTCCGCCCCGGCCGCGGCGCGGGGCCGAGCCGCGCGTTCCCGAGGAGGCGCGGTGGCAATGGTAGGTGCCGCGCTGCCGGTCGTTATGGCAGCCTTCGCGATTGAGCCCGCCGCCATGCGCCGACGCCGCCGCCGGCGCAAAGAACGCCGCCCCCGCCACCGCCGCGATCGCCAGAACCAGAATTCGCATGTTCGTCCCCCTCGTTCGTCTTCTTGGGGGAGAGGCTAGCGGCGGCGCGCGAGGCGGACAGCGGAAGTGTGTCCGTTTCGGAGTTCGTTTTGGGGAGGTGTGGTGCAGGGAGGGAAGAAGGGCCTCGACGTAGTTTATCCTGAGCGACGCCGCAGGCGGCGTCGAAGGGCTCGGCAGCGGTCCTCGACTTCGCTCGGACCGAACGGGTGACTAGGCTGGGGGCGAGCTTTCTCAGCGCGGGGCGGGCGCGAGCTCCGCCAGCCGGAGCGCGTCGGCCTTCATCACCTGGAGGCACTGCTCGCAGCCGTTAAGCGTCACCGCCTCGTAATCGGCCGCGAGCCCGATCTTCACGGCGAGGGCGGCGAGGTCCGGCGCCGGCGCCGCGAGCAGCCGCGCGAGCGCGCGATTGAAGCCGACGATCCGGTCCCCCAGCGTCTCCTCCCGCGCGAACACCTCTTCGATCGCCAGCCCCGGCACCGAACAAGCCCCTTCCGCCGCCCGCATCCTCCCCTCGGCCCGCCGCACGGACGCAAGCGCGCGAGCCCACTTGCCTTTCCCCTCTCCCGTTCCGGGGAGCGGTCGGGGCCCGCCCGGCGCTGCCTGGGAGGGCGCGGGCAAGCCTTCCGCGGCCGCCCCCAACGAGACCGCTACCGCTGCCAGGGCGGCAGCGCCTAGAACATCCCGGCGCGTGCAGCTATGCTCCCCGGCAGCCATGTCCAAGGTTCTCCCGCTGATGGCGGTGGAGTCGAGTTCTGGCGATTAAATAGCCATTTTGCGGATCGGGGCGCAAGTGCTTTTTGCGAGAACATCGCCAAAATGGATGTGAGGCAATGCCGCATGGCGCGGGCGGCGCTGGACTGGACGCAGCACGATCTCGCCAAGGCGTCGGGCGTGAGCTGGCGGACGATTACGCGGTTCGAGGCGGGGGAGTCGGTGCTGCCGGCACGAGTGCAGAAGTTGCAGCAGGCTTTTCAGGTGGAGGGGGTGCAATTCGTTGAGGATGGCCCTCTTCGCGGAGGCGTAGTCCCCCCACGGGATGCAGCGAGCGCGTCGCTGCGCTGACCGAATGATCGGGTAGAGCGTTCTTGGTAGGGAGCGGCGCTTATTGATAAGGTTAGACGGGTCGATTAACCATGGCCTTGGAAAGGTTGAAATGGCTCAGACGACGGACTCGTACCTCGATTTAGCGGAACAAATTCTCCGCCGCGTGCGCCGACCCATGTCTACCCGAGAGATTATGGATGAGGCTTACCTCCTTCACCTTGTGCCGCCGCACCTGCACGGCAGAACGCAACATAACACGCTGGGCGCGCGCCTGAGCGAAGACATTTTGCTGCTGCGCGAAAATAGCCGGTTTTACCGTGCGCACCCTGGTCGCTTTCTCCTCCGTGAGTTCCTGGATGACGCGGCCATTCCCGCCGAACACCGTAATCCAATCATCGCAAAACGCAGAGAACGAGAACTCCCGAAATCTGACATTCTGTGCCTACCGATGCACCTTCTAAGCAGCCTCCCAAAGAACGCGGCTGGAGGCATTGGCCCTACGCACATGGCGGCAACGCTCGACAGCTCGCACGTGCGGTATCTTACCTGCCATCATGCTCCGCGAGATCCCTATCTGCCATTAACGGCTTTTGTGGTTGTGATGCGCGGCTGTTTAACTCTCAGCTACCGCGTTGGCCGATATCGAGAGCACCGGGACACGTTCCAAGAGAAGAGAACGATCGGGTTCACGGCTCCCGTCACAAAGCAGGACAGGTCGCTTTTTGACCGCGGCGACCATGGGGCAACCTCCGCTGGCCTAGCAGCATTGGCCATCGATCTTGATATGCACGTTGGGAGTCTCGCGCGGCCCCTAGAGGATGCTGCCACGCTGTTGTTCTATGTATTGCCAGAAGACGGTTCGCCGCCCGACTCTGTACTAGCAGTGGTGCGCTACGTCGCGCCGGACGACTTTGAGCCCATGACGAAGCGCCTCGCAATCAACGATCTTGCCTGGCTCGATCTTCGCCAAGGATTCAACAACTTCGACGATTTTGATCCTTGGACAAAACACATTATAAGCCACCAACGGGACGAATTATTGGGGCAGTGCGAACGTGGCTCATCCACGCATCTTTTTGATCGAGGAGGAGCGCTATCTCCTGACCCAGATGATCCACAGCGACTCCAAAGTGGCTCAGCGGGCTCTTCAGTGGTTATGCGAACAGCTGAGAGACGGTCGGCGCTTTCTTGATCCAAAGCCGGTTCGTGACGGACTGCGCGTCTGCCTTTGCCACCCTGAACGCGGCGTGCGACGGTGGTCGCTAAACGTTGTTGCCATTCTCGGGCTTGGGGGCGACTGGAAGCCCATTCTCGATCAGCTCGGCCCGGCGGCTGACGACCCTGACCTTATGACCTCCACAGTTGCAGCCCTCTTCGCCCAAGCACCTACGGAAGCCACTCAGCTGCTTTCAGCCGCTGGAGTTGAAGTAGAAGGCGCAAATCTAATTGCGGCTGCTCGTTTCAGTAATGATGAGATGCAGAGGCTAGTCGCAAGCCGAATTCCCATTGATAATGCGACCACCCCAGAGTTGAAAGCTGGCCTCGTGCTTACAGGAACGGGGAAAGCTCCCGAACACTTATTTTTTGCATCCCACAAAAACAAAACGGCCTTGGAACAATTAAACCTTCATCCCATCGCCTCAGTTTCTAAATACTCAATCTGGGCTTTGGCAAAGCTAAAGCTCGGCTTTGATTCCCTCAAGATACCGCTGTCAGAGTTCGACTCCAGCCCTCCTGAGGTACGAAAGTGGGTTCTGCGCCTCCTGTTTTCGGATCACAGCAACCTCTCTAAGAACTTAGAAATGGTGCAAAGAGCCAGCCGCGACGACTCCGATGAGGTGCGTCACGAAAGTGCCATTGAACTCCGAGATAGCTTCGTGGTTGGCTTAAGCGCGTATGTGATGGAATGGTTCTTTGCAGAACCGTATTTGCCCGCTCGGGACGCTCTGCTGGAACATATGGCGGCGAACGCAGAGAGATCGCCAGACTACTGGGAGCTAATAACGACGCTCTACGAGCGAGAGCCTTTTGGGTCTCAGCAGCGTACCCGCCTTGAAGCTGCGTCGGCCGGCACTAGCCTCTATGGGGCTCTGCGCCGGCTCGCGGTCAAAGGCGAGATTCCACGGCTGTTGCCGGACGACCGCATCTTAGGAGCAGGGCCAATGACGACGATCAACAACAACTTCGGCCAGGGAAGCAGTTTCGGCGCCGTTGCATTCGGTGGCAGCGTCCATGTGGCGACCGCCAACGCCATCAGCTCCGTTCAGCACGAGCCGACGAGGGACGTGTTGCAGTCCGTCTTGTCATTCATAAACTCTGCGGACCTCAATCCAGGGCAGAAGGCCGAGGGTGAAACCCTTGTCAGGGAGGCCGCCGCTGAACCAACGAAGTCGACCATGCAGAAGCTCGTGGGCTACCTGACAGCGCTCGGCGGCGGCGCTCAAGCTGCGACGGGTGCTGTGCAAGGCGTAGATGGCCTCATTGAAGCCGTCCAACAGCTCCCAATGTTTGCCTGACAGGCGCGGGCCTCCGCCGCATTGATCGACTCGAAGGACAGCTTGCTCGCGCTGCTCGGCGGGTGTGACCCTTCACACCCCTCGCCCCCGTTGCTAGAGCCCGCGGCAATCGGTCCAGAAATGGACTCGTCCCGCAGACCCGGAAGGCGCCCCCACGATGACAGCCGTCGGCAACAACTCCCTCGATACACGCTCCGAGCTCAAGGTCGGCGCGAAGACCTATTCCTATTATTCCCTCGCCAAGGCCGCGGCGGCGCTTGGGGACGTGGCTCGGCTGCCTTTTTCGATGAAGGTGCTGCTCGAAAATCTGCTGCGCTTCGAGGACGGGGTGACCGTGACGCGGGCCGATCTCCAGGCGCTGGTCGATTGGCAGAAGAATCTGGGCACCGGCGTTTCCCACGAGATCCAGTATCGGCCGGCGCGCGTCCTCATGCAGGATTTTACCGGGGTGCCGGCGGTGGTCGATCTGGCGGCGCTTCGGGATGCGATGGCGGCGCTGGGCGGGGATCCGGCGCGGATCAATCCGCAGGTGCCGGTGCACCTCGTCATCGACCATTCGGTGATGGTCGACGAATTCGGGACGCCGCGGGCGTTCGAGAAGAACGTCGCGCTGGAATATGAGCGCAATTACGAGCGCTACCAGTTTCTGAAATGGGGCGCTTCGGCGTTCGACAATTTCTCGGTCGTGCCGCCGGGGACGGGGATCTGCCACCAGGTCAATCTGGAGGCGATCGCGCGGTCGGTGTGGTCTTCAGGCGATGGGTCGGGGACGGAGGTCGCCTATCCCGACACGCTCGTCGGGACGGACAGCCATACGACGATGGTGAACGGGCTCGGCGTGCTCGGCTGGGGCGTCGGCGGGATCGAGGCGGAGGCGGCGATGCTGGGGCAGCCGGTTTCGATGCTGATCCCGGAAGTGGTGGGCTTCCACCTCGGCGGCGAGCTCAAGGAAGGGATTACGGCGACGGACCTGGTGCTGACCGTCACGCAGATGCTTCGGAAGAAGGGCGTGGTCGGGCGGTTCGTCGAATTTTACGGGCCGGGCGTGTCGGCGCTTTCGGTCGCGGACCGGGCGACGATCGCCAACATGGCGCCGGAATATGGCGCGACCTGCGGCTTCTTCCCGGTCGACGGCAAGACGCTCGATTATTACCGGCTGACCGGGCGGACGGAGGAGCAGATCGCGCTCGTCGAGGCTTATGCCAAGGAACAGGGGCTGTGGCTGGAGCCCGGATCGGACGTGGAGCCGATCTTTACCGACACGCTGAAGCTCGACATGTCGAGCGTGGAGCCTTCGCTTGCCGGGCCGAAGCGGCCGCAGGACAAGGTGGCGCTCTCCAAGGTCGACGAGGAGTTCGTGGCGAGCTTCGAGAGCGAGTACGGGCATGCGCGCGGATCGCTGACGGAGCGGTTTCCGGTCGAGGCGGGATCGGCGGAGGCGAGCGGCGGGGAGCCGTCCACCGCCTGCGACATCGGGCATGGCGACGTGGTGATCGCGGCGATCACCTCGTGCACCAACACGTCCAACCCTTCGGTGCTGATCGCGGCGGGACTGGTGGCTCGGAAGGCGCGGGAGAAGGGGCTTGAGCGCAAGCCCTGGGTCAAGACGTCGCTGGCGCCGGGGAGCCAGGTGGTCACCGACTATCTCGACAAGGCCGGGCTTTCGGAGGATCTGAACGCGATCGGATTTCACCTGACGGGCTATGGCTGCACGACCTGCATCGGCAATTCGGGGCCGCTGCCGGAGCCGATCTCCGCGGCGATCGCCAAGAACGACCTGGTCGCGGCGTCGGTGCTTTCGGGGAACCGCAATTTCGAAGGCCGCGTGTCGCCGGACGTGCGCGCCAACTTCCTCGCCTCGCCGCCGCTCGTCGTCGCCTATGCGCTCAAGGGGACGGTGATCGAGGACATGATCGAAAGCCCGATCGGCGTGGGGCGCGACGGCACGGACGTGTATCTCAAGGACATCTGGCCGACCAATGAGGAGGTGCGGGCGCTGATCGACTCGTCGGTCACGTCCGACATGTTCCGGGCGCGCTACGGCGATGTCTACAAGGGCGACGAGCGCTGGCGGGCGATCCCGCTGACGGGCGGCGCGACCTATGCCTGGGACGCGGCCTCGACCTACATCGCCAACCCGCCTTATTTCGAAGGCATGTCGATGACACCGACCGCGCCCGGGGACATCACCGGCGCGCGGCCGCTGGCGATCTTCGGGGATTCGATCACCACCGACCATATCTCGCCCGCGGGCGCGATCCGGGCGGACAGCCCGGCGGGCAAGTATCTCATCGAGAACGGGATCGAGCGGAAGGACTTCAACAGCTACGGCGCGCGGCGCGGCAATCATGAAGTGATGATGCGCGGCACCTTCGCCAACATCCGCATCCGCAACAAGATGGTCCCGGGCGTCGAGGGCGGCTACACCCGCCACGTGCCCTCGGGCGAGCAGCTCGCAATTTACGACGCGGCCATGCGCTACAAGGAGGAGGGCACGCCCCTCGTCGTCGTCGCCGGCAAGGAATATGGCACCGGCTCATCGCGCGACTGGGCGGCCAAGGGCACGAACCTGCTTGGCGTGCGCGCGGTCATCGCCGAGACGTACGAGCGCATCCACCGCTCGAACCTCGTCGGCATGGGCGTCGTCCCGCTCCAGTTCCTCGGCGATCCGCCTGAGTTCGATGGGACGGAGACCTTCACGGTGACGGGCGTCGCCGATTTCCAGCCGCGCCAGGAGATCGAGATCGAAGTCACGAAGGGCGACGGGACCAGCTTCCGCGTTCCCGTCCGCGTCCGGATCGACACGCTGAACGAGCTCGAATATTTCCGCCACGGCGGCATCCTCCACTACGTCCTGCGCGGCCTCGCCGGCCGCCGCTGAGGCGGGCGCGGGAATGACAGGACAAAGATGATGCCGATCCTCGTCGAGATCGCCGGCTGGATCGGCGCGCTGCTGATCCTGGCCGCCTAT